>JAKQII010000013.1 GCA_029557535.1 Acidobacteriota bacterium
CCGCCATGCTCGCCCGCGCCCGGCCCAATGTCCACCAGATAGTCCGCGGCCAGCATCGTCTCATCATCGTGTTCCACGACTACGACCGTGTTGCCGATGTCGCGCAGGTTCTGGAGGATCCTGATGAGCCGCGAGTTGTCGCGCGGATGAAGACCGATCGAAGGCTCGTCGAGCACGTAGAGCGTGCCGACGAGGAGGGACCCGAGATTTGTCGCGAGCTGGATCCGCTGCGCCTCGCCGCCCGAAAGTGTGGAAGCAAGCCGGTCGAGAGTGAGGTAGTCGAGTCCGACATCGACCATGAACTTCAGTCGGCGCCGAATCTCGATCAGCAGCCTGTCGGCGATCTTTTCGCGTTCAGGCGTCAATTCGAGCTCCTCAAAAAATCTCGACGCGTCCCTGATCGACATCGCCACCGTTTCCGGCAGCGATTTTCCTCCGATCCTGACCGCGCGGGCTTCCTGCCGCAGACGGCCGCCGCGGCATTCGGGACAAACCGTGTAGCCGCGGTATTTCGCAAGGAAAACCCGGACATGGAGTTTGTACTTCTTGGTTTCCAGCCATTCGAAAAAGCCGGCAACGCCGCGCCAGCTGTTTTCGCCTTCAAAGATCGCCCGCTTTTGAGCTTCGGTCAGCTCACCGAATGGCACGGAAGTATCTATCTCCGCGCTTTTGCAATATGAAAGAAGCGCTTTGAATGCCCAGGCGTATTGCGGGCGACTCAACGGTTCGACAGCGCCGTCCAAGATCGAGAGGTTCTCGTTCGGAACGACAAGCGAATAATCGACGCCGATCGAATTCCCGAATCCCTGACAGGTCGGGCAGGCGCCGAACGGCGAGTTGAAGCTGAACAGTCGGGGTTCCGGTTCTTCATAGACCGATCCATCGTTCTTGCAGACAAACGCGTCCGAAAAGTTGAGTTCAACCGCGCCGTCGCCGGTCCGGATTGTTGCCGACGAGGTTTCGCGGAAACAAATCTCCAGCGAATCCACGAGCCGAACGCGGATCGACGGATCGGCTTTCAAACGATCGATCAGGACAAAGGTATTTTCGAAATTGTCGAAGTCGTAATCTTCCGGCGTCTGAAGATCGATCACCTTGTCCTCACGCATCAGTCGCGAAAATCCGTTCTGCATCAACTGAAGAATCGCCGCGCTGACCTTGATGCGCCGGGTTTTTTCCCTCGACGCTTCGCCCCTGACCTTCGCCTTCGAGTCTGCGGATAAATCCTCGCGGATCGGAAAAAGCACGTAGAATCGCTCGTTCGGCGGGAGTTTGGCGAGAATGTCATCCGCGGAAGACTCAGGCGAGTCCTTTTTGACCTCCGTTCCGCAGGCTTGGCAAAAGGTCTGTCCGACGCGGGCGAAGAGCAAGCGGAGATAGTCGTAGATCTCGGTCTGCGTCGCGACCGTCGAACGCGGATTCCGAGTCGAGTTCTTTTGCCGGATCGCGATCGCGGGTGCGATCCCGACGATCTCGTCGACGTCGGGCTTGTCCATCCGCTCAAGGAACTGCCGCGCATATGCCGAGAGCGATTCGACGTATCGGCGTTGGCCTTCGGCGTAGATCGTGTCGAACGCGAGGCTCGATTTTCCGGATCCCGAAACGCCGGTGACGATGGTCAGTTTATTGACAGGAATCGAAAACGAGATGTCCTTGAGGTTATGGACGCGAGCACCGCGGACCTCGATGCTTTCTTCCTTTATTTTGGCGCCGGACTGCATAGACGAAAATTCTCTTGATTGCGAAAAACTTCATTCTAACAAATGCCTGCCGGACGGGAAAACAGGGAACAAAACTTGTAGCGTCTGATATATTTACGGTATGCGCACGAAATCTTTCACCTTTCTGATCGTCGTCGCGATCGGGATCGCATCGTGCTCGATGCAGACCGTCGAAAGCCGAAAAATGACGGATGCTCCACTCGTCAATCCGTCGGACGAGCCGGTGCCCGTGATTGTCGAGCTTTTTACCTCCGAGGGCTGTTCGAGTTGTCCGTCGGCTGAACGCAATCTTGAATTCCTTGCGCGCGAACAGCCCGTCCCGGAGGTCGAGATCATTCCCCTTGAACTTCATGTCGATTACTGGGACCGGCTCGGTTGGAAAGACCCGTTTTCGTCGGCGATCTTCTCGTCGCGTCAGGAATACTACGGTGAACGATTCAAACTCGGTTCGGTGTACACGCCGCAATTCGTGATCGACGGGGCGTTTCAGGCGTCCGGTAACGATTCTGGCGCCGCGGCGAAATTCATCATGCAGGCTTCGAAAGGACCAAAGGCGTCGGTGACCACGGTTGTCGAAGGCGAAAGGCTGCGGATCGGGATCGAGAATATGCCGAAACACGAGACTTCGAGCGTATTCGTTGCCGTTTATGAAGACGGGTTGTCACGTGATGTCTCGGCCGGCGAGAATTCGGGACGTACCCTCCGGCACAATTCTGTCGTCCGCCGATTGACCGCGATCGGGTCGATTGCGGCAGACAAATCCGATTTTTCGGCGGAGTACGTCCTTGCACTCGATCCCGAATGGAACGGGAGGACCTTGGGTTGTGTGGTGTTTATTCAGGAAAATGCCTCACGTCGGATCCTCGGCGCCGTGAAAGTCAAGATCGGATGAGCGGCCGACTTGGTCGAGGGTTACAGGCGGCCGGCGAAGAATTCGGTTGACTTATTTGTGTGCGTTCACAATAATTAGAGGTGCCAGCTTCCGGCATCACTTTAATACCCCTTAAGGAGAGATCGATGAGATCTGACGTTTTCGCAAAACGCCGAGATGATGAAGTTGTTGTGCAGGAACTCGATGGCGAGTTCTTGGTTTACGATCTGAGAACGGACAAGGCATTTTGCCTGAACGATACCTCGTCGGTCGTGTGGAACGCGTGTGACGGCAAACGGGACCACGAACAGATTCGTTCCGTTGTCAGTGCACAGCTTGGTTCGGAGATCGGTCAGGACGTCGTCTGGCTCGCGCTGCAGCAGCTGTCGAAAAACGGTCTGATCGACGGCGGGGACGTCGAGGCTCCCGTGGAGTTTGCCGGATTGTCGAGACGTCAGCTGATGAAACGGATCGGGCTTGCAACAGCCGTCGCGTTGCCGGTCGTCGCATCGTTGGTTGCGCCGACCGCCGCGCACGCTTCGTCGTTGTGTATGACGGGCACTTCATGTTCATGCCCTGGCGGAACCCCGATGGGTTCGAGTTGTCCGAATACGACGTGTCGAAACTCCCCGAGCGTTCCCACCGGAAGCTGTCTATGCAGCCCCAATCCGCCGGGACCTGCGGGCCGGACTTGCGTGTAACCAATGCCTTGTTTTGATCTTCCGGCCGTTTCTTGGATCCGCAGTCACTTAGTGAGGTCACGTTTCGATTAGGCTCAAGTGTTTGATTTCGCGTTTAACCCCTTGATCGACATTCACGATGAGGGCGGTGAGGCTCTTCATCTGGTTGCGCCGAAACCCGGCGCGGGTCTTCAGTCATACGAACTGAGAAGATCGGCAAATGCCGGTCTTTTTGATTTTTTCGAAAGCGTCGCGCGGACCGGAATGCTTGACGACGGGCTTCTTGATGACCTTGATCCGGACGAATTCGAGCTTCTCCGCAGTCACGGATTCATTCTTCGGGCAAACGCGCTTCCGGAACAGCCGCTTTTCGCGGCGTTGCTGACTGATGTCGATGAATTTGCGGACGACATTGCAGAGCCTGACCTGATCATCAACCCGACGTTCCGATTCATTAACGTTGAACCGGCGCATATGCGGTCGTGGATGCACGACCGGCGCCACTCCGGACGGCCGTCAGCCTGGATCACCAAACCCGTTACCGGGATCGAGCTTGGTTATTGGCTGAGTCACCGGGAAGCCGCACTCGTCTCTCAATTCGTCGCCGGAGATAGTCCCCAAGTAAGCCTTGATCCGGCGCTGAAACGCCGGTTGCTTTCGGCCGGGATCCTCACGAGCGTCGCCCTGTTGGAGTCCGATGCTGCCGCAGCTTCCGAATGGATTTCCGTGGCGAAATCGAATTATGAGCTGAACGGATATGCCGTTCTGCGCGATCTTGTCCCGCGAGCGCAGTCTGAGGCGATGAAGAGATACTATCGAAATTATGTTGCCGACGGGTTCATGCCCTTCGATGACGCTCAGAGCGAGCGTTATTACCAGCACAATGAGCCGCTCGCGAGGACCTTTCACGGGAATTTCACGAAGCTGATGAGCCTTGTCGTCGGAAGCGGCGTGATCCCGTCATACGTTTACGCCGGGTCATACATTGCCGGATCAGCGCTGACCCCGCATGTTGATCGGGCGCAATGCGAATTCAGCATCTCGATGCAGGTCGATTTCTGCCCCGACATCGATCGAAATCCGTCGCCTTGGGGATTGTTCCTGAAACAAGGGGCAACCGTCGATGCCGCGCACTGCGCCGATCGGCACGAGGATTATCCCGCTGACTCGCAAGAGCGGGATTCAAACCCCGTGGTCTATCTCTCGAACGGCGACGCCGTGATTTATAAAGGATGCGAGCTCGTGCATTACCGGTATCCGTTGGCAGACGGCTGCGCATCGACCTCGTTGTTCATGCATTACGTGCCGGTCGATTTCGGCGGCGATCTGGATTAGTCGTTCTGCTTCTCTGCCATCACCGAATCGAGAAGGGAAACGATCGCGGGAGCGCACTCGACCGCTTCGCCGCGCGTCGAACGGACAGTGATCGCGGTACGTGCAACTTTCGTGAGGACGTCGACGGCGAATTCCGGCACGCGCCGGATCGGTATTGTGTTTCGGAGCAGTTCGATCACGCAATTTGCCGGAGACAGGCGGCGCGGCCGCCAATTGCCGCCTGATTTGTATTTTGCGAACACGATCAACGCGACGGGAATGCCGTTCTCTCCTGAAGTGCCTCCGATCTCGTCGATCGATTTGTCAGTTTGTCGGAATTTTCCGGCGGGACGGATCGAAAGCGGTTTCGGACATGGATGTACGAGACCGTCGCCATCGAAAATCGCGTACTCGTCCGAATAGTATACTGCGCCCAACTTGACCAATTCCGCAGTAAGCGTGGTCTTTCCCTGGAGGCTCCGGGCCGGGATCACGATCGCCTTCCCATTCCATGCCACAACACCCGCGTGGACAAAGAGCCGATCGACGGCGTGCTCGGCAATATGTAATCGAACGTGCGTCAAGAGAAACTTCCACACCATGCTTCGCGCCGTCCTGAACAGAATCACCTTTCGGTTCAATACCAAAGTGTCCTTTCGTCCGACGTATCTCACGAGCGCGTATTCAAAGTCAGGGACGTGCTTATCATTCGAGAAAGCTTGATTCGGGAACGTTTCGGTGACAAACCGCAAAAGCTCACCGATCGCGTCTTCGTCGTTGGTCACGAACGAGATCCCGACTCCGAAAATGCTGAATGCATGTCGGAATTCAAGCTGATCGATGGTCCTTTGGAGTCGGGGATGCATTATCGTGACTTGGGTGAACGTCGCCTTCGCGCGAGGACTCAGTTTTGACCGTTTCACCAACGGACATCATATTTTACAAACGTTTCGCGCCACGTGCCTTCGCCGACCAGCGGCAACGATCCATCATAAGTGAGCGGCGTCTCCAACGAACAGGATTTCCTGTAAGTACGGCCGCTCGGCGAATATATCGTGAGGACGATCTTATCCTCCCTCGTGGCGGAGATCGCGCCTGATCTCCAGTCGAGCCTGCACCGTACCAAGACCCGGGCGCCTACAGGCAGGTCGCAAAGTCTCATGTTAGGGGAATGGGCTACCGACATTGCCTTGAGATTGATATCTTGAAGACCACGTGTCAAGAGCACGAGGGCCGACGTGACCCGCCGACAATCGAAAGATTTGACATGATATTCGGCTGCATGGCATCCTTTTGAAGGTGATCGATGCCGAATCCGCAGCAGAATCAGTATTTCCAAGAATGAACATCACTCCACGAAGCAGATCCGAAGCGATCATTGTCCAGGAAGCCGGGAATGAACTCTTGGTCTATGATCTGAACGAACACCGAGCCTATTGCTTGAACGAAGTCTCCGCCGCGGTTTGGAAGTCGTGCGACGGACGCCGCGACATCAAAGAAATCGCGAGGTCGGCAGGCAACGACTATGGAGCAACGCTCGACGAGGACTTGATCGTGCTGGCTCTCGATCAGCTAAGGCGCGCGGAATTGGTAGACGATGCGCCTAAACTGGCCGATCGGTTCCCGGCGGTCAGCCGGCGAGAGATAATCAGGCGCATCGGCAAGGCGTCATTGGTCGCGTTGCCGGTTCTCACTTCGCTCGTTGCGCCAACGGCAATTCACGCCAATTCGCTTTGCATGACCCTTGTGGGCGGGTGCACGTGCGGTCTTGGCGACAATCAACCGTCCGGTATGTTTTGCGTGCCGTCCGGTTTCGGGGCAATGGCTTGTGCCGACACCAACTGCAGGTGCCTCAGCATGGGGTTCGGCGCCGACGATTGTGTGCCGTAATTGCTTTCAGCGACCTGTGAGCTGCTCCAATAGTGCCTCCGCGGCTTCGGTCGCTTCGCCCCGTTTTCCTTTCAAAAAGACTGCACCGGCAACGGCCTTTCCGAGTACCTTGATCGCCCGTTCGGGAGACGCGCGTATTGGAACCGTGTTTGCGATCAGTGCCATCAGTCCGTCGCCCTTCGTGATTGCTCGCGGTCGAAAGTGGCTGCCCTGAACATATTCCGACACCAGGACGGTTCCGACCGGCACCGGGTCGACGGCGACGGTCGCTCCGAGCGACTCCGCGGAGATTTCCACTTGGCGGTGGCCGTCCAATATTCCCCTCATCGACAAAGTCTTTGGGAACGGACAGGCCCGCCCGAGATTGTCAATGACCGCAAATTCGTCAGACAAGTACTCGGCTCCCCGCTTGACGAGTTCCGCCGTCAGGGTCGTTTTTCCGCTGTAGCTTTCGCCCGGAAGCAAGACCGCCCGACCGTTCCAAACCACCGCCCCCGAATGGACGAATATGAACTCCCGCGCGTTTTCGGCGACGGTAAGACGTGCGTGAGAACCAAGGTATGTCAGCGTTCTTTCAAGGTCGGCCCGGTCGATCAAGGTTTCGCCGTTCGAGTCGATCGAGTAACCGTCTGTTCCCGACAGGATCGTGAAGCGGCGGTCGATCGCCGTTTCGACCACGATCTGGCGAGAACCCGGAAGCGACTCCGAAACCGCACGACCGATCCCTTCGCCTATATCGGCAGGTCCTGAAACCTCGACGACTATTCCGAATGCCTCGAATTTGAGTGATTGGAGATGAGCGGACATCCTTCGAAATTCGCAGAAATCAGGGTTCATTTTGGCCGATTCTTCGCCTGATCTCGCGCAGTTCCTCCCGAAGTCGTCCGATTCCTTTGACCATCGCGTTCTGGCGTTTGTATTCGTCGAGCGGCTGCACCGGCGTTCCGCACCAGACTCCGGGACGCACGATCTTTCCCGGGAACACGGCCGATTGCGCACCGATGGTCGTGCCGGGCAACAGACGGACGTGATCGGCGATTCCGACCTGACCTGCAAGGACGCAGTCGTCTCCGATCGACGCACTTCCGGAAATGCCGGTCTGCGAGGCGATGACGACCCGTTTGCCGATTTGCACGTTGTGCGCGACCTGCACGAGATTGTCGATCTTCGTGCCCTCGCCGATCCGGGTCTCGCCGAGCGCTCCGCGATCGACGCAGGTGTTCGCTCCGATCTCGACATTGTCCTCAATAACGACGGCCCCGATCTGTGGGAACTGCACGTAACCCTCCGGCCCGCGGACGTATCCGAATCCGTCGGCGCCGATCACCGCTCCGGAATGGATGACGCAGTTGTCGCCGATCGCGACGTTGTCGTAGATGGCAACGTTCGCGTGAATGATCGTGCATTTGCCGATCGAAACCCCGCGTCCGATCCTCGATCCGTCGTGGATCTCGGTTCCTTCACCGACATTCGTGCCGGCGTCGATCGAGACAAACGCCCCAATGAACGACGCCCGGACATCGGCGTCCTCCGATATCACCGCCGATTCGTGCCTGCCGCTCCGCGAAAGATACGGGTGAAGCGACCTCGCCGCGACGGCAAATGCGAACTTCGGATCTTTCACGCGGATGACGTCGCAACTAACATCCGAATCGAAGTCAGGCCGGACGAGCAGACAGCCGGCCGACGTTCCGTCAAATTTCCCGGCGTCGTCAACGAATGCCAGCTGATCTTCGCCGGCGGTTTCGGGTTTTGCGATCGAACGAATCTCCGCAGTGCCGTTACCGGACAATTCGCCGCCGACCAATTTCGCGATCTCGCGTGGATTCATAGATTTCTGATATTTGCCGAATTTCTCAAAATTCGCAACCGGTCGGTGGCAACGCCGGGTTGTGTCCCCGAAATACGCGAAAGACCGTCCAGTCCTGATCTTAGAGTTGGACATTTTTGCCCGCGAAATCCGCAAGAAACGCGAAAATCTCTTCGGTTGTCTGTCGGTTTGCCATATCGTTTCGGGTTGCCCGTCCGGATCACGAGTGTTGCGAAGAAGCGGCTTACTGTCGCGATTGATCAAACATCACACATCCGGACGAGATCTTGAAAGACGGACGTTTTCGCGTATTTGGCGTGTTTCGCGGGAAATAATTGCGCAGTCCCGTTTGAAGGCGATTCAGGCGTGCTTCTTTTCGGCCTCGTTGACCATCGTTTGCAGGAAATACTCCATTCCCTCGATCTCGAATCCATGATCGCGAACAAGTTTAATGAGGATCGGGGCGCCTTCGCTGTCGAGGAAATCGAGATCGGAAAGATCGAACGCGATCTTGCGGTCGCTGGTCCCGCGCAGGTCCAGTGCGATGCGTTCGAGCAGCGCCGCGTCTTCCGCGGTCATCGAACCCTCGACCCGCAGCACGGATTTTCCGCGGGTCTCGTCTTCGATTTCGGTGATCGTTGTTGGCATTGCGTCTATCGTAATCCAAAGATTTCGTTTGTCAATACGATTTTGGTTCCAAATGGTTTAATAAACACGGACCGCAGCCTTGAATTGCCCGGCCGCGGATCACGCGGATCAACTCGGATTGCACGATACGAAGTATTCCCGGCGAAGAACTCGAAACTGTCAGTCCGTCAGTTGTTTTCGATGTTTGATCAATCGCGACGGTAATCGGCCTCTCGCAACAAATCTCGTACTCCTGATCTGGGATCAACACAGATGCGCTAGGGACTCTGGCCGCGATTGCGTAAAAGATCGCGAGATTTGCTCCGAATGTGTCCGGGCAGGAGAAATCACTTCGCAGCATTTTTCCAGAAACGCTCTGCGAAATATCTGCTTCGAACCATTTGAACATTGAAACTTCGCGACCTTGCGTCTTGGCGGGAAAACCCGACCGCTGGCCTAAGGACCCAATGTTCCCGCAAAGGCGCGAAGGCGCAAAGATCCAGGGCAAACAATTCATCGCTTCGAATACTTCGTTCGGTATCAACAAGAAACGAATCCGGGCAATTCGCCCGGATCCCCGACCAAGAAAAGAACCGCGGACCCGCAATGCGAATCCGCAGTTTTTCTCCGTTTGACCCACCCCGTGTTCGTTCAGCCCAACTTATCAGTCCTCAAAGCCGCCGCCGAAACCCCTCGGGCCGTCGGGTCCGCCGAACGGACGACGTCCGCCCGGACCGGGCATACGATCCTTGAAGCGCTCTTCCATCTGCGTCTTGAATTCCGCTGCCTTCGTCCGCTGCTCCGGCGTCAGGACCGCAAAGATCGCGGCCTTCGTCTTTTCTTTCTCGACGATCAATTGCCTGGTCGTCTCGGCCTGCGCGGCGGCGATCCGGTTGACTTCGGCTTCATTGAACGTGCCGTCCGTCCCGAGGTCCTTGATCGCGTCGTGGTTCGTCTTAAGCGACCCCATCAGCGGCTGAACGCGCGTCTTCGAGTCTTCGAGAATACCCTTGATCTGCGTCTTCTGCTCTTCGCTCAACCCGAGCTTTTCCGCCATGCGGAGAAGACCCGGTCCGCCCTGACCGAATCCGCGACCAAATCCCTTACCGAACGGGCGTCCGTCACCGGCGCCCTTCTGCGCGAAAATGAACACGGCTCCCGTGGCCACGAGCGCGACTCCCAAAATTGCGATGATGATCTTTTTCATAACGTCTCCTTGATTGCTTCTGTATGGCTTTTTTTCAGCCTTCACTACATAAGACGATTTTCCGGGACGCCCGAACGTCAATTTATCGCGACGTTGTGTAAAGAAATGTAAAACCTTGGACGCATCTTCGTAAACTGGCGTAAAATCAAGGCGATGGACAAGATCCTGATCATCGACGACGACGAGGAATTGTGCGTTCTGGTTGCCGAGTATCTCTCCGTTGAAGGCTTCGAATCGGAAGCGGTCCACGACGGCGAGGCGGGACTGAAGGCCGCACTCACCGGCGACTACGGGATCGTCATTCTCGATGTCATGCTGCCGAAAAAGAACGGATTCGATATCTTGCGGGATCTTCGCAAGGAATCGACCGTTCCGGTACTGATGCTCACCGCGCGAGGCGACGACATGGAACGCATCGTCGGACTTGAGATCGGCGCCGACGACTATCTCGGCAAACCGTTCAACCCGCGTGAGCTCGTCGCCCGCCTGCGCGCGATCCTGCGCCGGGTGCGGGCCGAAAGTGAGCCAAAGGCGGCGGCGCCGGAGACGCTCGCGGTCGATGATCTCGAGGTCTCGCTCGGGGCCCGCTCGGTCAGGATCAACGGCGAGGAAGTGAGCTTGACGTCGGTCGAATTCGATCTGCTGGCAGCGCTCGCGGAAGACGCGGGCAAGATCGTGAAGAAGGACGAACTCAGTGTAAAGGTCCTTGGGCGCACGCTTTCGCCGTTCGATCGCAGTCTCGACATGCACATCAGCAATCTGCGGAAAAAGCTCGGCGCCCGTTCCGACGGTGGCGAACGCATCAAAACCGTTCGGTCAGTCGGCTACATTTACACGGTCGGATAGGAGATGAATCTCTTTTTCAAGATCTTTTTGTGGTTCCTTGCCGCGATGGCGATGATGGTCGGCGTCGCGCTCTTTTTCACGTGGACGCTGCAAAGCGATCCGTTCATATCGCGTTTTCAGGGGATCGCACGCAATCAGGTCAGGAATCATGCCGGCACCGCGGCCCAGATCTATGAGTCTGACGGACTTCGGGGCGTTCAGGAGTTTCTCGACCGTATCGGCGGTTCGGAGCCGATACGCGAGGTCGGCCTCGTCGATGAGAGCCGGGATCTTGTGGTCAACAACGGGATCACGAATCATCGTCACGACGATCTTGTCGAACGCGCTTTCGCGAGCGGTGAGACCGAAGCTTCGTTCACCGGTACGCCGGAAGTGGTTTTCGCGAAAAGCCTGCAACTGAAGGACGGGCGACGTTTCGTGCTGCTCGCCGTTTGGAACCGCGTGGTTCCGCCGCCTTTCCTTGGCGAACCGCGTCTCCGTTATCTGCGTCTGCTAGGTCTTTTCTTGACCGCGATGCTCGTTTGCTATGTCCTCGCGAAGTACCTCTCGTCGCCGATCGTCAAGCTGTCGCAAGCGACCCGCGAACTGGCGGCCGGAAACCTCTCGACGCGCGTCGCCGACAAGATCGGAAAACGCCGGGACGAATTTGCCAAGCTTGCGGCCGATTTTGACGAGATGGCGGAACGGATCGAGACTCTCGTGACGAGCGAGAAGCGCCTGACGCGCGACATTTCGCATGAACTCCGCTCGCCGCTGGCCCGCATGAACGTTGCGCTTGAACTTGCGAAACAAAAAGCGACGCCAGAAAATCTGCCGAACCTCAACCGGATCGAGACCGAATCTGAGAGGTTGAACGAGATGATCGGGCGCTTGCTGACGCTGTCGCAGCTTGAAAGCGGATCGATGAACGTCTCGATGGTCAAGCTCGACCTTTCGCGGCTCGTTCGAGACATCGTTGAAGACGCTGAATTCGAAGCGACGGCAAGAGGGAAGTCGGTGAAGGCCGAAACGATCGACGATTGCCGGATCGTCGGGAACGAGAATCTCTTGCGAAGCGCGATCGAGAACGTCGTCCGCAACTCTGTGCGCTATACGGCGGATGGGACGTGCGTGGATGTCAGCCTCGCCGTCGTCGGATCATTTGCCGAGATCGCCGTCGAGGATCACGGCGGCGGCGTCCCAGATGAGGAACTCGACAACCTTTTCCGACCGTTCTATCGTCTTGCGGAAGCGCGGGAACGCCGGTCCGGCGGCGCGGGGCTCGGACTCGCGATCGCCCGTCGCGCGGTGCTTGCGCACAACGGGACGATCTCCGCGTCAAACAAGAACAGTGGATTAAGGGTTTCGATCAAACTGCCCCTGAGCGCCGCGCGTCAATGAACGACTTCACGCTCAATGCGACGAATGCGAGACAGATCAACGACGTGACGATCTGAGAGAATGTCGCGAGCGGGCGTTCCGCGGTTCCTCCGAGCAACGCTCCGATCTTCAGGAAACTCGAAACGGTTGCGACGAAGCCGAGCAGTCCCACGAGCACGGCGGCGTGCATCAGGTGTTTTCGCAGATTCTCCTTGCTCTTCGCGACAACTCCGAGCGCCAAGAGAATGACTCCGAGAACCGCCGGGATCAACGCGGTCACGACCTTCGCTACCGGCTCGCCGGCGGGAAGCGTCGACGCCGCGTACCCAAATCCGCCCAAACCCAAGAGGATCAGCAGGATCCCGAAAGTGATTGCTGTTGATGGCATAAGATCTTCCCCAATTCGTATTATTCGCCCATTTCGGACCGCAGCTTATCGGCAAAGTCCTTGTTGAGCGAATCCAGTTTCTTGAGTTGCTGACGGGCCGCGATCTTGTTGCCAAGCTTGACGTAAGTTCGACCCATGTTGAAATAGGCTTCGGCATTGTTCGGCTCGTAGCCCGGAATTTTGCCGTATTCAACAATCGCATTGTCGAACCGGCCAAGATCGAAATAGACGTCGCCGAGCGCCTTCAGTTTCTCGACCGATTTGTAATCGAGCTTTGCGGCCTCCCGAAGCGGCGCCACCGCCGAAGCTTTGTCCTTTTTGGCGATATAGACCTTCCCGAGAAGGTACTGGGCTTCGGCGTTTTTGGGTTCTTTCGAGACGATCTCTTTGAGCGCCGATTCAGACTTGTCGAAGTTCTTCGCCTCGAAATCGCGACGTGCTTCCTCGACCGTCGACGTGCTGACCGTTTGTCCGGACGGCGATGAAACCGTCGAAACCGTCGACGACGGGGAAGCCGACGTCGGTTTCCGTTCGGCTTGTTTCGCCGAGTAGCAGGCCACGGAACCGATCGCCGCGACTGTCAAAACGAGATGAAGTTTTGTCATTCTATTTTATGATCCTCAATCTGATTCCCGAAGGATAGTTCGACGACCGATATACGCGCTCGGTCGCCTTCTGATAATCCGCCGTGGTTCCAACCTTGTAGTTCGGCATGAACTTCTGCGGGCTTCGCGCCACGAGCGGAAACCAAGTGCTCTGGATCTGAACCATGATCCGGTGCCCTTTCTTGAACGTGTGCGTCACGCCGGGCATCACGAAATTAAGCGGGGTCGGCGTATTCGGCTTCAGCGCTTCGGGCTTTTCGAACGAATTCCGAAACCTTGCCGGCATCGGCTCGCCGCGCAGGAGCATTTGGTAGCCACCCGGCTGGAAGACGCTCCACGCCGAGTTTTGCGGCGGTCTGAGACCCTGCGGGTATCGGTAATCGTCAGGGAAAACATCGATTAGTTTGACGACGAAATCCGAGTCGGTTCCCGATGACGAAATGAAAAGGTTCGGCTCGATATCGCCTGCGACGGTAATGTCTTCTGTCAGGGGCTCGGTCTGATAAACGAGAACGTCCGGACGGGTCCCGGCGAACCGCTGGTCCTCGGTCATGAAATCGCGCGGATAGTTCTGCGTGATCTTCTGTGTGTACGGGACCGGGTTCATCGGGTCGGAAACGTATTCGTCGTACGCCACGGCGCGGCCGACCGGTTTCGTGAACGTCAGAGTCCCGGCCGCTCCGAGATAGATGGTCGTGGGGTTCGCATTCGGCGGATTGAAACCGTCGAACGAACGCCACTCATGGGAGCCGGTGTCGAACGCGTTGACTTCCTTGATCTTTGAAATGTCGCCCTCGCCTTTGAGGAAATGGTTGAAGAACGGGACTTCCAACTGCGTGCGGTAAAACTCTCCCGTCTTTTCTCCAAAATATGCGGTGCCGAGCCAATCGCCGTCGTTTCGCGACCAGCCCCCGTGGTCCCACGGGCCGACGACGAGCACATTGAACAGGATGTTCGGATTCTGGCGTTCGATGTGCCGGTAAGTATTTAGCGCGCCGTAGAGATCCTCGTTGTCGTACCAACCGCCGACCGTCATCGTCGCACACCCGACATTTTTGAGTTTCGGGAGGATGTTGCGGTCTTTCCAGAACTGATCGTAGTTCGGATGGGCCATCATCTGGTCCCAGAAATCGATCCGTTGTCCGATCGCCGTTTGGTAGTAGTCGGCGACCTCTTTGAGTCCGCCGAGCTGCATAAATATGTCGTAGCCGTCCGGGGAGTTGCGCCCCTTCCACGGCTTGAGGTAGCTTTGGCCGCTGCTCGTCGGCGTCGGCCGGAATTGGCCGAAACCGCTGAAGAACGAAAAGTTCTGGGTAAGGAAAAGCGCGCCGTTGTGATGCATGTCATCGCCGTGGAACCAGTCCGAGACTGGCGCCTGCGGCGAGCATGCCTTGAGCGCGGGATGCGAATCGATCGATCCCGCCGAGGTGTAAAATCCCGGATAGGAAATGCCGTAGGTTCCGACGTTTCCGTTGTTGTTGTCGACGTTTTTGACGAGCCAGTCGATCGTGTCGTAGGTGTCGGTCGACTCGTCGATCTTTGAATTGTCTGTATTGTCGATGTCCGGCCGGACATCCGCGAACGTGCCTTCTGACATCCATTTTCCGCGCACGTCCTGGTAAACGAAGATATAGCCTTCCTTGGCGAACAGCGCGTCCGGACCGAGGCTCGGTTTGAACCTGTCCGCTCCGTACGGCGCGACGGTGTATGGAGTCCGGTTCAGCAGGATCGGGTATTTGCGCGATTTGTCCTTCGGCTCGTAGATCGACGTGAACAGCCTGACGCCGTCCCGCACCGTAATGTAAACCTCGCGCTTGGTGTAGTTTTCCCTGATATAGGCGGAAAGTGCCGATTGCGGTTGGGCCTGGACCTGGAAATACGAAAAGACGATGGCAAGAACGAAAAGCGGAATGAACCTTTGGAACTTCATAATGTTGACTCTCGGAAGGGATTTGTACAGTTATTTTCACCTAATCGGATGGCAAAGACAAAGCCGAAGCATGAATCCGCGGAATCAGATGTTCCGGCTTCGCCTTTGGATAGCCCTCATCGTGCCGCAACGGAGTTGGCCGCGAAGGATAGATGTTTCACGCAAAAGGACACCATCGCCAGTGCCGTTCGTGGATAAACGCGCCTTCGAGGGATCAGCTTTCGAACGAGATCGCGAGTTACGGATCGAAAGACGCCAAAAGCGCAAAAACTCTTGAGTTGCTTAAACCCGGATAACGGATTAGCCGCTGATGAACGCGGATGACGCGGACAACCCATTAAGCCGGATGATGGCGAATTGCGATTTTGTCGCAATCGACGGCCTAAGTTCAATCAGGTCTACACTTTCTGCGCATATCCGCGTTATCTGCGTAATCCGCGGCGAGATCGATCAACGGCGTTGTGGAGCCGAAGTGTCTATTGCGCAATCTCGGTTAAAGTATGGGAAGTCGTATCCGGTTGCCGGTTTGATCATCAGCATTTCAAAGATGCGGCATCGTGTCGCAATTGATCAAAACCTCAAACATCCGGATAAGGCATTTCGAGAACATTGATTTTCGCGTGTTTGCCGCATTTCGCGGGAATAATTCCTTTTGAGCTATTTGCGAAGTTCGCCGATCATCCGGGCGATCTCGGATTTCAGATGTTTCGTGACGGCGGCGTATCGTTCCTCGTCCGGCATTTCGCCCGGCGCGACGTCCTTCGCATAAAACGGCTCGCCGATCATGATCCTGACCTTTGCCGGCCTGATCCGCATCGAGTTTCGCGGCCAGACCTTGTAGACGCCGTCGAGCGCGACCGGGACGATCGGAAGATCGAGCTCGCTCGCAAGGATCGCCGCGCCTTTCTTGAATTCATGAAGTTCGCCGTCGAAGGCGCGTTCGCCTTCCGGATAAATGTTGAGAATACGTCCGTGACGCAGGCCGATCGCGCCGGCCTTCATCGCCTTCATCAAATGCGTGTCGGGATTAACGGGCACGATCTGGATCATCCGCGCGACCCATTTCATAAAGCGGCTCTCGAAGAACTCGCTCGCGCCGACATGGAAGATCCGGCTGAACACCGAATACGGATAGACCGAACAAAGGACGAACGGATCGATGAAGCTCTGATGGTTCGGACAGATCAAGAAAGCGTTTGGAACCATTTGCGATTTGCGATTTGCGATTTGCGATTTTCCGTCGAAAAGCGCCGTCAGGTTCTCCTTTCCGATCACTTCAAGCCGCGTGAAAAGCTTCCAGAACAGATACCAGCTCTTGACCACTACGAACGCGAACGGCTTGAAGAACGGCCGTTCACGCAGAACCGGACGAAGCTCGGGGATGTCGTCGTCTGACGTCCGCAGGATCTTGCCCCAGTTGAGGAGCTCGGTCGATACCGCGCCGACCCCGGCGAATTTCGAACAAAGTTCGATAACGTCGCGTACGCGCAGCGCCTGCGACGCCTGCTCCGCCTCGAACTCGCACGACAGCGCCTGTTCAAGCGCGGCGAAGACCTCGGCCCGAGCAAGCGAATCGAGCCCGAGGTCGATCTCGAGGTTCATTTCCGGATGGATCGACTCAATCTCAGGTTTGTTTCGCCGGATCGCCGCCTGAACGATCGTTCCGGCGGGCGATTCGAGCATCGCCGCGTCCGCCGGCTGGATCTTCCATTCCTTTTCCTGTTTGCGTTCCTTGATCTCGCCGATCGTTCCGGCCTTGATCTCCTTGAGAAGTTCGAATCGCTTGATCTTGCGCGTCGCGGTGCGCGGCAGCGGTTCGGCGCGGACAATGTATTCGCGGACGCGTTGGTATTCAGGAAGATCGCGACCGAGATTGTCGAGGTCAAACCGGATGGCCGTTTGCGAATTCGCGATCTTCTCGCGTTTCAGGTATTCGAAATCCGGGACGACGATCGCGACGAGCTTTTCGGCGCCGGCACGGCCGATCGACGGGTCCTCGACGCCGACTACCGCCAATTCCTCGACGAGCGGCGACTTCAGATAGTGGACCTCGAGATCCTCCGGATGGACGTTCTTGCCGTTCGGGAGGACGATAACATCCTTTTTGCGGCCGACGATGAACAGATGCCCGTCGCGGTCGAACTTGCCGAGGTCGCCTGACCTGAACCAACCGTCTTTGGTGAAAGCCTCGGCATTCGCGTCCGCGTTGTGATAATAGCCGCTGAAGACCATCGTCCCGCGGATCAGCACCTCGCCGACGCCCTCCGCGTCCGGCGCGTCGATCTTCACCTCGGCCCCGTGAAGCGGCTTTCCGACGGATCCGACGCGATTGTCATTCGGGTACGTGCCGGTCGCCGCGCCGGAAGTCTCGGTCAATCCGTAGCCTTGCAGGATCGTGAATCCGAGTTTGTGAAAATCGATCGCGACTGCGGCGTCGAAGCGCGAACCGGCGGAGATCGCGAGCCGCAGGTCGCCGCCGAAACCGTCGTGGATCGTGCCGAAGAGCCTCGGTCCAAGGTTGACGCCGACGCTGTCGCGCATGAATCCGTTGATCCCGAGCATCGCCGAGAAGAGCGCCCGGACCGGCGCGGGTTTCGCCGCGACGGCGTCAAAGATCTTTTTATGGAAGAGATACCACAGGCGCGGAACCGTCGTCAGGATCGTCGGTCTGAACGCCTTCATCGCCTTTCCGAGTTCATCCGGCGAAAGTTCCTTCAGGTATCCGACCTCGCAGCCAAGCGTCGTCGCGATCCACATGTTGACGATCTGCAGATACGCGTGGAAAAGCGGCAAAAGACTGAGGATCTTTTCCTCGGGGCCGAGGTTGATCATCTCGTTGATCGCGTCGAGTTCCGCGACGATGTTGCCATGAGTGAGCGGAACGCCTTTCGGTGTGCCGGTCGTGCCCGAGGTGTACATCAGCAGCGCGATGTCGTCGCCCTTTGCCTTCGGCGCGAACGACGCAAAATCGGCGGGAACTTCGGTCGCAAGCCAGTCTTCGAGGTGTTCGATTGTGCCGTTCGTCCCATTTCCGTTGACGCGCCACGCGACCGCCGGGATCGAGCGGCCGAGCCGTTCGCCGATCTCACGGTATCGCTCGATCTGGTTCGGCCCGAGAAAGATCAGTTTCGCTTCGGAATTTTCGATGAAGTTTGAGACCGTCTCGATCTCACCATTCGGGTCGATCGGCACGACGACCGCGCCGTGATAAAGCGAGCCGAGGTACGCGGACGCCCAGCAAGGATGGTTCTCTCCGATCAGCGCGACGCGTTCGCCGAATCCGACGCCGCGATCGCCAAGATTGAACGCGACCGCGCGGATCTGCGCCAGGAGGTCAGCGTATGTGTAAACCTCGTCATCGACGCCGACGATGCGCATCGCGACGCGATCGCCGTGCCGCTCGCAGGAATCGATGAGACGCTCGCAATAAGATTCGGGTTTTACGCTGAAGTTATAGTCCATCCGCTTTCCCAGATTTCAGGCTGCGCATTTCAAGATTTCAAGCTGCGCATTTCAGGATTTCAAACTGCGCATTTCAGGATTCCAGGCTGCGCATTCCTGGAATGCCCCGCTTGGAATGCCCCGCCTGGAATGCTCCGCGTGGAATGTTCCGCCTGGAATGCTCAGCTTGGAATCTTGGAATTTCATTTCTTCTTCGGTACCCTCATTTTCAAGGCTTTCGGAATGATCTCGAACGTCGCCGGAAGTTTTCCCGGCAGTTCGCCGTCAACCTCGATATTCACGTCCTCGGAGGCCGTCACGACGACCTTTTTCGCGTGCGACGCCTTAACTTCCGGCAAAGTCAGATGAGTGCCGCCGTAAAGTTTCCATGCGTTCAATAAAATCTTTCCGGTTTTGATGTCACCGATATTCACGACGTCGAAAACGCCGTCGGTGAGGCTCGCATTCGGCGCGATCATCATGCCGCCGCCGAAAAACCGTGCGTTGCAGACGCAGAAATTCACCGTGCTCAACGGTTTTTCCTCGCCGTCGTCAAGACTGACGCGGACCGTTGTCGGGCCGAGATCGAGAACTTCCTGAAGCGTCGAAACCGCGAAGTTTGTTTTGCCGCGAAGAAAGCTCTTCGGGAGCCAGTCGAGGAACCGCGTTTTCTTCACCCGCTCGATGATCGCCGCGGAAAGCCCGAACGACGATACGTTCACGAAATACCGGCTAACGGTCTCGCCGTCGAAGTTCTGAAAAGTAACGCGGCCGACGTCGATCGTTTTCGTTTCGCCGGTGCGCAGTTCGCGCGCGGCTTCCCGTTCGGTGTTCGAGATTCCGACCGCGCGTCGGAAGTCGCCGCCCGTTCCCGAAGGTAAAATTCCGAGTTCGCAACAGCCACCACTTTCGAGAATGCCGTTCGCGACCTCGTTTATCGTGCCGTCGCCGCCGCACGCGATGATCAGCTTTCGGCCCTGCTCGGCTCCACGTTTGGCGATCTCGGTCGCGTCTCCCGCGTGCTTGGTGAACGCGACCTGGAAAGGTCCGAAATGAACGCGGAAATCGGCCGCCATCTCGGCCCAGCGATCCTTTGTCGAACCGCTTGCCGACTTCGGATTCACGATCAAGAGCGGCAACGCGGCGTTGTCGCCCGACGGCAAGATTGTCTTGTGTCTTTTCAGCAAGATCGGAAGCCGCGAGTTCAGATTCCCGGAAAGCGATTGCGGATTTTTCGCGGCATCTTCTGTTTAGCGTTTTTCGCGGGTTTAGTCAATCGCGATCCGAGGTGCGCGATCGTTTGCGAGCTGCCGGCCCGGGCGCCTCATTGAGTTGTTTTCGTGTCCGTACCGTTCGATGGGGTGCCGTCGCAACGGCCATCTTAAGCCGCGCACCGGCGAGCGCCGGCGAATAGGTCGCGGGCGGGATCGTGTTGTCGTTCGCGACCCGTACCGTCCAAACCGAACCCTTGTCGTTCATCCGCAGGCCGAATGACAGTCTGCCGGCCCCATCCTTGTCGATCTCGGCGATCGGGTAAACAATCGTTCCCCAGCTTTGGGATTCGAAATTCTCCATCAGGACACCGTCGTCGAACGTCGACTTGTCGAATGTCGCAAACGCATTCACCCGTCGGATTTCGCCGACATCGAACTCAACTTCGATACCATCAAACGCCGGCGACGATTCGACCGAGCGGAAATCCAGTTCGGAGAGAAGCTTTGGATCTGCCAACAATTCGATCTGTTCGCGATCCCTCAGCGCGACGTTTACCGCGAAATTGCGCCCGATGGAGCGGACATATTCCGTCGATATCGGAACACCGGACGGGACGGCACGGCCGAGCATGCCGAAATGAACAGGAGCCGCGAAAAGCGATAGCTTCTGTGGTATCAGAACGCCACCCGGGGCGAGGAATCGTTTTCGCAGATCAACGAAGGAATCGACAGTTTCCTTGCCGTATGCGCTTGAGCCGAAAAGTTCGCTGACGATCACGTCGAATCTTCCGCGCAACCGAACGTCGTCGGAACGGCCGTGAATGATCTCGATGCGGTCCGCGACGCCGTTCTCTTGCGCATGTTTGAATATCAGGGGGATCAAAGCCTCCTGCATCTCGATCGCAACGACTCGCCGTGCACCGAGTTTCGCGGCGAGGATCGCCCAAGTGCCGGCTCCCGAACCGACGTCGAGAAACCTGGTCCCTGCCGAGACGCGGTTTGTTATCGCACGTGTCAGCAACGCGTTGCGGACTCCGTCGGCAAGCATCGTTTCGTGGAAACCGATTACGCTTGGGAGCGTCGCCGTGAAATGCTCATCAGCAAGTTCCTTTTTCGATTTTTTTCTCATTGGATCGATCGGCGTGAATCTCTCCGGGCGCAGCGCTGACCCGCGCGTCGGCCTGGCTGAGCAGGCCGCGGTGAGTCATTCGTCCACGGCCGGATTCCAGACAATTCTGAGTGATTTTCCGCGAATCTCAAAATCCTCAAGACTGGCGACGCCGTGAGGACAGCATGAGGGCTTCAAAGCGATCCGATCTGAATCGGTCGGAGGGCGACAACATATCGCGAAACTTACGTCCGGACAACATGGACGAATCAGCGCACCAGTTGTTAGAATTTACTACGGCTTAACAACTCATCCGAAGGAAAAATAACTTGCGAATTGCCGTTCTTTCCGCGGAAGCGGTTCCATATTCGAAGACCGGAGGCTTGGCTGACGTCGCGGGCGCATTGCCGAAAGCGTTGCGCCAGGTCGGCGAGGACGCCTTTTTGATCACGCCGTGTTACTGGCAGACGAAAGGCGAGTACCTCTGGCACACTGCCGTCCACGATCTCAACGTCCCGTGGCGCGGCGGGATCTATCCGGCCAAGGCGTTCTATTCAGAAGCCAACGGCTCGCCGACGTTTCTGATCGACGCGCCGTCGTATTTCCACCGTGATTCGATCTATGGCTACCGTGAGGACTATGAGCGCTTTGCGTTCTTCAATCACGCGGCGCTCGCATTGATGAAGCGGATCGGCGTCGCGCCCGACATCGTTCACCTCAACGACTGGCATTGCGGATTCGCCGCGGTCGAGATCGCGCATCTCCGATTTTGGGATCCTTACTGGCGGAATGCCCGGACCGTTTTTTCGATCCACAATCTTGCATACCAGGGCGGATTCGATCTCGGCGAACTCTGGAAGTTCGGTTTCTCGTCCGATTTCGAGCGTAACGCGTTCGCTTTCAACGGTTACGCTTCGGCGATGAAGGCCGGGCTTTCGGCGTCGGACATGCTTTCGACAGTATCGCGGCGCTACGGTTACGAAATGCAGACTGCGGAGAACGGCTACGGTTTGGATTGGCTGCTCAGGCAGCGTTCGAACCGCCTCGTCGGCATCGTCAACGGAGTCGACTTCGATGTCTGGAATCCTGAGACGGATCCGGCGCTTGCCGCCCACTACAGCAAAGACGACCTCGCGGGCAAGCAAGCGTGCAAACGGGCGTTGCTTGAGGAGTTTTCGCTCCCGGTCAATCTCGAACGGCCGATCTTCGCCTCGATCACCAGACTGACGTCGCAGAAGGGGATCGAGCTGATCCAGCAGGTCGCCGGCGAGATCCTCGCGACCGGATCGTACATCATTTCGCTCGGATCGGGAGATTCTTCATATGAGAACTTCTTCCAGCGTCTGCGCGATCACGCCCCGCGCCAGGTCGGCGTTTTCCGCGGCTACAACGAGGATCTTTCGCACAAGATCGAGGCCGGCGCCGATATCTTCATGATGCCGTCGCGGTTCGAGCCGTGCGGCCTCAATCAAATGTACTCGCTGCGCTATGGCACCGTGCCGGTCGTCCGCGCCGTCGGCGGGCTCGACGATACCGTCCGCGATTTCGACGCGGTTTCGGGTTTGGGCAACGGGTTCAAGTTCCGCGCCTTTCGTGCGGACCGTTTCCTCGAAAAGATCTACGAGGCGTTGTTCGCCTACTACGACAAGGACGCTTGGCGGAAGATGCAGCGAAATGGCATGAGCGAAGACAATTCGTGGCAGAACGCGGCACGGAAATACGTCGAGCTTTATCGAATGGCTCGCAGCTGACGATGACAAGAAAGGCGCTTATCACGGGAATCACGGGACAGGACGGGAGCTATCTCGCCGAGGATCTGCTGGCGCGCGGCTATGAGGTCCACGGGCTCGTGCGGCGCGTGGCGCTTGAGGACCCGAAACGCCGGTTCACGCGGATCGCGCATATCCTCGACGACATCGTCCTTCACCCGGCGAGCCTCGAGAATTATCCGAGCATTTTTCACGTCGTCAGCAAGACCGATTTCGACGAGTGCTACCACCTTGCCGCGCAGAGTTTTGTGGCCGAGAGCTTCGCCGACGGATTCTCGACGATGAACACGAACATCAACGGGACCCATTACATGCTCGCGGCGCTGCGCGAACTGCGTCCCGAATGCCGTTTCTATTTCGCCGGTTCGAGCGAAATGTTCGGAAAGGTACATGAAACGCCGCAGCGCGAAACGACCGTTTTTCATCCGCGGAGTCCATACGGCATCAGCAAGGTCGCCGGTTTCGATCTGACGCGCAACTACCGCGAGGCGTACCGAATGTATTGCTGCAGCGGAATCCTTT
Organism: Acidobacteriota bacterium; assembly: GCA_029557535.1. Taxonomy (GTDB): domain Bacteria; phylum Acidobacteriota; class Blastocatellia; order Pyrinomonadales; family Pyrinomonadaceae; genus JAFDVJ01. The sequence continues at coordinate 23,303 of JAKQII010000013.1, forward strand.
TCAATCATGAGGGTCCGCGGCGCGGATTCGAGTTCGTCACGCGGAAGATCACGAGCGGAGTCGCGGCGATCAAGTTCGGGCTCGCGAAAGAACTGCGGCTCGGCAATCTCGATGCGATGCGGGATTGGGGCCACGCAGCCGACTACGTCAAGGCGATTTACACGATGCTCCAGCAGGACGAGCCGGACGATTTCGTTATCGCGACGGGCGAAACGCATTCGGTTCGCGAATTCTGCGAGATCGCATTCGAACTTGTCGGTCTCAATTACCGCGATTTTGTCGTCATGGACGAGAAGTTCTATCGTCCCGCGGAGGTCGAACTGCTGATGGGCGACGCGTCAAAGGCGCGGGAGAAACTTGGTTGGAAACCGCGGTACACATTTCGCGAGATGATCGCGGAGATGGTCGATGCGGACATTGAACTGATGTCGAGGTCGCTTCGTGAAAAGTAGTCCGGCGACTGCATCGGAAAAGATCAAAGTTCTTTTCATCGAGCGGAAATTCAATGAGTTTTTCAGTCTCGAGAAGGTTTTTCGCCAGGTCGCGAAGAGCATTCCCGAATCGGTCTTTGAAACCTCGTTCTCGCAACTCCGGTTCCTGAGCAACACGTCGGGTGTGTTCCGTAACCTCCTCGATTACCGTCCGGAACCGGCGGACATTTACCACGTCACAGGGCATGTGACGTTCATCGCGCTTGTTCTGCCGCCCGAGAAGACGGTTCTGACGGTTCCCGATCTGGGCGTTCTGCGCGTGCGGCACGGACTGCGGCGGCTGATGGTCAAGAAGATCTTCTTCGATTGGCCCGTCCGGCGCGCCGGTTACGTGACGGCGATCTCGCAGGCGACCGCCGACGACATTGTCAAAATGACGGGCTGCCCGCCCGAAAAGGTTCGGGTCATCGAGATCCCGATCGACGAAGGCCTTATCAGACTGCCGAAGCCTGTGTTCAACGCCGCGAGGCCGCTGATCCTGCAGGTCGGCGCCGCGCCGCACAAGAACCTTCCGAACCTGATCCGCGCGATCGATGGCCTGAAATGCCGGCTGATGATCCTCGGTCGCATCGACGACGAAACGGCGGCGATGCTGAAAGAGAAGGCGATCGATTTTGAAAACGAGTTTGAGGTCGGCGAAGACCGGATCCGGGAGCTCTACGCCACGGCCGATATCGTCGCGTTCTGCTCGACCTTCGAGGGATTCGGGCTGCCGATCATCGAAGCGCAGGCGATGGGGACTCCGGTCGTGACGAGCAATATCGATCCGATGAAGGAGGTCGCCGGCGACGGAGCGCTGCTCGTCGATCCGCACTCGCCGGAAGAGATCCGCGCCGCGATCGACCGACTGATCGAAGATTCAAGTCTTCGCGAGAAATTGGTGCTCGCGGGAACCGATAACGTGAAACGCTATGAGCCGGCGACGATCGCCGCAAAATATGCGGAGCTCTACCGCGAAGTCTACGGGAATAACCAGCTATGATTATCGTGATTATTGGCGCCCAATGGGGCGACGAAGGAAAGGGAAAGGTTGTCGATCTCTTGGCTGATCGGTTTGACGTGGTCGCGCGCTATCAGGGCGGGCACAATGCCGGGCATTCGGTATATGTCGGCGACAAAGCCTTTGTTTTGAGACTCTTACCGTCGGGGATCATCCACGAGGGAAAGACCTGTGTGCTTGGGAACGGCATGGTGATCGATCCGAAGGCGTTCTTCGAAGAGGTCGATCAAATGACGTCGCAGGGGATTTCGATCACGCCCGAACGACTCAAGGTCTCGTCGAGGGCGCACCTGATCATGCCGTATCACCGCGCCCTCGACCATACGTCGGAGGAACGGCTCGGAAACGAAAAGATCGGAACCACGCTGCGCGGCATCGGACCGGCTTATGAGGACAAGGCGGGACGCCGGGGGATCCGTGTCGCCGACGCGCTTGTCCCCGAACTTCTCAAACTCCGCATCGAGCGCAATCTTGAAGAAGCTAACCGCATTATCGTGCTTTATGGACGCGAGCCGCTGCGGTCGGACGAGATCTACGACGAGATCTCCGCGCTCGTCGAGCGTTTGCGTCCTTTCGTTGCGGAAACGTCGCATTTTTTTGCGGAAGCCCGCAAGACCGACAAGAAGATCCTGCTCGAAGGCGCGCAGGCGACGCTTCTCGACGTCGATCACGGAACGTATCCGTACGTCACCTCGTCGAACCCGACGGCGGGCGGCGCGGCCGTCGGCGCGGGGATTCCGCCGCACCACATCACGGGCGTGCTCGGGATCGTGCGGACCTACGCGACGCGCGTCGGCGAGGGACCGTTCCCGACCGAAATGCTCGACTCGGAGGAGCCGATCGCGAATCTGATCAGGCAGCGCGGCAACGAGTACGGGTCGGTGACGAAACGCCCGCGCAGATGCGGATGGTTCGACGCCGTCGCGACGCGCTACGCGGCCGAACTCAACGGATTTAGCTCGGTGGCGCTGACGAAGCTCGACGTCCTGGACGCGCTCGACGAGATCAAGGTCTGTGTCGGGTACGAGATCGACGGTCGCCGGATCGACACGTTCCCGGCCGTCTCGCACGACTTGAAGCGCATCATCCCGATCTATGAAACGCTTTCGGGCTGGAAGTCCGACACGCTCGGCGTGACCGATGTCAACGATCTTCCGGCAAAGGCCCGCGAGTATGTCGAGTTTCTGTCGAAGTCGATCGGCGTCGAGATCGGTCTTATCTCAACCGGCCCGGAGCGCGATCAGACGATCATTCTCAGGGACAGCGTCATGGAAAGCTGGTTTGATTGATTTTAGATTTTTGGACTTTCGACTTTGGATTGGGCGGCTTCCGTGGCCGTCCTTCTCATATCAGCAAGAAATCACGGGGGAAATGCCCCTCGCATCCGTGTAATAACCCGCGACCGTTCGACCCCGATCCCTGCATTTTCGTTCGTCCGCATCAGGAACGGCGTTTGCACCGCTATTCTTCGACCCCCGATCACTCAAATCAAGGAGAAGAAGATGTTGCAAAAAATCGTTCGATTTACGATCGTTCTGATCCTGTCGGCGACGGCGATCGCGGCCAATCAGAAATATCCGCCGGGCATCATGTACAGCACGCTGCTCAACAACGTGAACGTCAACGCCCGCGGCGGGTGGTTCAAACTCGGAAACCAGATGCAGAACGTCTTCGTCCCGGACGGTGCGACCGGAAAGGCGGTGCTTCGTCAGGGAATGAGGGAGTTCTGTCACTGGAACTGGGATCTCGATTCGTTTGGTTTGCGCGCCCCGTACAAATTGTTCGGATTCAAACAGCCGCTGAAGCCTGACGGATCGAACTTTGACGTCAAATCGCTGAAGCTGACCGAGCCGGGCGACTACACGATGGACTTTTATATCGGCGAGAAAAAGTTCTATACCTTCCCGTTTCGGCTGACCGTGCTTGAACCCGCGAACCCGTTCGACGGTGATCCGCTGTTTTTCACGGAAGGCGCCTGGAATGACTGGGGATACCTCTATTACTACGACCTGAACCCCGAGCAAAACCTGATCTGGAAGATATGGCTGCGCGAGAAGGGCTTCAAGAACCCCGATCACAAGGTCGGTGTCCGCGTCACACGTGACGCCGGCGGCAAGGTCATTTGCCAGAGTCGCGAGAATGTAACGCACAATTTCCAGCATGACTGGGTCCGTTACGAATTCGATATGGTCAACCCGCCGGTTACGACCAGCGAGGGCGCACATTTCAAGGCAAAGGACCTGCTCGCGGTCGACGGCGCGTACACGCTGCGGATGACGATCGACGGAAAGGAATACGGCATCTGGAAATTCGAGGTCGCCGGTGGAAAGCTCAACTACACCGGCCGGACCGAACGCGGCGTCGCGGATACTTTGACGTTCGTTGAAGGCGGCGTCGATGCGTTTTGGTACGAACGCGTGAAGTGAGCGGGGCGGCCGGCGAATCGGGACTGTGCCTTCGACGACGCGCATAATACGGAGTTTGCGGGTCATCGCAGATCTTCCTGGTTTGATTGATAGCAGAGTTTGTCCAGCGAAAACCGGTGTCATCCCGTCGATCGGTGTCGCACGAAACAGAGTCGGACGACGGGTAACCGTGAAGGAAATTCTGGATATCGATCTCATCCCGGCGGTGTCGATCGACGGTTCGCCGCGGCCGTGGCCATGTTCACCAGACCGAACAGAAGTCTGATCCAATATGGTCGTTTTATCCGATGTAATTCCGGACCTTAACCGATATATTGCTGAGAGTCAGTCAGAATTGTGCCGTTTCGGTTTCCCTCGCGGGTATCCAGCTATCAAGATCCTTGGTCGCTCCGGGCGGAGTGCGGGCCGGGCGTTGCCGGCTCCGGGTCACTTCAAAACTCAATACGTCGGATTCCTTGGCATTCGAGGTTGCAAGGGTTGATGTCCGTTGTGCCGATCCCATAACATTCAAGAACTATGTCAGTACCAAAGCTCTCAGTAGTGATCGCATCGTGCGTCGGCGCTCCGTACATCTCGACCTGTCTAAGATCGCTGGAATCCCAAATTCAGGGTGACGATATCGAGGTTCTGGTGGTTGACCGCGCCGGGGGTGAGATCCCGGACATGATCGAGCGGGATTTCCCTTGGGCCAAAGTGTTTCGCCGGTTGCCCGGAAACAGCGTTTCCGATTTGCGGTCGTTCGGAATTGAACGGGCAAAAGCCGAATGGGTAGCCATCATCGAAGAACACAAGGTCGCCAGTGAAGATTGGGTCAGGACGATCCTGCGGTCTACCAACGAAAAGGTGGCGGCGATCGGCGGGGTCGTGGCCGACGCGAATTATGAACGACTGACCGACTGGGCGGTCTACTTCACCGAGTACAATTCTTACATGCCGCCTGCGATCCGCAGCCGCACGCAGGATGTTTGCCTGGCCAACTGCGTTTACCGCAGGGATCTGTTGAGGAAATATTTGCCCGATGCCGGGAGCGGTTACTGGGAAGCGGGCCTCAATCACACTCTTAGCAAAGCCGGCGAGAGCTTCGTCTGCGAACCCGAGCTTGTCGTTCATCATACCGGACCGTTTAAGTTGGGTTCCTACCTGCATCAGCGATTCCTGATCAGCCGCGCCTTTGCCGGCACACGACGGCAGCACGTCTCAATCGCGTTTCGCGCGGCCTATTTGTTGCTTTCACCGTTCTTGATCCCGCTCTTGTGGGCGAGAACGGCATCGCGGATCTTGGCAAAACGCCGGCATATCGGCAAATTCCTGCAGGTTACCCCGCTCCTGGTTCCGATAACCGTGACGTATGTTCTCGGGGAATTCGTGGGTTTCATCGCCGGAGAAGGGGATAGCCTGACAAAGATCGAGTAAAGCGGTGTCTACCAAAAATATAAATAAGAATATTGACGAGCCGCAAATTTCCGTCGTCGTCGCCGTGATCGAGGGCGGTCGCTCAGCGCTTGAAAGTTGTCTCGACGCACTCGCGCCGGAGGTTGCGAACACAAAGATCGAATGCATCGTTCCGTTTGACGCGCGTCTCGACGGCGTTGACGAACTTCAGGCAGAATATTCTTGGGTCAATTTTCTGGATGCCCGCGACTATGTCGACGCCGGGGAATTCGGACAGACGAGCCGCGAGCATCACGATATCCTGCGGGCGGTCGGTTTGCGGGAAGCAAGTGCGCCGATCGTCGCGCTTGTCGAGGACCACGCTACTCCGACGCCGGGCTGGTGCGCCGAGGTTCTGGAAGCGCATCGCCGTTCGACGGCGGCCGGAATCGGCGGCGCCGTTGAGAACGGGGTCGACCGGCTATTGAATTGGGCCGTGTATTACTGTGATTTCGGGCGGTATCAGAATCCGGTGCCTGAAGGCGCGGTCGAGTTCTTGAGCGACAGCAACGTGTCCTATAAACGTGAAGCATTGTGGAGCGTAAAAGACCAGTGGTTCGATGCCTTTCACGAAACTTCGGTCAACTGGGAACTGGCCAGGCGGGGCGCGATTCTGGAACTGAATCCGAAAATGGTCGTGTTCCAGACCAGGCGGACGCTGAAACCGGCGTTCGCGTTTCGCGAAAGGTATGTTTGGGGACGATCGTTCGCGGGCACCCGTGCGGTCGAAATTTCCACCGCAAGGCGCCTTTTTTATGGTATGTTTTCCTTCATCCTGCCGTTCTTGCTTACATCGCGGATACTGGTCCGGGGAATTCGCAAAAAACGCCACCTGCGCGAGTTGTTTATGGCGTTGCCAGTCATTGTTCTGCTCGAATCGTTTTGGGCGCTTGGCGAATTCGTCGGCTATTTGACCGGGCGCGCGGCCGCCACCGCCCACTATGGCGTGCAAGCGGGTTTCAGGAATTGATCGTTTCACGGATTGCGGGTGTTGCTTTCGTTGTTCAAAAATTTTCTCTCGCTGGCCGGCGCTGAGGTCTTCACGAAAGCGATAACCTTTGCGGCGTTCGCATACTTGGCGAGGATCCTGGGCGCCGCGGGTTTCGGCTATGTCGAATGGTCGGCGGCGGTCCTGATGTGCACGAGCTTGATCGTCGATCAGGGGTTCAGCTCGTATGGTGCGCGGGAGATCGCAAGAATGCCGTCCGCGACACCGAAACTTACCTCCGAGATCGTGACCGCGCGATTCGGGATGGCGTTGTTCGCCTACGCGGTTGTTGCGTCGTTCGCATTCCTGTTCGTTGGCGACCCGACGATCCGACTGCTGCTTCTGATCTACGGGTTGAGCTTGTGGGCTTTGCCCCTGTTGTTGCAGTGGGTCTTTCAGGGCCACGACCGGATGAACCTCGTCGCACTCATCGGAATCATCCGCCAAACCGTTTTCGTTGGAGTCATCTTCGCCTTCGTGCGGAGTGCCGACGATCTGTTGCTGGTCGGGATCGCCGAGACGGCGGCCGTCGCTGCCGCCGCGATTGTCAGCGTCTGGATGTACCGCCGGCATTTTCCGGGAACCAAGCGCTTGCGGCCGACGGTCTCGATCAAACTGTTTCGCGAAGGCGCTCCGATCGGGCTCAGCCAGATGTTCTGGACTATCAAGATGTTCGGCGCGACCTTGATCCTCGGATTGGTCGCAACCGCCGAAGACACCGGTTATTTCGCAGGTGCGATGCGGATTCTGATCGCGGTCCACACGTTTGTCTGGCTCTATCATTTCAATTTGTTGCCGTCGCTGTCGCGGGCGTGGATTGAAGGCCGCGAAAAGTTCGGCTTGATCGTACGCAATTCAATGCGGATCGTTGTTCCGATCGGAATTGCCTTTGGAATTGCCTGGATATGGCTGGCGCCGTTTGTGATGAAAACCGCGTACGGACAGGAATTTGCGGCAGCGGGCGGCGCGCTGCAATGGATGGCGGGCGCGTGTGTCGCCGCGGCGGTGAGCGGACATTACCGATTCGGATTGATCGCGGCGGGATTGCAAACAAAGGAGATGGTCGTTTCGGCGATCGGTGCGGTCTTTGCGGCCGTTCTCATTCCCGCAGGATATTTTCAGGCGGGAACAAGCGGCGCGGCGGCGGCCTTATGCTTTGCCGAGATGGTCGTCCTGCTGACTTCGTGGCTGATCGCCCGAAGGGGCCTTTTCGGCCCGAACAACGCGAAAATGCAGCCGAACGACAGCTCCTTCAGAGACTTGCCGGAGGTGACGCGATGAGTACGTTCGATCACCCCAAAAATGAAGGGGTCTCCGATCCGGGAGCGGACATTCTGGAAGACACGGACCTGGGTTTCAAGAATCGGCAAAGAAAACAGAATTCACAAGAGCCGGCGGCCTGGCGATTCGGGGAGCGGGGGATCGCCGTGCGCCTCTTTCTGACTTGCTGGCTGATCTTCACGCTCCACTTCGCAACTAATACGGTGCGCGAGATCTATCCGGCACTGAGCCTTGGAGATCACTTGAGCTTCGACGTTTCGGAATACGCGGGGATGCATCCGGATATTTTTTCGATCGAGGAACGCGGCACTTTCATCAACAACAACCCGGGCGCTTCGATGATGGGTGCGATACCGTATGCTTTGGCGCGTCCCATAACGGATCGGATAATCGCGCGAGTCCAGCAGGAGCGGATGGCAAACCCGCAGGCTCAAGAAGCCGAATACGACACGATTTACCCGATGGCGCGCGAGTTCTTGAGGGAATCGCGCGCCAGGGGTTTCGACATAAAGTTCGGGCTGGCTGCGGGACTGGCGCAGGCGTTTGTGATGGCCCCGGTATCGGCATTGAGCGTACTCGTGATGTTCTGGATTTTGCTGAGGCTTACCGGGAGCACGCGGACGTCCGTATGGCTCGCGTTGCTGTTCGCTTTCGCGACGCCGGTGTTTTACCGGACCGCGCAGCTCAATCAGAACGTCTTGTTGGCGAGTTTCGCGTTGTTTTCGTTCGCCTTGCTTTGGCGGCCCTGGAAGGCCGATGGCAAGCCGCACTATTTTCTTGCCGGCGTTCTTGCGGGCTGGACCGTCGTGCTCGATTACAGCGGTCTTGTGGCGGTTCTAGCGCTTTCCGGCTACGCGCTGTCGAAGTGGTTGTCGTTCGCCGCCGAAGAGCGCCAGGTTCGGGACCTTGGAAGATACGCAGCCGGGGTAACCGTTTGCGCTTTGACCCTGATGGCTTACCAGTTGGTCTGTTTCGGAAATCCGATCTTGCCGGCGCAAAGCTATATGCCGCCCGCGAATTTCACAGATCAGGGATATCGGGGCTTTTCGGTGCCGAATCTTGACCTTCTGGTGCAGACCGCCTTCTCGATGCGCTACGGACTGTTTGTTTCTTCGCCGATCTTGCTCCTTTCATTTTTTGCGCCCGCTTGGTTGAACCGAAAGAGCCGGTTGCTTCAAAACCGTGAACTGATGTTCATTGTCGCCTTTATCGGTTTGTTCTTTGTATTTTGTTCTGCCAATCAGTACGGCAGAATGCAGTTCAACACGGGCGTCCGGCATATCGTTCCGGTCGTGCCGTTCGTCTTTCTGCTCACGGCCAACGCGATCTTGGGGCTACCGAGGATCGTTGCGGTGCTGTTCGGCATCATTGCGACGTATTGGTCGTGGTGCCTGGTGATGTACCGCGACGTCGAACAAGGGCTGGGCGTCGTTGAATCGATCAAGCGTATTACGCTCGAAGGATTTCAATTGCCTTGGCTGACGACGCTGGAACGTATGGGGCTTGTCCAGCACGCTTCCCCGATACCATTGCTCCTTCTCTGCGCGCTGTTGATCTGGGCGCTTTGGACCGTCGGCTCGAACCGGCGAAGCATCGAGGCGTGATTTTCAGATGATTCCTTCGGACCGACTTAATAGAATTCTTCTTCCGGTGCTCGGGATCGGGCTGATCTCGCTCGCGCTCGCGATTCCGAATACCGCCTATGTACGTCTCCTGGCAGGTGATGGCGCTAAAGACCTGAGTTGGGGCGCGCCCTTGTTTCGCGCGTTGTTGTCTTATCACGGGTGCCTGCTCGTCGCAATCGGGCTGTACCTGGGAAAGTTTCGTAAAAAGGCCCTGCGGGCCGGCGAAACCAATCGCCCGAACGAGCAAAGAACCTCGACCGTTGTCCTCATCTCCCTGTCGGCATTGACGGTTGTCGCGGTCGGACTTCGATTGCCCAACTTGAATTCGGACCTTTGGGTGGATGAGGTACTGACGCTCGTCGACTACGCCCGGAAACCGCTGGGCGAGATCTTGACGAGTTTCCCGAATCAAAATCAGCATATGCTGTATTCGATCCTCGCACGCGGCGCATTCGGCATCTTCGGTGAGAGTCCCTGGGCGTTGCGATTGCCGGCGTTGATCTTTGGCACGGGCAGCATTTGGGCGCTCTTCGCCTTGGGCCGCAGGATCATCGGGATCAAGCAAGCGCTTTTTGCAAGTGCCCTGATGACGGTCTCTTATCATCATATTTGGTTCTCGCAGAATGCGCGCGGATATACGGGCCTGTTGTTTTTTGCGCTGCTCGCGACGTGGCTTTGGTTTGAGGCGCTCGAGAAAAACGAATGGCGTTGGTGGCTCGCTTATTCGGCGGCGCTTACTTTCGGTTTGTATGTCCATATGACGATGGCGTTTGTCGTCGCCGCGCACGTTTCGGTTTATTTGATCCTCAGGCAATTTCCAAAATTCGGCGGCGACGACGTCGGCGAGATCCCGCCTGAACGTCGGGCGGGAATCAAACCCATCGCCGCCTGGTTTTTGAGCCTGACTGCGATCGTGCAGTTGTATTCGCTGGCATTGCCCGAATTTTTTCGAACGGCGCTTCACGAGGAATCGAGAAACTCCGAGTGGACGAATCCTCTCTGGGTCATTACCGAGACATTGCAGAACCTGAGCATCGGATTCGCCGGTATCGCGGTTGTCCTTGCCGGCATTGGATTCGTATTTTTCGGTTGGATCCGCATATTCAGTAAAAATCGCCGCGCGGCTCTGCTGATGGTGTTGCCGGCGATCTTCGCCGGCTCGTCGATGCTCGTTCTCGGACATAACCTGTTCCCGCGCTTCTTCTTCTTTTCGATGGGGTTCGGATTGCTGATCGTGATTCACGGATTGTTCGAAGTGCCGAAGGTCGCTTTGTCGGTTCTTCGAGTACCGCGAAACCGGGATTTTGCGGCCGATCTCGCCGGGGTTGCGCTTTCGGTGCTGATCATTATTGCGTCGATCACGACGGTGCCGCGCAATTACGCACTGCCCAAACAGGATTTCCAGGGCGCTCGCAAATTCGTGGAAGCGCACCGGCAGCCCGACGAGGCGATTGTCGCCGTAAGTATCGCCGGCACTATGTACGAAAGGTATTTCGCACCGCATTGGCCGGTTGCAAAAACCGGTGCCGATCTGAAAGAATTTCAGGCGAAAAACGAGAAATCGTGGCTCGTTTACACTTTATCTCCAGAAATACGTGCATTTCATCCGGATATGTGGCAGATGATCGAAAGCGACTACGAAGTAGTGAAAGTGTTTCCCGGAACCCTTAACGGCGGAGAGATAGTCGTTTGTCGCAAACGGGTTCCCGGTAAATAGAATGAGACAAGCAAAAGGTACCGGCAGATCGAAGACGCACCCGTTTGACGAAACACGGGAAAGGAATAATGGATCTCTCAAGAAGAAGATGAACGACGATCATACAATCACGCAGATCAGCGTCATCATCCCGGCCTTCAACGAAGAACTGGCGGTGCGCGAAGGGATTATCGAGCTGCGCGAAGTTCTCAGATCGTCCGGAATCGAATCGGAGATCATCGTTGTTGATGACGGCTCCACCGACAGGACCGCCGCGGAAGCAAAAGCCGCCGGCGCGCGGGTGATTCAGCACCGGAGCAACCGAGGATACGGCGCATCTCTGAAAACAGGGATCATCGCGGCAACGCATGAAGTGATCGCCATCACGGACGCGGACGGAACGTATCCGGGGAAATATCTTCCCGAGATGCTGAACGAACTGGAGCACGCCGATATGGTCGTCGGCGCGCGAACCGGTGCGGATGTGAACATCCCGTTGACCCGCCGGCCCGCGAAATGGTTGCTGCGCGTAATGGCAAATTATGTGTCCAACAAGAAGATCCCGGATCTGAACAGCGGGTTGCGCGTCTTCCGCCGTGACGTCGCGATCCAGTATTTCGCGATCCTCTCAGACCAGTTCAGTTTCACGACCACGATCACGCTGGCGATGCTGTGCGACAACTACGCGGTCACTTATCTTCCGATCGATTACCGCAAGCGGCACGGGAAATCCAAGATCATGCCTTGGGACGCGGGCAGTTTCGCCGTGCTCATCATGCGCGTGGCGATGCTCTTTCGACCGCTCCGCGTATTCATTCCGATCGCGTTGATCTGCGTTGCCTACGGAATCATCAAGGCGTCGCTCGATATCACACGCGATCCGAACATTTCGGCGTCGGCGATCCTGGCTTTTATCAGCGCATTGATGATGACGCTGGTAGGAATGCTCGGCGACGCCGTGGCCACTCGTCTCGGAAGATTCAACCAGCAGTCGGCGATGGGCGTGCGACCGAAGGAATTCGAAATGCCTGATGAACCTGTCGCCGGCGGGGTCGCGTTTGAAACGCGAGCGCGGAAGTAAAAGTGATGCTTTACCTGCAATTATATCTTTTGGCCGGCTTGGTTCTTCACAAGGCAATCTGGGAAGCGTTGCGGATAAAAGCCGTTGCGAAGCCGAGAGAACGCCGCTCATTGGGTCTCTCGGCCGTCAAAGCTGCGAAAGTCGCGATCCTCGCAGGGATTATCGTGCAGACGCTTTTGCCATTCGATCTGTTTTCGATCATCGAGAATTCACTGTACCTGCGCGTTGCCGGAACGGTCATTTACACGATCGGCCTGATCACGGCGATCGCCGCGCGGTTTCAACTGGGCAATAACTGGGCGAATATCGAAAGCGGTCAGGTCGTCCAGGGTCAGGAAGTTGTCGCACGCGGAATCTACGCGCTCATTCGTCATCCGATTTACACGGGTGATCTGTTGTTGCTCTTGGGGCTCGAGCTCGCTTTGAATTCGTGGTTGTTCGTGGGCGTGCTGGCGCTTTCGCCGATCGTTATGCTCAAGGCCGTCAAGGAAGAAGAGATGCTTGTGCGGGAACTTGCCGGCTACGAAGCCTACCGGACGCGGACGAAACGATTCATCCCGTTTCTGATATAACCGATGAAAAAACCTCACGTCGCAATTTTGGGTGCTGGACCGGCCGGCTTGGGCGCCGCCTGGCAGCTCCGCAAGCAGGGTAAGGCACGCGTGACGGTTTTGGAGCAAAAGGAAGCGGTCGGCGGGAATGCCGGAAGCTTTGAACTTGCCGGGCTGAACGTCGACTACGGCAGCCACCGCCTGCATCCGGCGACAGAACCGAACATATTACGGGACCTGCAAGGCCTATTGAAGAATGACCTGCTCGACCGCCCGCGCCATGGCCGTATTCGCCTTAAGGGACGCTGGATCCACTTTCCCTTGAAGCCGCTTGACCTGATCTTTCGACTGCCCGTCTCGTTTGCCGCCGGAGTGGCGATTGACACGGCGAAAAAGTTGGTTCCGAGCAAAAACGGCAACGCGGACACGTTCACGAGCGTTTTGCAGAGGGGCTTGGGTGCGACCATCTGCCGCGATTTCTATTTTCCCTACGCGGAAAAAATCTGGGGCCTGCCTGCCAACCAGCTTTCGGCGATCCAGGCCAGGCGCCGCGTTGCCGCCGGAAGCCTCGGCAAACTCGCCAGGAAGGCGCTTTCTCTGGTGCCTGGCTTGAAATCGCCCGGAGCGGGAAGGTTCTTTTATCCGAAACACGGCTTCGGTCAGATCAGCCGGGCGATTGCTGACGAAGCGCTGAGACTAGGGGCGGATATCAGACTGGACAGTCCGGTTAGCCGGATCAAGTTGGGTGAAAAACAAGCAGTGACCTTCGAATCGGGCGGAACCCCGGAAACGCTCGAAGCCGACTTCGTTTGGTCGACGATTCCATTGACCGCTCTCGCAAGAGCGATCGAACCGGCCGCTCCGCCGGAAGTTGTCGAAGCGAGCCGGAGTTTATCGTATCGCGCGATGGTCCTGATCTATCTGGTATTGAATCAACCGCGATGGACCGAGTTCGATGCACATTATTTTCCGGAAACGGAGATCAAGCTGACCAGGCTTTCCGAACCGAAGAATTACGGTGCGAGCCGAGATCCCAAGCACTTGACGGTGCTGTGCGGAGAACTTCCGTGCGCGATCGACGACGCTGTTTGGACGGCCTCGGACAATGACTTGGGTGAGCTTGTGCGCGAATCCGTGGAAAAATGCGGTTTGCCGATCCGGTCCGAGATTCTGAATGTCACTACAAGACGGCTTCCGTACGCATACCCGATCTATGCCCAAGGCTACGAGCGATATTTCGAGATTCAGGACGAATGGGCGAACGGACTGGATAATGTCCTGACCTTCGGTCGTCAGGGGCTTTTCGCCCACGACAACACGCATCATGCGCTGGCGATGGCGTACGGGGCGGTCGATTGCCTCGACAACGGAACCTTTGACCGGAGTCGGTGGGAGCAATATCGCAAAGAATTTGCCGAACATATCGTAGAAGACTAGAGAGATCATGAAAGGACTCCGGGAGAATTGTGTGTTATTGATCGTTGCCGCTTTTTCGATGTTGATGGTCAATTGCGATCGTTTCTCCCCGCAGGAGGCATTGATAACCGTCGATCCGAAACTGAAATTCCAGACGATGACCGGATGGGAGGCAACGGCGCAGTCGGGTGAAGCGACGTCTCCGGCCTTTGAAAAATACAGGAACCAGTTGTTCGATTACGCGGTCGACGGTCTCGGCATCAACCGGCTTCGACTGGAGGTCAGAAGCGGAGAGGAAAATCCAAACAAGTATTTTTCAAAACTGAAATCAGGCCAGCTCACGGAGAAAGAATTCAAGAAGAAGCGTTACGAGATCATCAACGACAACGACGATCCCTTTACAACGGAGCTGAACGGCTTCGATTTCAGCGAGATCGATCTGACCCTTGAGAGGGTCGTCGTGCCGATCAGACAACGACTTGCCAAGCGCGGCGAGTCCTTATTCTTGAACCTGACGTACGTCGATTTCGGTGAAGGTCGGGGCAATTCGGACATCCGTCACAACACCAACCCCGAGGAGTATGCGGAGTTCATACTCACCGTTTTTCTCCATATTCAGAAGAAGTTCGGTTTTGTCCCGGATGCCGTCGAGATCATTCTCGAGCCGGATAGCGGGACAGGCTGGACCGGCAAGGAAATCGGGAACGTTATGGTCGCGACGGCCAACAGACTGCAAAAACATAACTTCAGGCCGGGTTTCGTCGTCCCGTCCACAAAAAGAATGGACGCGGCGACAGTTTTCTTTGATCAAATCGCTGAGGTGCCGGGCGCGTTGGAACACGTGAAGGAGATCTCGTATCACCGTTACGGGGGCGTTTCGACTCAGGCATTGGAGGAAATCGCGGATCGTGCGCTGAAGTACGAAAAGCAAACCTCGATGTTGGAGAAGATCGGCGCGGATTACGAAGCACTCCACGCGGACCTGAAGATCGGGCGCAACTCGGCGTGGCAACAGTATACGATCGGTTTTCCGAACGAACCCGACAACGGGGCCCAGTATTTCCTGATCGACGACAAGGATGTTGAACGCCCAAAGGTTGCCGTCGGCAACCGTACGGGATTCCTGGGACAGTATTTCCTATATGTCCGGGCGGGCGCGCGGCGAATCGGCGCAGCGACGACGAATCCAAGGCTTGACCCGCTGGCCTTTGTGAATGCGGACGGCAAGTATGTTGTGGTCGTCAAGGCGGACACCGCCGGTAAGATCGGCATCAATGGAGTTCCGGGCGGGAGTTATGGCATCAGTTACACGACAAGCTCTGAGGCAAGAGCAAACATCCCCGAAATCACCATCGCAAACGGGGAAGTGCTTTCAGCGGTGATTCCCGCGGCGGGCGTGATGACTTTGTTTCAACGATAAGGTTGGTCCGGACGCCGTGACGCGGCTTCGCATGTCGGTCGATCATCTGTGGCGCGGCCGGAAAGGGCCAGATCGAAATTCGGATTTAATCGGATTGTACGAATTTATCGTTTGTCGCGCAGGTTTTTTGAGGAATGAGGAATGAGGGATTTGGGTGAATAGTCTCGATGCTTACGCCGAGCCATACAAGGGGGTCAGGGTCCTCGTTCTGGGCGCGGCCGGGTTTGTCGGACGATGGACCGCCCGCAGACTCTGCGCTGCGGGCGCCGACCTCTTTCTGCCGGTGCGTGACATTTCAGCCGCCAGGTTGGTTTTTGACGAGTTCGGTATCTCGGGCAATGTTCACAGATTGGATTTGTTGGAAACAGCCCGAGTCGCTGAGTTTGTCGGTGACATACGGCCGGCGGTAATTTTTGACTTGGCGGGTTATGGGGTTGATCGGACCGAGGATTCGGAAGCCATCGCCTTTCGGATCAACGCTCAACTTCCCGAGATATTATGCTCCGCAATGATGAAATCAGCCGCGGACAACTGGTCGGGGCAAAAAATCGTGCGTACGGGTACAGCGCTGGAATACGGCGCTGCAACCGGTGATCTTGAGGAAAACTCGACACCAGATCCTACTACAGTCTACGGAAGATCAAACCTCGCAGGTACGCTAAGTCTGAGACATTGGTCCCGAAAGTTCGGTCAAAAGTGCGTAACCGCGCGTTTGTTCTCGGTCTACGGCGCCGGAGAACACCCGGCACGCCTATTGCCGACCCTGATCAGGTCAAGAGCGACCGGCGAAGCGGTCGAACTGACGAGCGGTACCCAAGAACGGGATTTTGTTTATGTAGAAGACGTAGCGGAAGGACTTCTACGGCTAGGGCTGATGTCAATTGGGAACTGCGATATTGTCAATCTGGCAACCGGCGTGCTTACGACTGTCAGGAATTTTACCGAATCGGCCGCCGATGAACTGGGTATTAGCAGAAAACGCCTCAAATTCGGGGCGTTGCCAACACGACCGGAAGAAATGCGGCACGGCACGGTGTCCGTCAAACGCTTGAAGGACCTGGTCGGTTGGTTACCGCAAACGACGATTGCGGAAGGAGTGCGCAAAACTTTGGAGTTTGCGCTGAACTCGAACTTTAGTCAATCAGGGACATAATTCGGGTATTATCTGATCGAGGACAAACGCGGTTCGATGCACGAAGCGGACCGTCCTACCGAAGAACTTTTCAGGTAAGAACCCGGAGGCTTGGCTCCGCGACGTTACCGGCGTGCGCAACGGGACGCTTGCGGTGACCTGAGAGAGATATATAAATATGCAAATTGTGTTGGCCGATCTGGGACATAATGCGGTGACCGTTTCGTCGGATGTCTATCCGTTTGGCGTCGCCAATCTGGCGGCCTACGCTCAGGCATATGTGAGTTCCGCGGAATCGTTGGATTTCACAATCGTTCGGGAACCTCAGGATCTGAAGAAACGTCTCGATAAGAACCCGCCGGATGTTCTTGGACTGAGCAGTTACGCGTGGAATCACGAATTGGCGTATCATTTTGCGGAATACGCCAAGAACCGGAATCCCAATACCTTGACGCTGATGGGCGGTCCGAACTTCCCGTTGACGGAGGCGGAAGCGGAAACGTACCTCAGAACGCTTCCTGCGATCGATATTGCCGTGCGCGGTCCGACGTACGAGGGCGAAAGGGCGTTCAGAAATATCATCCAGCGTTTTATCGACAACGGAAGGACGATCGACGGCGTCCGGGAAGCGCCGGTTCCGGGCAATATGTGGATCGACCATCGGACTGGCCGGTTCGTTAACGGCGGCGAGATCGAACGCATTCTCGATCTGGACGAGATTCCCTCGCCATATCTGGCCGGCTTTCTCGATCCATTCATCGCAACGGGCTATTTTCCGATGATGCAGATCGCACGCGGATGCCCGTTCAGTTGTCAATTCTGCAATTCAAGTGTCGTGTCCAACAACAAGGTTTACGCCCATTCTCCGGAGAACGTAAAGGCCGATCTCTTGTACGTCGCCGAACGCGTCAAGCCGGAAATTCCGCTTTGTTTCGCTGACGACAACTTCGGAATGTACGCCCTCGACGAAGAGATCGCCGACTTCATCGCTTATCTTCAGCGTCGGTACAATTTCCCGCAGTATATCCGAACGACGACGGGAAAAAACAAGCACGAACGCATCATCCGCGTGATGCGCAAAACCAACGGTGTATTGCCGATGACCTCAGCCGTGCAGTCGCTAAACCCCGAGGTTCTAAAGAACATCAAGCGTTCGAATATCAAACTCGAAGCTTATGCCGAGATACAGAAAGAGCTGATTTCGCAAGGGATGCAGTCATACGGTGAACTGATTCTTTGCATGCCAGGGGAAACGAAGGCCTCGTTTATGAAGTCGGTCGAACAACTCCTCGATTCGGGCGTCAGGCGGATCTCGGCACATCAACTGATGTTGCTCCATGGCGCGCCGCTGAATGATCCCGAAAGCCGTGAGAAATGGCAGTTCAAAACACGGTTCCGCGTCGTCGCCCGCAATATCGGCGATTATGAGACGGGAGAACCGATTGTCGAGGTCGAGGAAATTGTCGTTGAAACACCTACTTTTTCATTTGAGGAGTATTTGGAATCGAGGGTGTTTCACTTGCTATTGACAATCTTCTATTACGAAGGCAACTATGAAGAGTTCTTCGAACTTGCCGCGCAGCAGGGCATCAAACCATTCGATCTGGTCGTCGGATTGACGAAACGGCTGGGTGACGCTCCGGTTGCTTTTCGCGAGGTGATCGACCGGTTTCTTGCAGAAAGCAAGGAAGAACTCTTCGAATCAAAAGAGGATTGCATCGAATGGTCGAAGCAGAATTTCGAAGCCTTGATCGATGGTAGTCTCGGCGGCAATTTGCTCAGCAAGTACTCGATGATCGGCCGCTTTTACGTTTTTAGCGAAGGGCTGGATTTCCTCGAAACGGCTTTGCGGGAAATGCTCGCCGGTTCACCGTTTCTTGAGGAACAAACGAAACTGCTCGAATCGGTCATCGGCTATCTGAGGGCAATTCAGCTCTGCGTTCCGTTTGCCGAGTCACTTATGGAGACGCCTGAATTGCGAACGCAGTTCGACGTCGAGAGGTGGCGCACTGAGGGGTACCGACAATCCCTGCAGTCTTACCGCTTCGCGAAAACCGAGAGTTTTGTTACCTCGGTTTCGCCCGAAATCCAGGCAGTGATAACCAACCGGGTCGCGACTTTCGGCGAACATCCTGCGGGTCTTGGGAAATTCACGCGGACGATGTTCGCTAAGGACTTGCGTCGCTCGCTCGGCAATCCGAGCGACGGGCTTGAATTTGGAGGTTCGCAATATGAAACCTAACCGTGATGATCCCAAACCCGACGTTTCGTTCATCGTTCCTTGTTACAACGAGGAGGAAATGGTCGGCTATACGCTGCCGCGTCTTCATTCTGCGTTCGAGAAGGCCGGCTACACGCTCGAGTTGCTCGCGGTCGATAACGGTTCGATCGACCGGACGGGCGAGATCATCAAGGAACTTGCCAGCCAGCATAGATCGATCGTTCATCATCGCGTTGAGGTCAATCAGGGCTACGGCTTCGGGGTCATCTCCGCGATCCCGCTCTGTACGGCGCCGTGGATTGGGATAATACCGGCCGACGGACAAGTCGACGCTGAAGACGTCGTCCGGCTTTACGAAGCCGTAATTACGACGAACGGTAATGTGTTGGGCAAGGTAAGGCGACGTTTCAGAATGGACGGTCTTTATCGGAAGGTGATCTCGACCTCGTACAACGCTTTTGTCCGCGCCCTGTATCCCTATCTCGAATCGATCGACGTTAACGGCAGCCCCAAGCTTCTTCCGGCGCCGGTGATCAAAGCGATGAATCTCGAGTCAAAGGGCTGGCTTCTTGATCCGGAAATCATGATCAAAGCCTATCATATGGGCGTTCACGTGATGGAATTGAATGTTTTCGCGCGGATGCGCGGCAACGGTGTATCGCACGTCAAACCGGCGACTTGTTGGGAGTTTCTGCAGAACCTGCTGCGATTTCGCTTTTCACGAAGTTGGCGGAAAAGTTTCAAAATGGTGTCCGGTCAGAATGTCGTTCAAGAGAAGCGGCGTATTGAGCCGTCCGTCACGGGCGAAACCGCGCACCGTTAACCTTGCGACGGTCCGAACGCAAACTGAAAATCATGAAAGCAGATAACGGGTTTTCTCACACAAGAATGAACTGCCGGGCGTGCGGCGCGGGGGGCCTGCGCCGATTCATCGACCTGGGTCCGACACCATTGGCAAACTCATTTCTCAATTCAGAGGCGGAGTCGGCGTCGGAAGCATGGTTTCCGCTCGAGGTCCATTTCTGCGAATCGTGCTCCCTGGTGCAATTGACCGAAGTTGTTGATCCGGAGGTTCTTTTTCGCAACTACATCTACGTGACCGGGACCGCGGACAGTGCCATGGCACACAACCAAGAGTATGCGCGGACGCTGATCGATCTCTTGAAGTTACGGCCTGAGGACCTGGTGGTCGAGGTTGCGAGCAACAACGGAAAGCTCTTGCAATGTTTTCAAGCGCACGGCGTAAGAGTTCTTGGCGTTGAACCGGCAGAGAATATTGCGACAACGGCAAACAACGCAGGCATTGAGACCGTTAATCAGTTTTTTGATCTCGAAACAGCTCAGGCAATTCGCGCAAAATACGGAACCGCGCGAGCGGTAATCGGCAATAATGTGTTGGCGCACGTCGATGAAACGGTAGATTTTCTGCGCGGTTGTTGCTCTCTGATTGCAAGCGACGGGCTGGTCGTGATTGAAGTTCCGTACCTCAAAGAACTTGTCGAACGATTGGAATACGATACGGTCTATCACGAACATCTCTGCTATTTCTCATTGACGTCCTTGATGCGCTTGTTTGATTCTGCCGCGCTATCGATCATTCGGGTTGACCAAGTCGCGATTCACGGCGGTTCGGTTCGGATTTACGCCGGGAAACGGGAACGATTCCGCGAACATTCGGCTGCGGTCCGACAAATGGCGGAAGACGAGCGCAATTCCGGTCTTAGCGATTTTGCGACATACCAAAAATTTGCTGAAAAGGTGGTGGCCGCCCGCACGAAGCTGGTTTCATTGCTTAACGACCTGAAAGCGAATGGGAAGTCAGTCGCGGCGTACGGAGCGCCCGCAAAAGGCAATACGCTTCTTAATTATTGCGGAATCAAAACAGACCTTGTGGCTTTTACAGTTGACAAGAATCCGCTGAAGGTCGGGATGTTTACGCCTGGATCACATCTGCCGGTGCTGGCTGTCGATAGCCTTTTGAAATACCAGCCCGATTACGTCCTGATCCTCGCATGGAATTTTGCCGATGAGATTATCGTTCAGCAGGACGAGTATCGGGCCCGTGGCGGCAAGTTTATCATTCCGATACCCGAACCGAGGATAGTAGAGTAATGAAGGTAGTGATCCTGGCAGGCGGGTTGGGAACCCGACTTTCCGAAGAGACGGCCGCGCGCCCCAAGCCGATGGTCGAGATCGGCGGCAAGCCGATGCTCTGGCATATCATGAGCCTTTACGCAAGTCACGGATTCAAGGACTTTCTTGTGGCGTGCGGTTATCGGGGCGATATCATCAAGGAGTATTTTCACGGCTTCGCTTATCGCTCCAACGACTATTTCATCGACCTGCAGCACGGCACATGTGACATCGTTCAGCGCAACGGTGCAGATTGGCGCGTCGGACTGATCGACACGGGACTCAATACGATGACCGGCGGAAGGATTCTGCGGTTGCGAAACTGGCTCGATGACGGGCCTTTCATGCTGACGTACGGCGATGGAGTTGGCGATGTCGACATCCGGGGGCTGCTCGAATTCCACCGCAGCCACGGCAAGATCGCCACCGTCACCGCGGTACGTCCGCCGGCTCGCTTTGGCGGCCTGGTGCTGGATGGGGACGCGGTCCGCTGTTTTTCGGAGAAATCGCAGACCGATGAGGGTTGGATCAATGGTGGTTTTTTTGTGTTTGAGCCCGGCGTGTTCGAGTATTTGAGCAATGATCACTCGATCTTGGAGCGCGAACCGTTGGAAGGGTTGGCGGCGGATGATCAACTGCGGGCGTACCGGCACGACGGATTCTGGCAGCCGATGGACACCTTGCGTGAGAAACATGTCTTGGAGAACCTTTGGGAGAGCGGAAACGCGCCCTGGGCGACCTGGACCCGGAACAAGATTTGAAGGTCGGTCATAAAACTGTTGGTAAAGAGGCTGTTCTTGCGGAGAATCACTAATGGGCTTTTGGCAAAACCGAAACGTTTTTGTAACTGGGGCGACCGGACTGCTCGGTTCGTGGATGGTTGAGGATTTGTTGAAAAATGGGGCGAATGTCACCTGTTTGATCCGCGATTGGGTACCCGGCAGTAAATTGATTTCGCAGGGCCTGGTCAACCGCGCAAATATCGTTCACGGGCAGTTGGAAGATTACGATCTGATGGTGCGCGCGCTGAACGAATACGAAATCAATACGGTTTTTCATCTCGCCGCGCAAACGATAGTCGGAACCGCGTCCCGGTCGGCGGTTTCGACATTTGAAGCCAACATTCGCGGAACATGGAGTCTGTTGGAGGCGTGCCGCATCAACAGTAAATTGATTGAAAGAATCCTCTTCGCGTCCAGCGATAAGGCATACGGTCCGCACGACAACTTACCATATACCGAAGATATGGCTCTGCAGGGGCGTTATCCGTATGACGTGTCGAAATCCTGTGCCGACCTGATCGCTCAGTCATATTTTCATACATATCAACTGCCGATCACGATTACGCGCTGCGTAAATCTGTTCGGCGGCGGCGATCTTAGTTTCAACCGGCTTGTGCCGGGCACGATCGCGTCCGCCTTGCGCAACGAACGGCCGGTGATTCGCAGTAACGGCCAGTTTATCCGCGACTATTTTTACGTCCTCAACGCCGTCGACGGTTACCTTAAACTGGCGGAAAGGATGCCGGATGCTTCCGTCAAGGGCGAGGCGTTCAATTTTGGCTTCGGCGAGCCGCTTTCGGTTCTGGAACTGGTCGAAGAGATACTGAGAATTATGGGAAAGGAATCGCTCGAACCGATAATCTTGAATGAAGCGAGCAACGAGATAGTCAACCAATTTCTGGACTGCACGAAGGCTCAAAGGTTATTGGGGTGGGAACCGAAGTACGACCGCGAAGCAGGGCTTCGTCAAACGATCAAATGGTACGAGCAATATTTTGGATTGGATTCAGAAATCAGAACTGTTTGAGAATTCGTTCGGGCGATGACTCGTTCGGCGGTTGGCCCCGTCGTGAATCGGGCGTGGAGAAGTCCGCGGAGTTTCAGGCAAATCGCTTTTTCTTCAACTGTTCCCGTTCGTCTGTTTCGGTCCGAAGACTGTCGGGTGCGCGAAACCTGACCGATTCGCGACCCGTATTTTCGGCAGACCGCACGGTTCCGCGTTCGAACCCGTTCAGATCAATACCGTAGGCGTCAGCGCAAGGTAGAGTTCCAATTACTCAATTGTTCATTCAGGAACATTATGGCCCAACAACAGTCGACATTATCAAATTGCGAAGCGGAATTGCCTGCCAAACATCGCAGGCTGGCACGTTTGCTGTTGACCGCCATGCGTCCTCATCAATGGAGCAAGAATGCATTCGTTTTCGCTCCGTTGCTGTTCGGCAAGAAGGTGACCGATCTTTCGGCCATCGGCTATGCTTTCTTGGCTTTCGCGGTTTTTTGCCTCCTTTCCAGCAGTCTCTATTTATTCAACGATTGGCTTGATTCGGACGAAGACCGAACGCATCCTGAAAAGCGTTTGCGTCCCATAAGTTCGGGCGACCTTCCTGTTTCGGTCGCGCTATGCTGTGCCGGAATTCTGTTTGTTGCCGGATTCGGCATTGCGGCAGCGATCGGGGCGAAGTTCTTCTTTCTCGCGGCGTCCTATATTGTCCTGATTCTAGCCTATTGTCTGCTGCTGAAGCATTTATTGGTACTCGACTGCATGACAATTGCCGCGGGCTTTGTAATGCGCGTCGTTGGTGGCGCTATCGCGGTTCAGGTAATGCCGACGCATTGGCTGATCGTTTGCGCTTTCCTGCTCGCGCTCTTTCTCGCCTTTACGAAACGACGCCAAGAGCTGTTGACGCTCTCGGGCAATGCGGCCGCGCACCGGTACGTTCTGGGTCAGTATTCCGTTGAATATGTTGACCGCGTCAATACCATACTCATCGGAGCGGCGATCGTCTGTTACGCGCTCTATACGGTGGCCCCGGAAACGGTTGCGAGGTTCGGCACCGATGCCCTGATCTACGGAACGGTTTTTGTAATATACGGAATGTTCCGCTATTTGGCATTACTTGGAGACTCGGCAAACGGCGGAGATCCCAGCAAAATGCTTCTTCGGGACAAGCCCCTTCTCCTGACGGTGATAGGCTGGGCGGCCTACAACGCGATTCTGATCTATGGAACTACATTAAGAGGAATGCTGGATAAATGACGACATTGAGTAGTGTCTGAGATAAAGCAACATCCTTTCCGTGATTTCATCAGGCTCTTCTCGTCCGCCTCACCGAGCCCGTCCCATGCCACCAGCGTCGCTCAGCTTCACCCCAGCGGTTCTCCCGGTCCAACTCCGTCTCGAAGGTCGTCTCAAACCCCTATAGCCTGGGTTGCTTCTCATCCCTGAAACGTATCACAAGTGCAAGCCTTTTCCGCCCATTTTCTCTTTTTCCTAACACTATGATCCTGAACTTCTCCGACTAACCCTCATACCATCAGACAGTTATGGTTTTTTGAAGGGGCTCTAGCGACGTTTTATCCCAGATTACGCGTTGGAAGAAAATCTCTGCCCGCGAATCTGCGCGAATGATCGCGAATAAAGCAGACAACTTGCCCGTTCCGGGCAAAAATCCCTAACGTAATCTGGGTTTATTCCCCAAAACTGCACACGTCCAGATTGGGGATTCTCTGAAATCATGACAGACGGTGGAGGAGAAGAAATGAAACGATCAAGGTTTTACGGAATCGCAGATCGCTGCAATTTTGAGGGGGGGGAGTCAGGACGGTACGTGTCAGATATTGCCGCAAGCCCGGGATTTCAAACTCGACCTCTCATATCAACCGCGCCTTGGGTGAACGATGATGGAGTCTCGCGATCTCACAACCTCAAAGCCGTTTGTTTCGGAAGTCTGCCGCAGATAGCCTGACTTAGGGATTAGGCGGAGCCAGATAATTGAGATCATAAACCGTAGCCACTCCCGCGTCAGGCATGTGAAAGGTCACCAACCCTCCTCCGCCAATTGTTTGATTGGCCAGGTCAACATTATAACTCGCCGCGGTCGTGTACTTAATACCATAGGTTCCGGGTGGCAGGCCTTCAACGACCACCGTTCCACTAGTCGTCGCTTTTATGGGAACAACAAATGTTCCGTTAGCATTCTAAAAAGGCAATCCATCAAATGAAGCTGAAGAGTTCGTAACGCCTTTCATAACTGCGCCGGGACGAATAAACTTCATATACTGTCGTAAATATTTTGTGCGGCTTCCAATGTTTACTGTGTAGCTAGGATTCGAGCCGTTGACGTAAAAATACTGGAATCCGTTGTCGGCCTCAGGAAAGCCCAATGCAAATTGTTCCCATGCCGAGACTTTGCCAATTTTCAGGTCACTGTGCAAATCGAAATATGTCCCGCCGCCGTATTCCGACATTGCGGTCCTTTTGCCGTCGGCTTCTGCCGTATTTCTTAAAAGCTGAAGGTCAGGATCCGTAATGTCAACGTATCTGTGATAACCGATTTCATCAATATACCCCGCCGCTGCGGCATTGGCCGACTTCAAACTAAGATAAAAGGTCCGGGCTGAAGGTCCTGAAACAGTTGCGGGGGCCATTATGTATGGTTTCGCGTAACCCGCTGCGACCAGTCTGTTCCTCGCGGCGACAATCATCGCGGCCATCTCGCTCGGAGATACGTTTGCGGCGTCGTTGTCCGGTTCAAGAAAAATCTCAAGCGCATTCGGTACAAACCCGTATCTGAGATTGAGATGATTCCAGGTCGCTAGGATCAGTTCACCATATTCGGCGGGGTTATCAACGTGAAGTTGATTAAGGGTTGAAAAATGGACATACGTGAGTACAAGGAAAAGGGTTTCTCCCCGTGCCTGCAGTTTTTGCCGCATCGGAAGAACGACTTTGTCGATCTGTCGATCAAGCATCGCCCACTTGAACCCAGAGGGATTAATCGAATTCGGGTCCGCATTGTCATTGATCGGAACCCTCCAATTGTCACGAACAGCCTGCCACGTCGGATTGGGCGCATTCTGACCGACCGCAAGAAAAGACCCATAATAGTCCGCTGAATTTTCCGCAATTCCCGAATGCAAGCCAACACGAACACGGTTGATTCCCAACTCCACATTCGCGTCGAGTACCGTGTTATTCCAATAGTCAACGGACCCGATCAGCTCGATGATGCCGGTATCACCCGATGCTTGCCAACCCGACATAGTTTGATAGCTGACGTTCGGAACGATGGTAATTCGATTGCCCGTTGTTGGAGAAGCGGGGGAGTTAAGAGTAACAACTGCCAAGGACGCCGTCCGCGAATTGCCAGATGAATCAAACGATCTAGCCTGAAGCAGATGTTTCCCATTGGAAAGCGTCGTTGTATTCCAGTTGAATGTGATCAAGGCGTCCGGGATGTTAGGTACTACGTTGCGAGTGCTCAACAACGAACCGTCGACATAGAGTTCAACTCTGTCAATTCCAAGATTGTCGCTCGACTGTACGGTCACAGGCACTTGATTGGAAACCCGGACATAGTGTTTTAATCCTTGGATGTTCACCGTCGGTGCAATGTTATCCGCCGGTGTGGCGTTGACCAATGAAGCGGCTTGCAGAGTGACATTGCCCCAGATATTGTGGGCTGTTTGGACGGTCCATTTGACGGTCAGAGTCTGCCCGCTTGTCCCGGCTTGATAATTCAGTGTGTAAACCGCAACGCTCGTTGCGCTCGTATTGACCAAGCTCGTATCAACATATGTCGGTGCGCTTCCATCACTTATTGAGGCTTCCAACTTGCCGGTTGCTGCAGACACTCCAACATAAAGCTTTAGACTCCTTTGAGTCGTATCGGCCGGGACCGTGATTTGAAAGCCATTGTTTGGTCCGATTGTGTAAACACCCGTGTCAGTAGTGCTGGCTGCCACGGTCGGTGTCCCGTCACTCCAGCTATAAGTACTTGGATTTTCAGTGAATTGCTGAATTGTTCCAGTACCGAGCGGCACAAAGTTACTGATTTGTTGAGTGACGCCGCTTCTGTGATTGAAACTATTGGCTCCCGTGAGTCCCCAATGAGCCCAATCTGCATTTCCTACCGCGGAAAGATCGACCGTGGTTTGCGGGTTTGTTCTACTGCCAATGAGTACCCCAGTAACAGCAGACGCTTTGGATGCACGCACCGGAAACAAGTTCTGATCATTTACCAAGAAACCAAATCGATTTCCGTCTTGCGCAAGAACCGGAAAAAGCGCAGCCAAAGAAGCGACACATCCGATCAGGCAAGACGAGACTAAAGATCGTCTTAAGTAGAACATAAAGCAGACAGGCACTATTACTTTGTGATTGACTGAAAACACCACACCACCAACTTCCGGACGAGAAATTTGTGAGCAATCTCGGAAAGTGATCCGTTTTCAATGACAGGCTGGGAGAGAACCTCCAGATTTCATTGGAACTTATGGCGATATGAAAAGTCAAGACAAAAAGCGGCACAGGAACAGAGGCCCCCTTTGAAGCAATAGACCAACACTTCAAAAACAGGTCTTGAATATGCGGATGAATCAAACTGCAAGAACCCTGGTCTTCAAAGAGAAGCCCGGCCTGAAAAGAGGTAGAGTCCGGTTCGGAGTCCCGGTTTAGGCAAGAAAATCAGTACGGATTTTACCGGTGGTGGTGATAAGGATTTTCGTTCTTTTCGTAAGTAAGTTTTCGGTTTTCGAATTTGTTTCTTGGTAGCAGTTGCTTTGGAAATGGTGGAAAATGCTCTCAAGTTTGCACGGTTTCAATAGCCTTCTTTCGTCAAATTCTGAGCGGCAATCGGTCCGCGTAGACGCAGCCTAAGATTGACTGTAACCCAATTCGGCGATCACCCGTTGCGGTATCGATAGAAAGTCTTGATGGCGACGAACCAGTCTCGGAGGCCGATCTTCTTGCCCTCGCCCTTACTTCGCGGAAAGTAACTGATCGGAACCTCCTTTATCGAGCAGCCTTGCGCCAGGATCTTCGCGGAGATTTCGTGATCCAACTCGAAGCCGTTTGTTTGAAGTTCAAGCGGCTCTATGACCTCTCGCCGGAAGAGCTTGAGCGCGGTCACGGTATCGGTCAGATACCGCCCGGTGAAGACGACGCCCGCGAAACTCAAAGTCTGACCGCCAATGTAGGCCCGCCACGATTGGCCGCGGTGCTTTCCGCCAAACAGATTGATCAACTTGCCCCGACCGGGGTATTTGAGATAACGACTGCCGTAAACTGCGCCGCACTCTTCCGTCAGGAGCGCCCTGATCATCTGTACATAATCATTCGGGTCATATTCAAGGTCAGCGTCCTGGATGATGAGATAGTCGCCGGTAGCGTGTTTGACCCCCGTTTTGACCGCCCCGCCTTTTCCCGTATTGCGCCGATGCCGGTGAAGGACGACATTCTCGAATGCACGGACCACATCCGCCGTACAATCGGTTGAACGATCGTCGATAACGATCACTTCCTTGTCCAAGTCGAACTGAGAAAGTTCCACCGCGAGCACCTTCTCCAGTAATCGCCCGATGAACTTCGATTCGTTATACGCCGGAATAACTATTGTCAGCTTGCGTCTTTCCATTCAGATAACTCTCGATCAAAGCGACGTCGGCCCGATCATTGATACCAACCGATTCGATTTCGGTCCTGACCGAAAACGTCATCACATCGGCTTTCCCGGAAAGCCAGACGATGAAGGGAAGAAAATTTCGTTCCTCTGTCCTGTTCCCGACACCCGCCTCCGAAGCGAATCGGGGAAGCAAGTCAAAATAGGCCTTCCTCGAAAGCGAAAACAGACCGACATCGCCTTCGCCCCGTTCGGGCATTGCGTCGCCCTCACGTCGCTGGAGCAGCCCGACGATCTCGTTGCTTCGGTTGCGAACCCAGTGGATGTATGGCCGCCCCTTAACGACCGTCGGCATTACGACCCCGCTACTGTCCTCCGACAAAACCGACAATCGTTGAACCGTTTGCGTTTGAACCGCAATCTGATCGCACCAAGTGATCCAGACCTGGTCGGCTTCCTCATTCAAGAACTCGCCCAGACGGGTTTGCGGAATCAGGATCGCGTCAAGCATTCCGGTCGGCGTTTCCTGGATTTCAAACTCGATCGGCAGATCAAACTTCTCACAATGGCTTCTCACGGCTGCGACATGGGCCGGGTTCAGCACCAACACGAAGCGGTCAACGAACGGCGCATAAAGGCGAAACAGGTAATCGATCATTGCCGTCCCGTTGATCGGGAATAGTAGCTTCGGGATCTCCGTCTGCAGTCTCGAACCTAAACCCGCCGCCGGAACCAAGAGCACTCGCTTCATAACTCGCCCTTTTCCAACGCTGCCAGCATGGTGCTAATGTCAGGAAAAGCGCCGATAAACCGCCGGTGATCGATCCTTGCTCCGCTTCGGACCGAAACCGAATACGCCTCTGCCGCAACCGCTGCTTCAAGTCCGGCGTCGCTGTCCTCGACAATCAACGTTCGTTCCGCTGACGCGCCTGATCGCTCGATCGCAACGCTGTAAATGTCGGGCGCCGGCTTTCCGGTCATTACGTCGTCGCCGGTCACGACAACTGAAAACACCGCGTCCCAGCCAAAACGGCGCAACACCATCTCGGCTGTCTTTCGGGAAGCTCCGGTACCGAGCGCCAGGAGTTGGCCGGCACCCGTCAGGCGCTGCAGGCACTCGGCACTATCATCAAAGGCGATTTGAGCACTGTTCAAGTGCGTCCGCGCAAGCTCTTGTTTGAATTGCACCCATTCGCCAAAGCGAGCCGGGTCGACATTGATCCTGGCCCCGTATTCCTCTACCACCTCTCGGGTTTTCCGTCCGGCGATCGACTCATAGCGCGGCCCTGCAATGTCCATCAACTTCCACAACTCATTGTAGGCGAGTTCGTGGCAAGGCGACGTGTCCACCAAAACGCCGTCCAAATCGAAGATCACAAGTTCGAAATCCATCACCGGTCGCCGCATTCAATGTCTGGCTGCCAGACTGTCGGACCTTGAGTCAGACGAACGATCCGTAGAAGTCTCCGAACTGAGTTCACGTCGTCGTTTCCTTGGTCGACCGCCAAATGCCGTAAGCAAGGACTGAAGCCCGCCGAGAATCGTCGTCCGCTTAACTTTGGCTGGCGACAGCGGGAAGAACTGAACCGGGGTCTCGAGCAGGTCTGCCTTATCTTCCAACAGCGCGCACAGTAGTTTCTGATTGAAGTTCGCGGCATCCAGTTCCGTCTCGTCGCTGAGCAGGTATTCCGTTCTAACCGCCCTGACCGCCGACAGAGTGTCCGAAACATAACGGCCATAGCGTAGCAGGTACAACAAACTCAGGAGGTGGCTGCCGACAAAGCTGACGGCTCCTAGCAGGAGGTTGTTACGATACCGGAACTTGTACGATTCGAGGATGTCCTTGACCGACAGGCGGCGGCTTCCCCAGACCGCATCCAGCCTCGGGTTTGTCAGCAATGAAGCAACATTGACGATTTCCTCTCCCTTGTACATTGCTGACGAATCGAACAGAACGACATAATCGAAGCCTTGCCCCGACACTGAATACCGAAGGGCCTCGGTCACTGATTTTCCATCGGTTCTGACATTGCGAACTTTGAACGGCAAGAGATCTGCAAACGTCGAATCAAGAGAATTCTCGCTGGAATAATAGACCTCGATCGAGAGCGGAAGTTCGGAGATGCCGCCCCGGACCGCTTCCAGCATCGTTTGCGTGATCTTGTCGAGCGAATCGGTGTCAAGCAGCCAAACCGCGATTTTCAGGCCTTTGCCCCGACTTAGGATCGCATTTATGAAAGGAAGGACGATCTTCTCAGCGTCGTGGGTTCCGGTCGTACCTTCTTCGTAATTGCCGATCCGAACAAGCCGCGGGTCTTCAAGGCTCTCCAGTCTGCCGAGCGGTACGTAAGGTTTGTCGTCACTGGTTTGATGATGATCGTTGAGGAGATAATGGGTGATCAGACACGGCGTCGGGATCGTTTTCGTGTTTCGATCTTTCAAGTAGTAGACGGCCCGCTCGATAATGTCGACCGCGCTGCTGTCGGGTATTTCGGCGTCCTCTTGCAAGTTCGTGACAAGGAGTTTCACGGCCCTCAGATTCTTTGCGATCGCCTCCCCCAAACCCGGCGTCAGATACGACGGGAAAAGGCTCGAATGCTGCGTTCCGGGCGAATAGATAATCAGATCCGCCTCCGCGATTCGATCGAGCAGTCTCGGGTTTACCAGCGGCACGCGGGTGCGTTGTGCGATCAGGCGGCGAATTTCCTCGTTCGTGGCGGTGACGGCCCGGGATTCTTCCTCGGGCGTCAGGATCCGGTCAAACAGGTAAATGTCCTTGATGTGGTTGCGCCGTGTGGAGTCGACAATATCTGCTTCTGTTGAGAGTAGTTGGTTCTCTTGACTCAGGGCCACAAGGCACGCATTCTCGCCATCGGTAACGTTTTCAATAAGACCTTCAGGCAAACCCAACAGCGAGCAGTAGTCTGTGATGGCATCATTGAAGTTACGCTTTGTTTCCAGGAAACACCCGGCAAAGACGATGTTTCCAAGCGCGCAATCGCCGAACGAAAATGCCCGGTCCTTGGCTAAAAATTCGCTCTCAAAACGACTGAGACGCGCACCCACGTTCCGTTTCGCCCGTTCGTCAAGGCGTTCCAGTTTTTCCTGCAGTTTGATCTGCCAATCAGCTTCCGGCGCTTCCGGTCGGCCGGACAGGAGCCGCAGAACGGCAAGCCCTTCGTCACTCGAGCATTTGTCGGGCAAGCGAATATCAAGCAGATCGATTAATTCGCTCTGGCAGGTTGCGAGTTCGCGCGCCATCCGGGACGCGTTCTTCCGAAAATCCGAAGGGCCAAGGCTGTCGCCGAGGAACCGACGAATCTCGCCCGTCGATTTGCCGTCATCATAGCCGTTGACTGCAAGCGTCAGTTTGACTTGAGGGTGATTGATGAGTTGCCGCGACAACACGCGGGAGCCTCTTCCGCCCGAAAACAGGACGACCTTTACGACAGTCTGCCCTTGATTCGGCGCTCCTGCAAGCGATGGTTTTGGTACTGGACTTTTCACATCATCAACTCCTTTCCGCCGGGCGCGCCCAGTGCGGGCCACGAAAGCTTCGAAAGAACTCGCGCCGGTAGATCAACAGGAACATAAGCATCAGCCACAGCGGACTGCTCTTGAGCAATCCGACGGCAATCAATTCGGGTACCGTATCGAAGCTCAAATGGGCGTTGACGAAGGAAATCAGAACCGTATTCTGACCGACGGACGCCGCAAAGATCGACGCTAAGAGAAAACGGGCTCCGGTCGATAGTGTAAGACTAATTGCCAAAAGATACGCAAGCGGGAGGAACAATAGCGCAAGGTAGTGTTCCCACACCGTCTGGGAGATCATCAGGCAGAACGTGACGGACATCAGGATATCGAACTGGCGCCGGGCCGCCGTCGTCCAGTTCTCTGAGCGGCTCAGCCTAAACATTACACCGAACAGGAAAACAAACAGGACCTTCAAGACGATCACCGATGCCCCGACAATCGGCCCGCCGATCGGCGGATCCGCCAGGAGCTTGAGATTCTCTCCGGTGACAAATAGCGAGCTGTTATAAAGCCAAGGATAGCCTTTTGTCATACCTTGAGACATCAAGACAAGAAACTTCACGTGGACGTCCCATCCAAGTATCAGAAGGGAAGCTACGGCAAATGCCGCAAAAACTGCAACTGCCTCGCGAACGAACTTCCATCCCGAAACCAAGCAGAGTGGAAACAGCACGAAGACAAATGCCGGCTTGATCAGCACGGCAAGGGCGATACATACCGCCGACAACCGGAATCGTTCTTTCGAGTGGCAAAACAACGCGATCGTAAAAAGCAGAAAAACCGTTGGGGTGGTCTGGCCGCCGATTCGATAGATCGCCCAAAACGGCTGATAAAGCAAGACGGCTCCGGTGAAGAGCGCGGCGAACCTCCAAGGATCCGGGATTTCGTTCCCGGAAAAGAACCAGCGGTAATTACGGAAAAGCAGCCAAAGAGCGATCAAACACGCCGCCGCGTTCTGAACCTTGAAAACAAGCAGCGCTCTGTCCGGAGAAAAAAGGCTCAGAGGGGCATAAAGCAGCGCAGATATCGGAGCTCCCCAAAAAGACAGCTTCCCCTGCGGCGGCTCTCCGGCGATCAGGCTTTCGGACTCGTACAGATCAGCAATCTGCCAAACCGCGACCCGCCGGCCCGTGTCGTAGAAGTTGGCGAAATCCCATCCCAGGCCCGCCGGAACCACTGTCCCCACGAGTGTGGCGAATCCGATCAGGATCAGGAAAACGATCGTTATCGGGCGATATCGGGATGCGTTGTCTCGGCTTTGTGTCATATTGCCTTCGCGGCGTTTGATGAGATCGGATTACTCGCTCGAATCGAACGGTTGTTTATCGGCCGCCCGGCGGCTCGCGTTCGAGCAGGACGTCCGCTGACACCGGCCCTTCGGCGATTTCGAAACCGGCATTTGTCCTTGACGGGCCGTCGACGATCCAAACGGGACGATCGCGGTAGACTTTCAGTACTTGGTGTCGCAAGTCAGGATTCTCATCAAATGCGAAGACCGGCGAACCGGCCTGAAGATCGATCGGATTGTAGATCGCAGCCGAAGCAAAGTCCGGAAACCGTTTGCCCCGAATCAGCACAAGACTCCTGCCGAAATTGTACGTTTTCGCGAGGTCAATGATATCAGGCCTCATCCTCAGGTACCGATGATACTTGTCAATTGCACGCCACGGAAGGAAATTGACAAGCGCCATCAGAGAGAGCAGCGCGACAGCAATCAAAACTCTCGAACCGGCAAGCGACACGCCTGGTTCGTTCTTTAACCGATCAATAAGACATTCCGCGCCACGTACGCTCAAAACGACTAAGGGGACTATCATCAAAAACCAATAGCGGGCCGCAAAATCCGGACCACCGCTAAACCAGTAGAAGCAGTGCGCAATGAAAACACCGATCAAAAGCGCGGCCATCAGGAGGTCACTGCGACGCAGCCTCTCTGAGAAGCATAGAAAAATGACGAGAATCAACGATCCTGTCGCCCAACCGAAAAGTTCGGTATTGATCGCCGCCGTGTTCAGGTTGGCGTTGATTAACGCTTCAAACGGACTGTGGCCCGGATACGGATCGATCGGCCAGCCGGCACCGCGTTCGGGTCCAAAACCCATTGCGTTGCTGTTGACGCCCATATACTTGTCGGCCCAGACCATTATCGGAAACTTGGTCGGACTTCCGGTCAGCACATAGTTGTAGCAGAAGATGATCGCACCGACGGTTCCGCAACCCGCGATCCAGGCAGCGATTCCGGGCAACTTCAGTCGGTTGCCTCCCAGACCGACGACCCAAAGTCCGATCAACACCCCGATGATCGCGCCTTCCAATGGACGAATCAATCCAACCATTCCAACCGCCGCTCCGCTGGCCAACGCCCAAGAGATGCTGTCGTTCCTTCGGGCCCGGAGCATCGCAACCGCGGCGGCCAACCCAAACGCCAACGACGAGGTATGGGTCATAAAGCTCATTCCAACCAGAATGAACCACGGCGACGCGGTCAAGAGGATGGCCGTCAACAGCGCGGTCCGGCGATCGTACAGTTCCTGAACCAATACGTAAGCCAATATCACGGAAATTCCGGTCAAGACAGGGTTCACAAGCCAGTCAGCGTTGAGGAACACTCCGATCGCCAGCACAAGCGGCCAGCCGACCGGCGGAGTGGCGTACCAACGCGTGGCGTCGAAATCGAACAGATCCAGATTGAATGCGGGAAGTACCGAAGGGGTCGGCATCCAAAGAGCACCGGTTGCCAGGTAGCGGGCATGGTAAAGATAAGCGACTTCATCCCCAAGGTGCGGGTGGCGTTCGTATGAAACAAAACTCAGAAGCGCCGACAGCGCCGCTGCCAGTATTCCAAGCAGGATGACGAGTAACTTGGTCCGGCTGATTCCGAAAGTTCCCGTACCGTTCAGCCTGGCCGCGAAGCTTCTCAAAGAGGCGAGTACGGAATTCGGAAGGCTCCAGGCGACGAGCAGGATATTGATCAAATTCAAGGTTTGGACGAAAGTTGCGAAAATGACCTCTTGGACGTAGTAGCCGGTGTCGCGCGAAACCGTCGTGCCGGTCAGAACAAAAGCCAACGCGATCGCGCTTAACTGCCAGAACCTGAAATTTCGGGTAAGCCATTTGAACACCAACGCAAATCGGTTCCGGAACCCGACTGATACGGCAATCGTCTGAAATGCCAGGGTCGCCAGCAACCACGGCGAATCCGAAATCAAAGTACCGACGAGCCGATAATGCGCGTATCGAATCTCAATCCCGGCAACGATCATCTGCAATGCCACTGCCTGTCCAACCACGCCCAATGCCAACCAAGCGGCGGCAGTCTTCCATTTTGTGGAAACGCCGAATCCAAGAACGCCCAACGCGACAGCAATCGCGATAGGAAGACAGACCGTGCCGCGAAGGGCCCCTTCGGCATCGCGAAAATACGGTGCCAATAATCCCCAAGCGGCACTGCCCGCTGCGGCAGACCAAAGCAACAACCGAAACGGGCCAACTGAAAACGAAACGTCGAGCGCCCCATCGAGGGTTCCGAGTTCCGACGATGACTCGTCGCCGACTCGACTGTTCCGATCCGTGTTACTTCTCATTCGAACCTTGGCTCGCCTCCGGGGCACAAATCAATGGGCTACTTGATAGACGAGGATCTTGAAGCCGGACACCGGCTCGTCCCGGTAGACAAGCCGGAATTCCGGCGGCAGACCGCTCTCGTCCGGCGGAAAGGCGTTGGGCGTCAGCTTCAATCGCCGCTGGCTGAATATCAGATAATCTACTTTCTTCCGTTTGGCATAATCGAGCACCGTCTGGAGATCTTCATTGGGCAAGAAAAGGTGTCTGCCGCCTGCATAAAACGCTGGTGTCGCGGACACCGACATTACAACCGGAGGGTCGGCAGCGGTGTCTTTTATCCACAATCCTGCCTGTTTTTCCTCAGTCGGCGAATCCCCAAAAGTCCCGCGTTCATTCAAGCTGAATACCGATGGCGCAACAAGCGCGATAAGCACGACGACGAGGCAAACCTGGATCGACAACGGTCGGATGCGACGGCTCGTCCTCAGGACCTTAAACAACGATTCTGAGGTCCAATCGCCAAACTCAACGATTCCTTTGACGGTCCAGGCGATCAGGATCGGAACCAGCGGATAAACATAACGCAATTCGACGACGGTCAGGGCATAACCGAGCAGCATGAAGAGAAAAAAAGAAATCAAATACAATTCCCTCGCAGCGCGAAATCGGGTCCACGTTCTGTAGAAGAATCCAAAGATGGCGAGGAATATGAACGGGTAGGGCAATAATGCGGGCAAATAGTCCCTTAACTGTTTTCGAAACAACGATATTACCCAAGGTATAGTTTCGCTCAGGTCAGTACGGAGTTTCGACAAAGTGAACGCGCGCGGAGAAGTTGAATCGGAAACGGGCGTTGGCGGACTTGACTGCGTCGGCGATTCAATTTCATACATATCGCCCCAGATCCTGTCCTGCATTGTCAATTGCCTGTCGTTGTCGATTTTGAGGAACCCTTCATCAATATCGTCCATTCCGGGAAGGTGCGAATTGACCATGATCTTTTGGCTAATGGTCAATTGCCCCGTCTTCTTATAGAGGAAAACAACATAGGGCAAAAAGAAGATCGAAAATCCCAAAAGCAGGGTCAAGAGGCCTGCGGCATATCGCCGGCCTCCAACTTTTTTCCGAAAGAACCTTGCGACGGATGTTAGAACAAGAAACAACCCGAAAAGGCCAATTGCTTCTGGTTTCGTCAAGTAGGCGGCTCCCCAGAGAATCCCGGTGATGAAAAACGCCTTTGCCGTTCCATCGCGCAAGGCGATCCAGCCGGTCAGGATCGCGGTGATGAAGATCAGCGAGTAAACGGATTCGCTCATTACCCAGTTTGACGCTCGCAGCAGCGCCGGATGGATGACGATCAACACAGTTCCCAGCAAAGCCGGTGTTCGACCGTAAAAAGTGCGGATCAGATAGTACGAAGGCAGAACCAAGAGTGTCCCGGCGACGACCGAGACGAATCTTGCCGCAAACTCGAGGTCGTTAAAGAACAGAGAGGAAATTCCGACGAGCACCGAATACAGGGGGGACCAGTATCCGCTGATCCCGCCCGCAAGATCGCCCGAGGCCAGCCTCTTGCCGAGAGTGGCATAGTAAACTCCGTCTCCGTTGATGACCTGATCGGTCGGGAGCGAAACAAATCGAATGACAAAGGCAGCGACGACAGAAGCGAAAAGGACAAGACCTTCGTGCGCATGCGTACGCCGGAAAGTCCGACTTCGACCCTCATTGAGCGGGTTGCTAGTGGATGGGCCCCGATCCATTAATTTCTTCCCCTTTGTTGAACATGAGAATTCGCGGAAGTGCATACCGGAACCAGCTCATGACGAATGTAACCCCGCTGTAAAAAAAGTAGAAAATCAACCATGGAAAGGTCATTAGGGCGAAGAGCATTCCGTTTCTCGCGGCAAAAAAACGCAATATCTTCCGGTTGAGAATAGCGATTGCGAGCAGGTTGAGGATAGGCACGAACAATAACCAAGGCTTCCACAAGACAAATGGCAGAATCAACAGCGACAAAGCGACGAAAACCGAGCTCCATCGGTCGCCGGTCTTCAGGTTCATATCGTTTATCATCCCTTGGCTCGTCAGGATCAGCTTTGACCAGGGAGCGGCTCGGCAGAAGATCTCCGTTTTCACCAGCGATGTCGCCGTCCATTTCTTCAAGTGCTTCGCTTGAATGTTCCGATCGAGCAGTATGCGGTATCCGGCGGACTTTAGTCTTAGGCCGAGTTCAATGTCTTCGATCGAGGGAACGGCAAATTTTTCACTATCGAATCCTCCGATCGACGCAAAGACCTCGCGACGAACCGCACCCAATCCCGCCCAGAACGTAGACGCCTCCGGATTTGAAATCTGATGAACGAAATGATGCTGGAGGTTCTTGTATTGTGAAAGAAAGTTCTTTTCGGCCGGCGAATCGTCATACGAACCGAACACTGCCGCGATCTTCGGATCACGACGAAACGCATCCACCGCCTTCGATATCGTATCGCTTTTGACAACAACATCGGCATCCACGAATAGCAGTATCTCGCCGTTAGCCTTCTTGGCCGCCAGATTCCGTGCCGCGGCCGGGCCCGATTGGCGACGGTCGGACCCGATCAACGTCGCACCCTTTCGGCGACTGATTTCCGCGCTGTCGTCCGTTGATCCATCGTCAACGACGATGACCTCGAAGTTTGGGTGATCAGAGTTGAACAGCGCGTCAAGAGACAGTTCCAGAAACCTGCCTCCGTTAAAGACAGGGACGATCACCGAAACCTCAGGTTGCTTAATTGGATTCGACACAACGACTCAGGAGTTCTCAACGCGACGGTCGGCCGCAAGCGGGTCTCGCGAATTTGCTTTTGATCTTCTTGACCCGATCAGCGCGCGGGTCAATTGAATCGGCTGAAAAACGATGCTCGACCACATAAAAATCTCATTGGTGCAGTAACAAGCTTTCGCCTTGATCTGAGCCCGCAGCTTTTGCGCTTCTTCGGAATCCCAAATCTCAAAGAAACCGGCCTTTCGAAGATTCCCGATTGGAAAATGCTCTTCGCAAACGCTGACATCGCCGTTCGCGTAAACCACGCCCGTTAAGATTCCGGCTTTACAGGGAATGAACTGCGTCTCCGATTCTATGGTTTTCACTTTTGCCCATTGCAGCATCGGTTCCACGCTCGAGCCAAATCGGCTCGTTTCTCGGTCCTGCCAAACTTCCGCAACGTGTTGGTAGAGTTGCTTGTACTTCTCGAGCTGCGGTCCCTGGAGTGAAGGGTTCTTCCGATCGCCGCGAATGATCGCAAGATTGTGATGCTCCATCGCCGGACAGTTGTCGTGCAGGTATTCCGTCAGCTTCCACGCCTCATCCATGTTCTCGCTCATCGCAACGGTGTTGGCGTGGATCCGAAGGCGCCGATCTTCCTTTTGAAGCTCGGCGAGCATTTCGTACGTTTCCATCGCTTTTTCGAAGGAACGGGGATTGCCGCGAAAAGTATTGTGATATTCCGGCATTCCGTCGAGTGACAACTCGCAAACGAAGAGATCAAACGAGTTGTTTGACAGGACTTTTCGCAACGCTTTTTCCGTTCGTTCCGTGAAATAGCCGTTGGTCGGAACGTAGATATTCTTAACGTTGTTGTTCTTGATGAAGAGGGTGCATATTTCTCCGAATTCCTGATTGATGAACGGTTCACCGCCCGAAAGATTGAGATTTTCGAAATCGCCAAGCTCGAGCGACAACTTCTCGAATTCATTGAACTTCAAATCGTCGCGTTTGTTGAGTTCCTTCCAGTAAAAACAATGTTCGCACGTCAGATTGCAGATCGAATTGATGAAAATGATCATGAACGGCGGCGTTTGTCGATCACGATATCGGACCGCCTCCATCGACAACCTTGCGTGTCGGCTGATTCTTGATACTACGGACATAAAACGGTAATCCTCCAAAAAAACGCCGTCATAGCGAAAATGCTGCCTTAAGATCGCGGAGCCTTTGCCGAAATGCCAGGTAACGATCGAACCCCTTTGTCGGAAGCCTGTCGAACGTTCCGGGCTTGGATAGATAGTAGGCGTCGATCCGTTCCAAGTCGAGGCGATCGCTTTTGGGTCCGACCTTCCCGAGATCCGTTGAACACCCCGTCTCGTGACCGGTCGCGGCGATCTCTCTTATCCTCGCGTTTGATCTTCCAAACGGATACGCGAAGCTCGTGACGTCACGGCCGAGGGAATTCTCGATGGTCGACTTAGAATCGTTGATTTCGCGTTCAGCCTGATCCAAGGGAATTCGTGTCAAGTCGGGATGCGTGCACGTGTGGTTTCCGAACTCCACGCCGAGTCCTGAAAGCTCCTTGATCTTGCTCCACGACAGAACTTTACTTCTCGGAAAACTCTTCGGGTTGCCGCTCCAATCATTGTGTCGTCCGCAAAAATCAGTTACCAGGAAGACCGTTGCCCGAAAGCCGTTCTCCTCCAAAACCGGAAACGCCGCGGTATAAAAGTTCTCGAATCCGTCATCGAATGTCAGTGAAACCGTCCTCGCAGTTAACGGTTTGCCCTCCTGCAGGGCCGCGGCCAACTCACGGATCGTGATCACTGTGAAGCCGGCGCGGCGCAACGATTTCATCTGTTCACGAAAGGACTTCAGCGGTGTGGAAATGACCGAACCGCTATCGTCGATTGAATGGTACGTCAG
Source organism: Acidobacteriota bacterium (assembly GCA_029557535.1). GTDB lineage: Bacteria > Acidobacteriota > Blastocatellia > Pyrinomonadales > Pyrinomonadaceae > JAFDVJ01. The sequence continues at coordinate 63,376 of JAKQII010000013.1, forward strand.
AATCGCGCATCCGACGGAATCGTTTGATCTCATACAAATGGATGCGTGTGTTTCGTCGTGGCCCCTTGCCCTTCCGGAGTCTTCTCCTTTTTCTGAATCCGGAGACGATCGATCAAGCCCAGGTATTTTTCGAGATGTGCTTCCTCGTTCCAGAGCCTTGAGTAAGCGTCATAACCCTTTTCGCCAAGCTGATCCCTCAATTCCGGATCGGCCGCTAATCTTTGAATCGCCGCGATCAGTTCATCCTCATTTTCGTAAATGATTCCGCCGCCGCTGTCTTCGACGACTTCGGGCAAAGCGCCCAGTTTGTTGGTGATCACCGGCGTCCGAAAAGAAAAAGCCTCGATGATGATAATTCCGAAGGTCTCGTAGCAAATTGACGGAACGATAACCGCGGTTGCGGCGGTGTACAGTTCCTTCAGTCGTTCTTGGTCGACGGGACCAAGAAATTCAATATTCGGGATCCCCGCGGCTTGCTCCCGAAGCGTCTCTTCGTACCCGCCGCCGCCGGCAATAACGAGCCTATGTTCGGGATGGTCTTTGAAAACGGGAATCAAATTCTGAACTCCCTTGATATATTCAAGACGTCCGACAAACAGAAAATACGGCGAAGTGGCTCGCGCCGGTTCGTCCGGATTCGGGAATGCGGGCGATTCTGGCAGGAAATACGGCATCTGTTCTATCGGAATTTCCATTCCCATTTCGAGATGTTTTCGCAATGTGAATCGGCTGGGTGACAAGAACCGGTCGACGTGTTCGGTCATTTTCCGCATCAATCCCGTCTGTCGCCACAACTGAGGCGGTCTGCGTCCCGCAAGCTGGCACCGTAGGCATTCCGTTTCCTCACAAACCTCGCGATTGAATTTCCACAAGACATGCATCGGACAGACGAGCCAATGTTCGTGGGTCGTATATAGCTTTACCGCCTCTCTTGGCCCAAGGCTCAATGCCGTGATGCCTATGAGCGACATGTTGTGGTAATGAATTACATCGTACGCGTTGCGGTCGAGAGCCTTTCTGAGCTTGCCTTTCAAGAGCGGACGACCGGTTTGCTGAGTCAGCAATGGCGACAGAAATCCCATCCCGCTCCTGAGGCCGCGAAGACTTATATTCGGATGGTTTGGCAGTTCGGAAACCGGCCGCTTGCCGTTCAGCATTTTGTACGAGTCTTCACAATAGAAGACGTCAATCGCATGGCCGCGACGGGCAAGCGCATTGGACAGACGGTACACATGCATCCCGTCACCGCCGAAACTGAACGGTGGGTAGAAGGTCGACACCATACAGAATCGTAGTGGTCTGTCCAACGGTCGGCGATAGTCATCTGAGGAATCTCGGATCATTGCATGAAGAAAAACAATAGTATCTGGAAGCCCGGGACTAAGACCCGTTCCTGCCCCGCGGAGCATCGGCAACTAGCTCGTTGAACACGGCGAGCAGGTCGGAAGCGGCATTCTTCCAAAGAAAGCGCTCGGCCCGCTTCAACCCTTTCTCGCGCATCGTTCTCCTGACGTCATCGTTCTGCAATATCGAAAGAACGGTGCCCGCTATATTTTCGGTGTCAAGCGGATCAAAGAAACATCCTGCGTCGCCCAGGACCTCGGGCAAAGAACTGCAATTGCTCGCCGCGACCGGTGTTCCGCAGGACATCGCTTCGATGGCAGGAAGCCCGAAGCCTTCTTCCAGAGACGGAAAAACCAGAAGCGTCGCCGCATTGTAGAAACGCGCCAGTTCCAGGTCCGGGATAAAGCCCGTGAAGATCACCCGGGCTTCGAGACCGAGCTTCGCGACAATCGACTTCAGCTCCGGATAAGCCGAGAAAAAGGGATCATCCTTGAAATCGCCGACCAGCACAAGTTTGATGTCGGGACTCTCCCGCGCGATCGTTTCGAACGCCTGAACAAGTCGCGTCAGATTCTTGTGGGGACTAATTCCGCCAACGTAAAGCAGGAACGCATCTGTCTCGCCCAAACCGTAACGCTTAAGTGTTTCCGCCGTTTCGTTTCCTGCTTCCAAAACCCTGAAATCCGCCCGAGCGCCCTCGGAAATTACTCTAATTTGCGATTCCTCAATATCGTAGTAGTTCGCGATTTGCCGTCTTGAGTACTCGGAAACGGTCGCAACAACGTCCGCTTGGTGAACCGCGACGCGTTGTTTCAGTTTCCAGAAGAGTTTCGACTTCAGATTCGGAAAGACCAGATCGGGGTTATGGTCCGCGATAACGTCGTGAAGCGTCACGACCAATTTCGTGCGATTGAGGATCGGAAAAAAGGAATACACCGCAGGGAAGAAAAAGGCATCCATCCTGTGCCGCCGGACCGCGTCCGTCATTGCCCACAAGTCGCGCACCGACCGACTGCTATCGGCCGAGGCGGCTTCTATTTGAGACAGCCTGGTGTTGACCAGGACCTTCGTCGAGCGCGTCGGCAGTTGTTCCGCATCGGTGGAATCGCGATCGACGAAAAACAAGTAATCGTTAGATTGGTCGATCTCGAGCAACGCCGAGAGGAGTTCGCGGGTGAATCGTCCGAACCCGCGACGATTACCCCAGCAGGTGGCATCGACTCCGATTTTCATAGAACTAGGTGGTTTGGTCGGGAGTCAAAGATCTCCTGAACACGCTATCGCAAATCTCTCGGGGTCCTGAGGAAAACCACGCCGTTGTAAATCCAGCCAATGACCACGCCGGCCAGAAAACCGGTCACGAAGCCGTAAGCAGCGCCTATCAAGCTCCCGAGAAACGTCACCTCGTAGCCCAAAAAGAACTGTCCGAGTAACCCGAGATGCGGTCCGACGACATCGCCGCCCTTGAGAACCAACCAATTGGTGGCAAGAAATATCGAAATTGCAGCGACAAGACCCAAAACCAGTCCCAGGATGCTGCCATTCAGCCGAACAATCGCTTGTCGCAGTATGCGGTCCTGAATTTCTGCAGGCTTTGTTTTTGTGGCCTCGATCTGTTCCAACAACGATTCGCTTTCTTGTCCTGATGTCATTGTTTACGAAATTTGTCTTGGGACCATCGGCTGAGTCGAAGCTAAAACCGAAGCGTCGTCCGCTTCCCGAACTTCTTCATGATACTCATTATCCACATTTACTTCCCAAACGTCATATTTTGCGCCCAGGATATTCTTGACGGACAACATCGCCGTCAGCATCGAGTGATCTTGGTTATTGTATTTATGCATGCCGTTTCGGCCAACGAGGTACAAGTTTCCAAGATCTTCGACGAATTCTCGGATAGTACTCACCGCTTCTGCATAGACGGAATCGTAAACCGGGTAGGCTTTCGGCATCCTCACGACGGCTCCGTCCTCCACATCGTTCGCAGAAACCAATCCAAGTTCGGCGACTTCTCGTGTCGCCAAAGATATCAGATCCGCGTCAGAGGTGTTCCACAAACCGTCGCCCTCGAAACAGAAGTACTCGAGGCCGAGACAGGTCTTCATCGGATCCGGGACCATGCCGGGACTCCAGTTCTTGAAATTCTGGATTCGACCCACCTTGACCGCTGAATCGTGAATGTATATCCAATTGTCCTCAAACAGGTTCGGCTTGTTTACGATAAGGGAGACCGTAAGAAAATCCCGGTACGCCAGTTTCTCGGCCGCTTCAAGAACTTTCGGTGACGGAGCGGGCACCAACTTTCTCACGAGTTCCTGTATCGGCATGCTGCTGATGAAATCGGTCCCGGGAATCGTTTCGGATTCCCCTTTCATGTCGATTTCGACCGCGCTGACCCCGTCCTTATTCCAGTGTATCCGTTCGACGCCGGACTCCATCCTCAACCTGCTGCCCCGTTTCTGAATCAGATCGGCCACCGTTTCCCACATTTGACCCGGTCCCTTCTCGGGATAGTCGAACGAATCGATGAGAGTCTTGATAACATCGTTCTTGTCAGTGCTCGTCTGGCTCAAGAGCGCGTTTTTGACTGTTTCGATTAAGGACAATCCCTTAATGCGTTGGGCGGCCCAATCGGCCGAGATCTGGTCGCAAGGGATGCCCCAGACCTTTTCCGTGTAAGTCTTGAAGAAGGTATTGAATAGTCGCCGACCAAAACGGTTGGTGATCCAATCCTCAAATGAAACCTCGCGCTTGATCGGGAACAGCTGTGCTTTCACATAGCTCGCGACCATCATCACGCTGTTCAGGATGCCTAATCCGAACAGCGCATTGGCGGCTCTTAGCGGATAGTAGAAGAACTTCTTGTTGTAATAGATCCGTGAAAGCCTCGACCGTTTCAAGAATTTCTCTTCTCCAAGAACCTCTCGCCACATCTCGTCAACGGCCCTGACCTTTGTAAAGAACCTGTGTCCGCCGATATCGAAAAGATAACCCTTGTAGTTTACCGTTCTCGAAATGCCACCGACGACGGAGTCCTTCTCGAGCACTACCGACTCCACATTCTCTTTGCAAAGTTCATAGGCAGCGGTCAGCCCGGCCGGACCGGCTCCGATAATGACGACTTGTTTCCTTTTCTTGTCCCGGATCGTTGGGGGTGTCATAAAATTCTCACGGATGATCGATATAATCGCTGACCGAGGATAGGGTTCTTTTCAGCTTCAGGACGTGAAGGTACGCCGAAAGAACGTTGTTTCTTAAGAAGGCGATCAGCCACCCTACAACGAAACCAAAAACAAATCCGTACAACAGTCCAACGAGGCTCCCTGGGTAGGTGACGTCGTAACCAATGAAGTATTGGCTAAGCAGGGCAAGGTTTGGGCCGATCACGTCGCCGCCCTTGAAAACAAGAACAACCGTTGCAAGACAGATCAAAACGCCAAAAACCGTCCCCAGCGATACCCCCAACGCGATCCCATCCACGCGCGCCAGCGATTGAACGATCAGATGATCAATCGTGTCTAAGGCCACCCCATCTTTTGAAGTACTTTCGGTCGGATTCATAATCAATTCTCTAATGCCTCAACGACTTGACCGATGCGGTACATCTTGAATGACGCACCTATCCACCGCCAACGCAAGGTGCTCGTTGCCTGTACCCCATTCGGGGAAGCCTCGATTCGAGACGGCGGAACTAGATCTGACAATCAGTGTTCCCGATCATAGCCATGTCACAAACAAACTCTCAATCCCCGCAAACCTCCAGGGAACTTTCCGGACGTCCTTTTTTTTCGACGCCCGCGCAGACGGCTCCGACCTTCGGAACTTCACGCCGGCGGGATTCAGCGACTTCCCGCGCGCAGACGGCCTGCTCAAACCGATCGATCCGCAACGCATCGGATCGTGCTGCTTCAGAATGAAAGAATCACGCTCGAAAAAAGATTCGACCGCACCACGGTTCTGATCCAATAATCGGTTTCTTGATTATGATAGGTCGAATTGTCCGATATGACATCAAACAAACGGATAGTTTTGTCATCGTCATTTTGGATCGGACCGGGGCGTGCAGGGAATTCGGGCGAAAACACCTTCTCATTTCAGTGTGCGGCCTTGAATGGTCTCTGTAACCTTCGATGAGTTCATCGCAAAAGCCGGCCGGTTGCCCGTGATTCCATTGTCGAAATGTCGACGTCTTCATGTCGCGGGTCAGAATTCCGGCCCTGCCAAGTTGCCGATACGGCCTGTCTCGATCGGCGCTGATCCGTCCGATCCGTTGCACCCGTGTCGCGCGAGCGGAGAAACAAGAGTCATGTAGCGACGGTAAAATCGGAACCACGCCCTCACGACGCTGATTTCACTGAGCTTTCCGATCGTCGCGGATCTTCTTTGTTTGATTGATTGAACGGCTTGTTTCCGGAAGATCGGCGTCATCCGTTACATCCGCGTCGCGCGCGAGAGGAGAGGGACGATGGTTGACTGCGCCGGGAAGAAGGCTGAAGCCGTGATCTGTGGATCAATGAACGCCAAGGATTCAGGCAAATCGCAAGCCTGAAATCGAAAATCCCGGACGTCGCTATTCCGCTTGCCAAGAACGGCTGGGACGGTTAGAATCAAAAGTTCGTTTGGTGAGGTAAACCGGACGAACACGTGGTCCGATAGCTCAGTCGGTAGAGCAAATGGCTTTTAACCATTGGGTCCCAGGTTCGAGTCCTGGTCGGATCACCATTAATTTCAATAACTTAGGGCAACCGTGATGGTTGCCCTTTTCGTTTACTCACACTCTTACTCACACTCCGTTGCCAATTTAGGGGTTGCAAAATGACGAAGTAGCGCATTTCATGAAATTCACAGAAGCGTGCTGGAGAATACGCCTGCAAAGCTGCGATGACTTCTGCCAAAACTCAATCTGTGGTAACCTGCGTCTAATTCTCAACAATTGTCTGCAATTTTCGAAAGTACAGATTCGATCGCGGTCTGCGAGCCTAGGAATATCTCTCAATACGGACTTAATTTTGTGCGAATGATAGAAAACGTATTTGAAACTGAATTGGGCAGGGCGGTTTCTGGAGACTCCCTCGAGTTGATGGCCGAGCTTGAATCGCAAAGCGTCGATTTGATCGTCACGTCGCCGCCGTTTGGACTCGTTCGCAAAAAATCCTACGGAAACAAGGATTCGGACGAGTACGTCAATTGGTTTCGACCATTTGCCCAAGAAATGAGCAGGATTCTCAAACCTAATGGTAGCCTCGTAATTGATCTTGGCGGCGCTTGGACGAAAGGTGTGCCGACAAAGTCGCTTTACCAGTACAAATTGCTGATTTGCCTTTGTGATGAGTTTGGCTTCAACCTCTGTCAAGACTTCTTTTGGTGGAATCCGTCGAAGCTGCCGACTCCAGCTGAATGGGTAACCATACGACGGATACGAGTAAAGGACGCAGTCAATTGCATTTGGTGGCTTTCACCCACGCCCTGGCCGAAAGCGAGCAATCGAAGAGTCTTGTCAGCCTACAGCAAGTCTATGGAGGTGTTGTTGAAGCATGGTTACCAACCACGGCTTCGACCGTCCGGGCATGACATTTCAACGAAATTCCAAAAGGACAATGGAGGGGCAATTCCTCCCAACGTGCTTGCGATTGCGAATACACGATCTACTGACCCCTACGTACGTTTTTGCGAAGCTAACGCACTGAAGATCCATGATGCGCGTTTCCCGGCAGAACTCCCAGCGTTTTTTGTTAAGTTTTTGAGTGATCCGGGCGATTTTGTTTTTGATCCATTTGCAGGATCGTGTATGACAGGTGCTGTTAGCGAGCAACTTGGGAGAAAATGGATGTGTTGTGACCTGATAAGGGAGTTTGTTTCTGGTGGGCGCGGGTATTTCCAGGGGGATTTCCAGTTAGGTACGGATTCGAGTGTGCTGTACGAAATCCGGAAGCCTGATCCACGACCAAGCCGTGATCCTGAAATGCAACTTGATTCGGGCCGTGAGTTCAGGAGATCACGAAATGATGATCGCGGAGATGTGATGTGAGGAGCAGGGTATTCAAAAAAGAGGAGCTAAATCGGCTATTCATCCAGTCGATCGGAGATCGTGTCTCATGGCATTCCGCCTTCAGCGATTTTCCGTTTGAGTGCGACTTAGACAACGATTCACCGAAGAGACTTCGTGTTTATCTTTACACAATTACTCGTCAGCATGGCGGCCGGCCCCAAGATGAATACAAGATACAAGTTATTCTTCCTGGGCATAAGCGGCACTCCCATGTACGATTGGATGCTTCCGATGATCGATTTCCACTTCTGGGGGGGTTCTCAATTGACTTTGAGGCATTTGCGTTTTGGGATGCAACGCTCTACTTTGACTTCTCATATTCTAGAAACATGCAGATTCGTGAATTGACGCTTGCTGCGACATACTCATCCAAAGTTGCAACGCAGGAAAGATTGTTACGACAGGGCAACGTCAGAGAACGCGAGCGCATTTTTGCTTGTCAGTCGCATAACCTGGGAACTTGCATTGATCATCGCTTGTTTGGAGTTTCAGTATGAGTTCAATCGACACGAGTCTGCGCTCTCTGGGTCTCGCACCGTGTTATCGAAAGGGGCGGGACAATATTGCAGTCTCGTTTTACGTTCCGTGTCTCGAGAACTCTGAAACGTATGATCGCGCGGTAGGCTATTTTCGCAGTAGCATCTATGCCGTTGGATGGGCAGGACTACGAAAGTTTCTTGATAACAATGGGCGACTCAGGGTAATTTGTTCGCCGAATCTTGACACCGACGATATCCTCGCCCTGACCCGCGGGTACCAAAATCGCGAAACCGAAGCACTTACTTCTTCGCTGAAGTTGGATATTGACTATTTGACATCATCAATGGAACTTCGGCGACCGACGGAACTCCTTGCGACCCTCGTCGCATTGGAACGCCTCGACTTTCGGGTTGTTGTGATTTCGGACTCCAAATCGGACACACGGAATCGGTTATTTCATGACAAGGTGGGTATTTTCCGGGATCAGAACGGAGATAGTGTCGTTTTCAAGGGCTCGATGAACGAGACATGGAATGGGCTGTCGTCCGACGGTAATCTTGAATCGATTGACGTTTATGTTTCGTGGGGAGACGACCGTGAGTCATTTCGAGTTCGAGAGGAAGATTCTTTCTTTGAAGCACTTTGGGACGGCTTTTGGCCAGGGACTCGCGTCTTCGAATTGCCGGACGCTGTTAGAAAGGACTTGCTTGTCCACGCGAGACCTGGAGAAATCGACGCATTAATCAGTGCCGCTTCGGAACAATTGCGTAGCTCTCTCACCAGATCTTGTCAATCTCACGATGAAATTATCCCATTGCCCCATCAAGTACAAGCCTTAGAGTCTTGGAACACAGGGGGACGGCGGGGAGTATTGCATCACGCCACGGGTAGCGGCAAAACAATAACGGCGCTCCTTGCTGTTCAAGATGCTTTGCGACGACACAACGTCGTCGTAATTCTTGTTCCAAGTCGACTTCTCCTTCAGCAATGGAGTGCCGAGATCAAGCGTGTACTCGGCCCAATTGAGCCGAGCGTTCTATTATGCGGCGACACTAACGATGATTGGAAAAGTCCCGGTCGATTGGGCGAATGGACGCGTGTTGGTTCGCGGCCCCGAATTGTACTGGCAATAAACCAAACGGCATCGGATCCACGTTTTCTCGGGCGAGTACGGTTTGGAGAGCATGTGATGGTTGTTGCCGATGAGGTTCACAGACTAGGGAGTCAGCGAAACCGAAACATACTCAATGCAAACTGGGGAGACCGCCTTGGGCTTAGCGCAACACCCGATCGAGCCGGTGACGCGGAGGGAACGGCGGCGATCCGTTCCGTCTTCGGAAACGACGTCGAACCGATATACGGGTTGGCTGACGCAATCAACGATAATCGACTTTGCAGGTATTTCTACAGGCCTGAGTTGGTTCAATTGACAAATGCCGAGGAAGAGGAATGGCAGAGCATCTCGAAGTATATCGCTAAACTGATGGGGTCAACATCTTCGGATGGCCAGTGGGACGAGAACGTTAAGAGACAACTTATCAAACGAGCTCGGATTGTCAAGAAGGCCTCCGGGAAGATCGATTTGGCAGCCAAAGTTGTTCGTGAGGAATACGTTTCGGGAGACAGGTGGCTTATCTATTGTGAGGACCTTTCCCAGATGAATAAGATTGTCGACACGCTTCGGCAACAATGCGATTGTAGGGTTTTCTCGTATCACTCAGCGATGAAGGGCGATCCCACGACCACCATCTCAATGTTTGAGAATAGTGGTGGGATCATTGTGTCAATTCGTTGTCTCGACGAGGGAGTTGACATTCCGGCTGCGAACAAGGCACTCATTCTCGCGTCGTCCCAGAATCCAAGGGAGTTCATTCAGCGACGCGGCAGAGTCTTGCGCACAGCACCAGGCAAATCATTCGCAACGATTTTCGACGCGATTGTAGTTCCGCAAAACCTTGGACAGGATTCAAGGACGGGCGCAATTATTCGGGCCGAAATGGCCCGTTCAGTTCAGTTTGGCCAATCATCAGAGAATCCAGTGGCAATCGACATTATCAGGGCCAGATTACTTGCTGAAGGAATTGACATCCTGGATTGTCAAAAAATCGGATTGGAGGAAGACGATGAAGGAGACGGAGAAGGAAATGAGGAGAATCCTAATTGAATTGGCTAATAACATAGAGCCAAATCCTGAAGGATTGATTGACGCCATTCTTGAAATCGAGCAAGAGTATGTTGGATCCGATGATCGGCGCGCTGCCCAGAAACGTTTGAATGAGCGCATAAATGAGTTTCTTTCTGAAGTGGAGGGAAACTGAATGCTACGTATCAGATCACTAACGATATGCAATTTTGGTCCGTACCTAGGAGAACAGAGGATCGATTTTTACGACAAAGACGGGGTTTTCATTGTCTTTGGCGACAACATGCGCGGCAAGACAACCTTGCTGAACGCAGTTCGATTTGCGCTCTTTGGAAAGATCCTTGGTCGCGGAGAGAGAGAGATTCAAACGGAGAAACTGTTAAACTATCGCGCTCGGCAGAACGGAACAAAACAGTTCTCAGTCACTATCTCGTTGGAAAAGAGTGGAGATTATTACGAAGTGGAGCGCACTTGTACGGCAGCTGATACCCCAGAAGTTGAGCCGAAGATAGCAACACTCTTGTGTAAGAATACCGAACCGCAGAACCAAACGATCGCAGAGAACATACTTGCAAAATTGCTTCCGGAGAAGATTTCTCGTTTTTTCCTATTTGATGGTGAGTTGTTACAGCAATATGAGGAACTCTTGATTGACGAGTCGGCAGTTGCTGGGGGCATTCGCGATGCTATTGAGTCGATCTTGGGTGTTCCTGTGCTCATTAAGGCACGAGAAGATCTGACGTATTTACTGAGCGAAGCCCGAAAGGCCGAGGCGAGAGCGGCGAAACAGAATCGGGCCACCGAGGCACTCGCGGTCCAATTTGACCTGATTAACACCAAACTCACCGAGGCCGTCCGTGAACGAACAACGCTTGAAGTTGAAATTACCAGACTAACGCAGCAAATCGAAGAAGCCGAAGACGCGTTGAAGAAGAATGCTAGGGCAGAGCAGGTCATGAATCAGCGGGATAGCCTACAAAAGGAATTGGCCGACCTAGAAATGCAACGACAGACTATTTCAAACGAGATCGGGGTTTTATTGGCGAGAAGCTGGCATTGGCCGCTTGTGAAGGGATTTGATAATAAGAAGCACGAGCTTACCGAGAGACTGGTAGAACTGACGAGAAGCCGACGCGAAAATGAAAAACGGCAGTATTTACATGAAATAAGCCGTTCATTCAAAGAATCTGGGGTATGTCCGGTATGCGGAGCAACGGATCGCCAGGCAGTACTTGAAAATGAGTTAGGCCAGGAATTGACGACTGTTGACTCCGACGAAGAAGACAACGTACGGGCCCAGCTTCTTTCGTTGAATAGAGTAGTTCTCGACGATCAAGGGCCTGCCGCAATCGAGAAGCTCAGGCAGTTACATAGAATCGAGATGGACATACAGATGAAACGTTCCACCGTCAATGACCTCAATTTACAATTATTGAACTCGCCCGAAGACGTCATTAAAGGCGATCGTAATCGGCTGGCGTCTCTGTTCCAATCCAAAATTGCCCAATCGGAGAATCTCAAGAAGATTCGAAAGGGAATTACCGATATTGAGGACCAATTTAATGCAGTGCAGCGAAAAATAAAGGAAACGGGAGGCAACAATCTTACGGATGAGAGTCGCCGTAGGGAACTAATTGAGGAATTGAAGGACGTATTCGCGGAAGCGGTCGGGCGATTTCGCGAGGATCTTCGAATGAAGGTTGAAAGAAGTGCAAGTGAATTGTTCAAACGACTAACTACGGAACCAGAGTACGACCATCTAGTGATAAATGATAACTATGGGCTCCAGATTCGTCATAAAGATGGACACCTGATCGAGTTGAGATCGTCCGGCGCCGAACATATTGTCGCGCTTTCATTGGTGGGCGCTTTACAGGCAAACTCACCATTGTCCGGCCCGTTGTTCATCGATTCACCATTTGGACGACTCGATGAAGGCCACGTCGAGCGTGTTCTAACGGCACTGCCAGAAATGGCGAAGCAGGTTGTTCTGTTTGTTTATAGGAAAGAAATGTCGGAGACTTTGGCGCGTCGTGTTCTTGGCAATAAGCTAGTTTCTGAGTTTGAACTTTACCGAATCTCAGGCATTGAGACCGAGATTCGCCCAGTGGAGGTATGAAGGTGAACCCTGATAGAAAGACCATCGGCGTTAGTGTCGAATCTGAGAGGATACTTAAGCTGGTGATTGAGAAAACCTATTTTAAGGAGCAGGCGGATGTTGCGCGATTTGCTGTTTCGACTTCGCTTTCACGAGGTCTTAAGAATCTTACCGAAGAAAACCTCGGCACAAAATGGAACGTTGGTACATTCGACCCAACAGGAGAGATACGAACCGCGGTTGAGGCCTTTCATCCAGAGTGCACGGAACCGTATCGATTCATGGAGGGTCTTATTGCGATCGGCCTGCGTTTTCTTGAAGAGCACATCAAGATTCATGGGTTTGTCGATTTCGAGTTACTGCTGGCTGAGACCTCCCAGCAAGAGATAGAAACGAATCGCCCGGTCGACGAGACCATTGTTAGCAACTAGGTAGCTTGTTTCGTTCACCCGGTAGAGTCCGAACCGGTCGTTCACCAAGTAGAGTCCGAGTACGATTGTAATCAGCGTCTAGTCGGACAAATACGCCGGCGCATCTTTATGCACGATGAAAAAGATACAAGCAATTACAATGGATTGGTTCTCGAAGCCATTTGTAACTGTCTGAAAGATGGACCAAAGTCATTTTGGGAGATTGTCAGGGGTTGTCGCGGGGCGTATCCGACAGTCGTGTCAGACGTCTTGAAACATTCGAAAACCAACGTATTCGCAAATCCTAACGAGGCAATGTATGCCCTTGACGCCATTAGCAGGTCGGATTCCATTCTTGATTCACTTGAAGGTAATCCGGTGCTTAGCTCTTGGTACTTTTCGGACAATGCCTGTAGGAAAGCCGAGCAGCTTTCGAATTGGCGCGGCTTCAATCTCGCATTTCTCGGAACACCGAAGTTGTTCGAGTGGTTTTCAATGAGACGCTTGGGTGATGAGAGGTTGTTGATCGATCTTGATTCAAAGGTCCTAGAAGCCTTATCCAGAACAGCAAACGAAAGCGACAGTTTGGTTAAGCATGATCTTATAAAACCCCTCTCAAACAAATTCCGCGGGAAGTTTGATTTCATATTTCTTGATCCTCCGTGGTATTTCTCAGATTATTTGGTTTGGATAAGTAGAGCATTGGAAATCTCCAGAAACGGGACGATGTTGATTTCTTTGTTTCCCGACTTAACCCGTCCGACTGCTCGGAAAGAGAGAGAACATTTGATTGACCTTCTCTCTTTTGGCTGTCGAATCACAATCCTGTTTACCGGGTTTTGGGACTATCAGGTTCCAACTTTTGAAGCTGAGGAACTTATCGCACAGTCGCTAACTCCGCCGAAGTCTTGGAAAACTTCGGATTTGTTGCTAGTCAACGGCCTCAGATCAAGTATTGTGTTCGAGAATGAGAGTCATGAATCCCCAAAATTCAGTGAAATTGATTTCGGGCATATTAGGGTTTTTGTCCTCGATAACGTAGTAAGTAATGCGGCGACATCCTTGCTGAGCCTGCCTTCGAATCATAACGCGATACTTGCCTCACGCAGCATGCGCAACAGGCACTGA
>JAKQII010000021.1 GCA_029557535.1 Acidobacteriota bacterium
CCAAGAAAGGACGCGAAACTTTCAAGAAATCGGCGGCTTGCTGCGAAGAAAATTCTGTCGGTTCGGGCGTGACGACAACGGTTTTCCCTTTGGCGATATAGGACAAGGTTTTCGCCAAAATCTTGATTACGGCCGGTGAGAGTTCAACATCTTCATCATTTACCACCAATTTTGCCTCACCTTTCGCCGATAAAATCTTTTGTCCGCTTTGAGCCAGAGCAATTTCGTCATTGGTCAATATCATGAAACACCTCGAACCGATTCTACCATAAACGAAATAAACGAAACGCACGAAACTCAGAATATTTTCAAAGACCGGCGATGAACGGAATCAATCACAGCACATGGCTGGGCGCGGACGGGCGCTCGATAACATCTTCGTTGAAATATTGTGGAGAACGGTCAAATACGAGGACATTTATTTGAATCACTAAGATTAACTGTCTAATGATGCTCTTTCGCCCCATCAGGCAAATTCCCCTGATATATCTCGGAGCCTGATTCAACGAACTCCTTCGCCTTTTCAGCCATTCCGACGGCGAGGGCTTTTTCTTCCGTCACGCCTTCTTTCGCGGCGAATTCCCGGACGTCCTGCGTGATCTTCATTGAGCAGAAATGCGGGCCGCACATTGAGCAGAAATGCGCGAGTTTGGCGCCTTCGGCGGGCAAGGTTTCGTCGTGGAATTCCTTGGCGACGATCGGGTCGAGCGCGAGGTTGAACTGGTCTTCCCAGCGGAATTCGAAGCGCGCCTTTGAAACGGCGTTGTCGCGCATCTGCGCGCCCGGATGGCCTTTGGCGAGGTCAGCCGCGTGGGCGGCGAGCTTATAGGTGATGACGCCGTCCTTGACGTCCTTTTTGTTCGGCAGACCGAGGTGTTCCTTCGGCGTGACGTAACAGAGCATCGCCGTTCCGAACCAGCCGATCATCGCCGCGCCGATCGCCGACGTGATGTGGTCGAAACCCGGCGCGATGTCGGTCGTCAGCGGCCCGAGCGTGTAAAACGGAGCCTCACCGCAAACCTCCAGCTGCTTGTCCATATTCTCTTTGACGAGATGCATCGGCACGTGGCCTGGGCCTTCGATCATCGTCTGGCAGTCCATTTCCCACGCGATCTTGGTCAGTTCGCCCAGCGTTTCTAGTTCCGCGAATTGGGCTTCGTCGTTGGCGTCGGCGATCGATCCCGGCCGCAGCCCGTCTCCGAGTGAAAACGCGACGTCGTACGCCTGCATGATCTCGCAGATCTCGCGGAAGCGCGTGTAAAGAAAACTCTCTTCGTGATGCGCGAGGCACCATTTCGCCATGATCGATCCGCCGCGCGAGACGATGCCGGTCGTCCGGTTCGCGGTCAGCGGAATGTACGGAAGGCGCACGCCGGCGTGGATCGTGAAATAGTCGACGCCCTGCTCGGCCTGCTCGATCAGCGTGTCGCGGTAGATCTCCCAAGTCAGGTCCTCGGCCTTGCCATTCACTTTTTCGAGCGCCTGGTAGATCGGCACCGTGCCGATCGGAACCGGCGAATTGCGCAGGATCCATTCGCGCGTCGCGTGGATGTTCTTTCCGGTCGAAAGATCCATTACCGTGTCGGCGCCCCAGAGCGTCGACCAGCGCATCTTCTCGACTTCCTCTTCGATCGATGACGCGACCGCGCTGTTGCCGATATTGGCGTTGATCTTGACAAGGAAATTGCGCCCGATCGCCATCGGCTCGGATTCGGGATGATTGATGTTCGAAGGAATGATCGCGCGGCCGCGGGCGACCTCGTCGCGGACGAACTCAGGCGTGACGAACTTCGGGATCGAGGCCCCGAACGATTCGCCCCTATGCTGGTGGTAGAGCGAGGTTCGATTTTGGATTTTGGATTTTGGATTTTGGTTTCCGTCCGTCGCTTCCTGCAGCTGCTCGAAAGCGATCTTGCGGCCGAGATTCTCGCGGATCGCGACGTATTCCATTTCCGGCGTGATGATCCCTTTCCGCGCGTAATGCATCTGGGTCACGCACCGGCCCGCACGAGCACGAAGCGGCGCGCGCTTCAGGCCCGGAAATTCTTCGAGCTTGCCGCTGTCTTTGATCCGCGCAATGTCCTCGGCGCCTTTCGTCAGGTAGCCATTGTCCTGCGGCTGGATCGCGCGTCCCTCGTATTCTTCGACGTCGCCGCGGCCGACGATCCAGTCGCGCCGGAGCGCCGGCAGGCCGTCGCGGACGTTGGTTTTTTGACTGGGATCGGTGTAAACGCCGCTCGTGTCATAGACTCGGACAGGCGCATTTTGTTCGAGTTCGTCGTTGAAATTTCGGGTCGGCGAGAGTGCGATCTCGCGGAACGGCACTCTGAGTTCAATTCCGGCGTCGTTGCGCGTGTCGCCGTTCGTTTCGACATAGATCTTCGTCGAGTTGGGAAACCTGATCTCGTCGCTGGTCAACTCCGTCCGGTCACTATTGTTACCGGTTCTGACATTCTCTTCCATTGTTTTCTTCCTCCGGCGGCATTATCCGCGTCAGGTTTTGAGGGTCATGCCCGCGCTCGCGAGCAACTCTCAGCTGACTTCAGCTCCCCTGAAAACTTACTGACCATTCTTAATTAATCTTCAACGTCCAGGCATTCCCCAAGTCCGTCAATCACTTTTTCGATTTCTTAACGTGCAATTCCAACAGTTCTTTGGTTTTTCCCTTGGCGACCTTGAAAACGTCCGTTTCGTATTTCGAGATCACGGACAGGTCGGGATCATACATCAGGATCATCTTCACGAATTCGTAATTGTCGGAATAAACCGCCCATAAAATCGGCGTGAAATTGTCTATCGAATTTGTTTGATTGATGTTTGCGCCGCTCTTGATCAGCTTTTCGCCGATCTCGTGGCGGTTTTTCCGCGCTGCGGCCATCAGCGGCGTCAGGACGAATTTCTTATCCGTTTTGTTCACATCAGCCTTCTTTGCGAGCAGAAAATCGATCGTGGCGGTCTTCCCGAAGAAGACTGCACGATTTATCGCCGTATGTCCGACGGCATTCATCGCGTCAATGTCCGCTCCATTTTCGAGCAACAATTCAGCAATCTCCAGAAAACCTCGTTCCGTCGCCAGGGTCAGAAGCGGCGTTCCGGCCTCGTCTTTCTGATTTACGTCGAATTTTCCGATCTGAGATCTTACGCGTTCGAGATCATTGTTTTTTACCGCGTACGCGATTCTTCGGGCTTCGGGGTTCAGTTGATGTCTTGTCTTTTCCCGATAGATCAGCAGATCGGAGATCGAGTTCTGATATTCTTTCAGCGCGATCTCCAGAACGCCGTCTGCGTGTTTGCTTTTGACGTCAATTCGGGCGCCGTTGTCCAATAGCAGTTCGGTGAAAGCGATCTGTCCGCTGTATGCACTCCAGTGAATCACGGTATCACCGGACTTGTCCTGACGATTAACGTCCGCCCCTTTCGCAATCAGAATTTTGGCGAATTCCAGATTTCCATAACCGCTGCAGGCCATCAATTGAGTCGATCCGTAGAAATCGTCATTTGCCAGATTTACATCAATACCCTTCGCGATAAGAAGCTCAAAAAGCGTCTTGTCATTCTTCTCAATCGCCTTTGTCAGCAACGATTCGCCTTCAATAAAAAGCTTGTTGACATTCTCTTTTGTAACTAGCTTTTCGAGCTCGCCGTAGTTTCCATTCTCAACAAGGCTCCTTAAATTTTCTGAGGAAAGCGGGTCTTTTGCTTGCGCAAACGCCACAAAAGTGACCACGAAAATGATCAATGAAGAAAGAACCGCAGAAGATAGTTTCATTTGAACAAGCTCCGTTTCCAGGTTGGTTTGCCGAAACGGTTTCCGCTCCTCGATAAGCACCGCGTCAGGTTCTTAGGGTAATGTCCGCCGGCGGCGGACAACTCTCAGCTGACTTCAGCTCCCCTGAAAACTTGTGTCTTTCGATTTTAGCGAAACAGGCTGAGTTTGCCCAACCCGAACGAGTTGCGCCGTCGGGCTTGATCGATCGGTGGGAATATCAGGTCAGCGGCTTGGTGAGGACCCACGTCGTCATGCAGCGCAGGTTCTCGACGTTCGTGGTCTTGATCGGTTCGAGGAAAGTCGCTCCGAGATTCGCGGTCGCGTCGCGGAGGATCTCTTCGTCGACAATGAAGCGCTCGGTTCCGTCCGGCATCCAGTAACGGCCGTTCGAGGTCGGCACCAGCAGGTCTTTGATCCCGATCGACGATGCGAGGCGGGCGAAGAATCGTCCGCCGGGTTTGAGTTTGCGCCACATTCCCGCAAGCATCCGATCGAACTGCCCACGGTCTTCGGCGAAATGGAGAACGGTGTTGCAGATCACCCAATCGAAACTGCCGTCCTCAAACGGGATCGATTCGAGCGTTGCCACCTGAAAGTTCTCGGCCGGTAGGCCCGGGGCAAGTTGGACCGCGTGTTTGCGGATATCGTCCACGACGCGCCCGTCAACGTCGATTCCGAAGACCTCGAAGCCGTTTTTCAGGAACCAAATGATGTTCCGGCCGCCGCCGCAACCGGCATCGAGGATCCGCATTCCGGGCGTGAACCGGCCTTTCTGGATCTGATCGAAAACGTATATGTCGATGTCGCCGAATTCCTCGCGGATTGTGTTCATAGAATAAGTAGTCTGCAGGCGGTAGACAGTAGACAGTAGGCCGTAGACTTTAGACAGTAGACGGTAGATGGCAGTCGACACATTGCCCACTGCCCACTGCCCACTGCTCACTGCTCACTGTTCACTGCTCACTGCTCACTGCTCACCGCTCACTTCTTACTCGAGAACGTAAATGCCCTTTCCGGCGCAGATCTCCTTGAGGACCTTCGGCCAAACCGTGACCGAAACCTCGCCGAGATGTGCCTTCTTGAGCAGCGACATCACCGTTCGCGATTGTCCAATGCCGCCGCCGATGCTTAGCGGCAGCTCGTTCCGCACGACCATCTGATGATACGGAAGCTTCAGGAAATCGGTCTGATTCGTCATTTCGAGCTGTTGGAGCAGCGTTTCGGAATTCACGCGAACTCCCATCGAACTCAGTTCGTGGCGGCGCTTCGTGACCGGGTTCCAAACGAGAATGTCGCCGTTCAGTCCGTGCATCGGACGTCCGTCCTTTGACGTCGTCGGCGTCACCCAGTCGTCGTAGTCAGCGGCGCGAAGCTCGTGCGGATATCCGTCGGCGAGCGTCCAGCCGATCCCGTAAATGAACACCGCCGGATATTCCTGCAGGATCGCCGTTTCGCGCTGTTTGCGCGGCAGATCGGGATATTTCTCGAGAATGTCCTCGGCGTGAATGAACGTCAGTTCGTCGGGGAGGTTCGGGTATTTCGTCTTCAGATTCGGGAAAAGGTCCTGCGCGTAAAGTTCCGCGTTCTTGATGACCTTCCAGATCTTCTTGACCGTATCGGTCAAATAATCGAGATTGCGGTCTGCGGCCGAGATGGCTTTCTCCCAATCCCACTGGTCGACGTAAGCGCTGTGATCGTGATCGAGGAAATAGTCTTTGCGCACGGCGCGCATGTCGGTCACCAATCCCTCGCCGATGTCCATTCCGAACTGGCGAAGCGCGACCCTTTTCCATTTTGTCGCGGCCTGCACGACCTGCGCCTCGACCGGGTGCAGTTCGTTGTCGTTCTTGATATGAAACTGAACCGGCGTCCGGGATCCGTCGCGGTCGAGATAATCGTTGACGCCGCTCTCGACATCGACGATCAGCGGCACTTCGACGCGGATCAGGTTGAGCGCGTCGCACAACCCGTCCTCGATGAATCTCTTGACGGCGGTGATCGCCTTCTGCGTATCTTTCGGGTCGAGCAGCGACTCATAATCGTCGGGGAGCACGCGCTCGATCTCGGTGTAATTGCCGATTCCGGGTCCGGCCAGGTCGGCCTTTTTGTCCATTTTTGCAAACATCAAATGAATCCTCCTACTGGATTAATGCGCCAGGGCAATTGAACTAATTGCGAAGGTTCACCTGATATTCTAGTCTCGCGAAAACACCTGGAATGTGACCGGAGTTACAAATCGGAAAGGGTTTTTTTAGTAGGACGGGAGACGCTTCGTTCTTGCCCGAAAACAAAATTCCGCCCATAATTTCCGGATGTCCAACAACACAAACGCGGTCACGACCGAATCGGGCCTGACCTACATCATCACCAAAACCGGCGAAGGCGCCGAGGTTAAGGCCGGCAACGAGGTCTCGGTCAATTACACGGGTCTTCTGACGAACGGCGTACTTTTCGACAGTTCGCTCGTCCGCAACGAACCGTTCTCGTTCCCGGTCGGGCTCGGAATGGTCATCAAGGGCTGGGACGAAGGACTTCAATTGCTTCGGGTCGGCGATCACGCGACGCTGATCATTCCGCCTGAAATAGGTTACGGATCGGCGGGCGCCGGCGGCGTCAT
>JAKQII010000034.1 GCA_029557535.1 Acidobacteriota bacterium
GCAGTGAACAGTGTGCGGTGAGCGGTGAGCGGTGAGCGGTGAGCGGTGAGCGGTGAGCGGTGAGCGGTGAGCGGTGAGCGGTGAGAGCGGTGAGCAGTGAGCGGTGAGCGGTGAGTCGTTGGTAACGATCGTTTCTTCCGATCGCAAATCGAAAATCGCAAATCGCAAATCCTCTGCTTCCCTCTCACGGCTTACTGCTCACAGTCCATTGCCTCATTCCCCCACTTCCTCTATAGTGTTTCAAGGATGAAACAATGATCGCATTTCTCGCGGGAAAATTGATGGAAAAAGAGGCGAATTCGGTGATCATCGATGTCGGCGGCGTCGGTTACGAGGTGATGATCCCGCTTTCGACATTCTATGAACTCGGCGAGGCTGGTTCCGATGTCTCGCTCCGTGTCTATACTCACGTGCGCGAGGACGCGATCCAGCTTTTCGGGTTCAAGACCGTCCGCGAGCGTGAGTTGTTCCTGAATCTGATCGGAGTGTCGGGGATAGGCCCGAAATCGGCAATCACCGCGCTTTCCGGGATGAGCGCCGACGAAATGATCGCCGCGATCAGGACAAACAATCTCGCGCGGCTCAATTCAATACCCGGAGTCGGCAAAAAAACCGCCGAACGGCTGGTCATCGAGCTCCGCGACAAGGTCGCCAAACTTTCTGCTGTCACATCGGACGACATGCGGGCCGACGGTATCGAACTCGCGGGCGATTCGGTGCTCGAGGATGCCCTTTCGGCATTGGTCAATCTCGGCTATCAGAAATCTGCAGCCGAAAAGGCGCTGAAACAAGCAACGCAGGAAGGCGTCGAGATCAGCGTCCAGAAGCTCCTGCGGCGGAGTCTCCAGATTCTGGCGAAGTAGCCGGATTTCAAGATTCCAAATTCCAAGATTCCAAAATCAGCCGCAGTCTGGAATCTTGAGATGATGAAATTTGGAATATTCAGACATGAGCGAATCAATCGATATTCACGACGGATCGGCGCTCGACGAAGAGCGGCAGTTCGAACTGTCTTTGAGACCGACGCGGCTCGGCGAATACATCGGCCAGCGCAAGGTCAAGGATAATCTGCGTGTCTTCATGAAGGCCGCGCTGACGCGGCGCGAGTCGCTCGATCATGTTTTGCTGACCGGCCCGCCGGGCGTCGGCAAGACGACGCTGAGCGCGATCATTTCAAATGAGATGGGTTCGCAACTCCGTTCGACCGCCGGTCCAGTCATTGAGAAAGCGGGCGATCTCGCGGCACTCCTGACGAATCTCGAAGAAGGCGACGTCCTTTTTATAGACGAGATCCACCGCATGAATCCGGCGATCGAGGAAGTTCTTTATCCGGCGATGGAGGATTACAACCTCGACATCATGATAGGCCAGGGTACGGCGGCCCGCTCGATCAAGCTCGAACTTCCGAAATTCACGCTCGTCGGCGCGACAACGCGTCCGGGGTTGATCACGGCTCCGCTCCGCGGTCGTTTCGGCATCATTTTCCATCTCGATTTTTATTCAATCGAAGATCTGCAGACGATCGTCGAGCGCTCGGCGAGCATTCTCGACGTCGAGATCGATTTTGACGGCGCGAACGAGATCGCCAGGCGCTCGCGCGGAACTCCGCGTATCGCAAACCGGCTCCTGCGCCGCGTCCGCGATTATGCCGAAGTTGATTACGACGGCCGCATCACGATCGATGTTGCGAAGGACGCGCTGAACCGGATGGAGGTCGACACTTACGGGCTCGATGAGATCGACCGCAAGCTTTTGATGACGATCATCGATAAGTTCGACGGCGGCCCGGTCGGGTTGAGCACGCTCTCGGCATCGATCCACGAAGAAAAGGATTCGATCGAGGAGATAATCGAGCCCTACCTGATCCAGACCGGCTTTTTGAACCGCACACCTCGGGGAAGAACAGTCACCCGCCTCGCGTACGAACATTTCGGGCTTGATTCCCTTCTGCGGACGGGTACGCTTTTCGGGTAGTTTGAGCCAACTATGTGACCTATGAGTCTATGTTGGGCACTCAACTAAATTCCTTTGGGACCACATAGACACGCAGAAAACATAGGAAAGCGCAGCCGATGAGCCGTTCGGATCCCTGTCCCGATCGAAAATCGTAAATAGAAAATTGCAAATCCGTTACTCTTCGTCTTCCCGCAATTTCTCCAGTACCGAAAAATCTTCCAATGTCGTAACGTCGCCGGCGATTGCGCCGCCGGCCGCGATCTCACGCAAAAGACGCCGCATGATCTTGCCCGAACGGGTCTTCGGCAGCATGTCCG
Organism: Acidobacteriota bacterium; assembly: GCA_029557535.1. Taxonomy (GTDB): domain Bacteria; phylum Acidobacteriota; class Blastocatellia; order Pyrinomonadales; family Pyrinomonadaceae; genus JAFDVJ01. The sequence goes on from JAKQII010000034.1 coordinate 2,274, forward strand.
TGAACCGGATATCGTCCGGCTTCGCCAGCGCGCCGATCTCTTTCGCGACGTGATCCCGGAGTTCTTTCTTCAATTCCTCAGTTCCGGTCCGACCGCCTTCGAGCGTGACAAATGCCGAGATCGCCTGTCCCTTGAGCTCGTCCGGCCGTCCGACAACCGCCGCTTCGGCGACCATCTCATGCGAAACCAGCGCCGATTCGATCTCGGCCGTTCCGAGCCGGTGTCCCGAAACATTGATGACGTCATCAACACGGCCCATGATCCAGTAGTAACCGTGCTCGTCGCGCCGCGCGCCGTCACCGGCAAAATAGAAGTTCGGGATCTCGGACCAGTAAGTTTGCCTGTAGCGTTCGTCGTCACCCCAGATCGTGCGCAGCATCGACGGCCACGGCTTCTTGATAACGAGATATCCGCCTTCGCCCTCGCCGACGGGCTTTCCCGACTTTGTGACGACATCTACCGAGATCCCCGGAAGCGGCTTCGTCGCGGTTCCGGGCACGGTCGGCGTCGCGCCGGGCAAAGGAGAGATCATGATCCCGCCGGTCTCCGTCTGCCACCACGTATCGACGATCGGGCAGCGCCCTTTGCCGATGATCTCGTGATACCAGATCCACGCTTCAGGATTGATCGGTTCGCCAACGGTCCCGAGCAAGCGCAGACTGTCGAGATTGTGTCTGAACGGATGTTGCTCGCCCCACTTGATGAACGCCCGGATCGCGGTCGGCGCGGTGTAAAAGATCGTCACCTTGTGGCGATCGATCAATCGCCAGAACCGATCGGGTTCGGGAAAGTTCGGCGCTCCTTCGTACATAAAGACCGTCGCGCCGTTGGCGAGCGGCCCGTACGTGACGTATGTATGACCGGTGATCCAGCCGATGTCCGCCGTGCACCAGTAAACGTCCTCGTCCTTGAGGTCGAACACGAGTTTCGACGTATAGGCCGCGTGTGTCAGGTAGCCGCCGGTCGTGTGGAGAATTCCCTTTGGTTTGCCGGTCGTGCCCGACGTGTAAAGAATGAAGAGAGGGTGCTCGCTGTCAAGATGCGCCGGTTCGTATTCATCTTCGGCGATCTGCATCATTTCGTGCCACCAGTGATCGCGGCCGGGACGCATTTTGATCTCTGATCCCGTGCGGCGGTAAACGACGACGCTTCGGACGGACGGCGTGTGCAGGACCGCTTCATCGACCGCGTCCTTGAGCCTGACCTCGGTACCGCGCCGGTAAGCGGCGTCGGCGGTGACGATCATCTTGCACCCGCAATCGTTGACACGGTCGCGGATCGCCTCGGCCGAGAAGCCGCCGAAAATAACCGTGTGCGTCGCTCCGATGCGCGTGCAGGCGAGCATCGCGATCGCGAGTTCGGGCACGAGCGGCATGTAGAGCGCGACACGGTCGCCTTTTTGAACACCGAGTTTCCTCAAAACATTGGCGAACTTGCAGACCTGCCGGTAAAGCTGGAGATAGGTCAGCGTGCGGATCTCGCCGGGCTCGCCTTCCCAGATGATCGCGGCCTTGTTCTTACGCCAGGTTTTCAGGTGGCGGTCGATGCAATTGTACGAAATATTGAGTTTGCCGCCGACGAACCACTTCGCGAACGGCTCTTCCCATTCGAGCACCTTGTTCCATTTGCGGAACCAGTCGAGCGACTCGGCCTGCTTCGCCCAGAATGCTTCGGGGTCGGCTTCGGCGTCGGCGTAGAGCTTGTCGTATTCCGCGTAAGACTTCAGATGAGCGGCCCTAGCGAAGTCTTCATCGGGCGGAAAAAGCCGCGATTCGGAAAGGACGGATTTGATGCTGGAAGCTTGATCTGACATAACGCGATATTAGCATTTTCAATTTCCAATTTGCGATTTGCGATCGCGCCAACTCCAAAGCCCACAGCAACTTTGCAATCCGAAACCCACCAATCGCAAATCGAAAATCGCAAATCGAAAATGTCTAAGCCGGTCCCTCAATATCGGGCATAAGTTCGGGATGGCCTTCGACTTCCGGATGTTCGGGCAAACCGTGCTCGCGGCGATCCTCGAGTTCCTCCCATATCTTCGTATCGTGGGTTTCCGGCAGCGTCAGCGAACCGACGACGAACGTCACGCCCGCGATGATCATCGGGTACCAGAGTCCGGCGAAGATATTGCCGGTTTGCGCGCACAAAACAAGTCCGATCGTCGGCAGTAATCCGCCGAAAACACCGTTTCCGATGTGATACGGAAGGGAGAGAGACGTGTACCTGACCTTTGCCGGGAATGCTTCGACGAGGTACGCCGCGATCGGCGCATAAACCATCGTCACCCAGACCATCTGGACGAAGATCAGGAGCGTCAGCATGACGAGGTTCGCGTTCGGCGCCGATGTCACCGGAACCTTTGTAGAATTACCTGCTGCGTCGATTTTGTGCGCGACGGGAGTGAGTTTCGGCTCTTTCGTAATCGGATCCGGTGTCGATTCGATCGCCGCCACATTATTGCCGGCAAAATGCGCCATTCCCTGATACAGCGGATAGTACGAAAGAACCGCGAGCAAGCAGCCGGCCATCATGATCCTTTTGCGTCCGATCTTGTCCGACAGCGATCCGAAGAAGATGAACAGGGGGATCGCGAGGACGATCGCCGCGGCAATGACATAGCTCGCCTGGATCTTGTCGATCTTGAGGATCGTTTGCATGTAGAAGAGCGCGTAAAACTGGCCGGTGTACCACACGACACCCTGTCCCGCTGTCGCGCCGAAAAGCGAAATCAGCACGCGTTTCAGATTTTCGCGGTTCGTGAACGCCTCAACAAGCGGTTTCGCCGACGCCATTCCCGATGATTTGATGTGCTGGAAGATCGGCGATTCCTTCATCCGCATCCGGATGAAAAGCGACATTCCGACGAGGAAGATCGACAACAGGAACGGAATGCGCCAACCGGCCGTGAACGTGTCCGCCCCGAATGATTCCTTGCTCATCCATGATTGAAGTCCGATGACGACTGCGAGCGATATCAGCAATCCGAATGACGCGGTGATCTGGATGAAACTTGTGTAAAAACCGCGCTTGTCGTCGGGCACGTGCTCGGCGACGTAAACCGCGGCGCCGCCGTATTCGCCGCCCAGCGCAAGACCTTGAAGCACCCGCACCAGGATCAGCGCGATCGGCGCCGCGACGCCGATCTGGCTGTAGGTCGGAAGAAAACCGATCGCCGCGGTCGATCCGCCCATCAGCAGCAATGTGACCAGAAAGGCATATTTTCGTCCGACGAGATCGCCGATCCGGCCGAAGAAGAGCGCCCCGAAGGGTCGGACGATGAACCCGATCGCAAACGTCGTGAGCCACATGACATACGCGAGATTCTCGTTGCCCGGCGGATAGAAGAGCGGCGCGATCGTCGTCGTCAGACTGCCGAAGATGTAAAAGTCATACCATTCGATGACGGTCCCGGCGGACGACGCGCCGATGACCTGCCAGATCTTGTAGTCCCGTTTAGCGTGTTCGAGTTCGGCGGTTGTTGACATAGGAATATTTGCAATTTGCGATTTTCAATTTGCAATTGGAGCAGACTCAGACACTGTGACTGGAACCTCAACAAGTGGAGAGGTTTGGAATCGTGGAATTTGGAATCTTGGATTCCGGTTTCCGACAATTGCAAATCGCAAATTGCAAATTGAAAATCTCTATTCTTCTTCTTCCGACTCGTTCTTTTTCTTCCCGGTCAGGATCTCGCGCATGACCTCGGCGCCGGGGATGAGTTTTTCCCACATTTGCGGCGCGGCGCTTGCCATTTCGAGCATCGAGCGGAAGCGGTTGTCGAATTCTTCCTTGGTTTTCAGATATGCGTTGAAACTCGCCGCAAGATGGTTCTTGAGAAAATCCTGCACGGATTCCTCGCGCGAGCGCAGGATTTGAAACAGGAACTCGGTCGGCAGGATCGTCTTCTTGTTCTTTTCTTCCTCCAGGATCACCTGGATCAGTACGGCCTTGGTGACGTCTGCCTTGCTCGTCGAATCGATAACCTTGAGATCACGACCGTCGCGCACGAGTTCGGCGAGCTCGTCATAACTGATGTAGCCCTTGGTTTCGGTGTTGTACAGTCGCCGGTTGCCGTGGCGCTTGATGACCAGGACGTCATCGGCTTCGGTCGGTTCGGCTTTCCTCCTGCGCGGCATGGTGCGATGAAGATAGCACAGTTCTTCGCCTAAATTAACGCGATGTCCCTCCGGTCGCTAAAAATCCGCCTTGATTGCTGTCGAATATCACTTTTGCGTCGTTTATAACTCATACACTTTCAGTCTGTTACACCATTATTTGCACATCCGTCTCGCATTTGCGAGATTTTGACTTGACATAAGGTCCATTGGTCGACTATCGTCTAATTGGCTAACAAGTTAAAGCCACGGCATAAAACGGAATAAGTATTGAGGAGACGACGACAATGACTAAGAAAGCTACGAATCAGGTACAGGAAGGACTCAACACGGCTGTTGAACTTTCGCAGAAGACGGCGAATACGATGTTGAAGGGCGCCGTTCAGACGGCCGAGGTCACCGAACACTATGTTCAGGGACTGTACAAGGTCGCCTATGACACGAACATGGACGCGCTCAAGGTGGCAAGGAACTACTGGGACGCGATGGCGGAACTTCGGATGGATTGGCTGAAGCTCTTCTCCCAGACGGGTGAGAAGGCGATTACGGCCGTCGGCGACATCGAGATCCCCTTCCAGAAACAGGCGACGGAATTCGTCAGCAGCTTTGTCGAAGGCGCACAGAAGACCTTTGAAAACTTGACCGCGCCGGCAAAATCGGCCGCAAAATAATCAATCAGATCGGGGAAGGTCCGCGGTTGCCATCAACCGCGGACTTTTCTATAGTTGAAGGGCCGATCGCCGGGCTGTGATAAGTCCCGCGCGGATCATTAGGAGCAATCATGGCAGAAGCAAAAAAGACTGCGAGAAAAACGTCCGCCAGAAAGACGGCCTCGTCGCACGACGAAGCACCGAAGGCGGCGGCGCCGAAAACTTCGGAGGCGCCGACCGATTGGGCGCGGATGATCGTCAATCAGCTCGTCGAAGCCCAGAAGATGTGGCTCGAGATAGTGACGCAGCAGAATGCGATCGTGTTCAAGACGGTTTCCGAGGTCATGGGAATGACTGAGAACGCGCCGTCCGAAGCGCTCGCGAATTGGGCGAAACAGGCTGTCGAATCGTTCGTCGCGGCACAGAAACAGTGGTCGGAGATCGCGATCCAGCAGGGCGAGCAGATCATGAAGGCCGTCTCCTCGGGCGGAAATCTCGCGGATGCGAACATTCTGAGTTCAATTCAGGACGCCGCCGGTTCCGGTATGCAGTCGCTCGTACAGATGCGCATGGCTTGGCTCGACTTTGCCGCTCAGCAGAACGCGCAGATGATGAAGGCGATGAAGGACGGATTGAACCTCGATGCGTCCCATCCCGGCGCCGCGCTGGCAGATTTCGCACAGGCGACAATGGCCAGCTACGTCGAGATCCAGAAACGCTGGCTCGACATGGCGTTGCAGATGCCGCTGTTCGGGGCAACAAAGAGTAAGCAGTGAGTAGTGAGCGGTGAGCAGTCCGCAAATTTGCGATTTTCAATTTGCAGTTTACGATTGCGTGAATCCGACTTAGCCTAACTGCTCACTGCGCACGGATTATCAGAAACCGAATCTATGGCAAGACAATCGGCTACGAAACGAACTTATCCTTGGAAGACGAAACTCGAAGGCAAGGACGTAACTCTCCGGCTGATGACAGCTGCCGACCGCGACGCTTTGCTTGAGTTCGGCCGCCACCTTCCCGAGTCGGATCTCCTGTTCCTGGCAGTCGATATCACGCAAGAAGAAGCCGTCGACGACTGGATCCGCCGCATCGAGAACGGTCACATCCGGACGATCGTCGTCGAAATGGATGGACGACTCGTCGGCCATGGCTCGCTTCTCCACGAGGAACAGGTCTGGACGCGACATCTCGGCGGAATGATCCTCCTGCTTGCCCCGGAAGTCCGTGGAATGGGGCTTGGAAACATTCTCGCCGGCGAATTGTTCGCGCACGCCGGCGAGCTTAAACTCAGAAAGGTGATGGCGCGTATGGCGGCCGAACAGCGCGGCGCGATCCAGGTTTTCGAGAAACTGGGGTTCAAGATCGAAGCATTGCTCGCCGATTGCGTCATCGACCGCAACGACCGCACGCACGATCTGATCATCATGTCGTACGATGTGACCGGTTTGACGGAAGAATGATGTCATTTGGGAATTGGGATTTCGGATTTGGGATGGAATCCTTGAAATCCGTAATCGCAAATCCCAAATCCAAAATGTGATGGTTCCTGAACTAAATCGCCGGATGTCTTCGCTCGACGCGGCGTTCCTTTACCTTGAAAGAAAGGAATGCCCGATGCATATCGCGTCGACGAGCATTTTCGACGGCGAGTTGGGATACGACGAGCTTGTCCGGCATATCGGTGACCGCATCCACGTGATCCCGAGATACTTGCAAAAGGTGGTTCCGGATCCTTTCAACCTTGGGCATCCGACTTGGGAATTCGACGCGGACTTCGATATCCGAAACCATATTTTCGAGATCGACGCCGGACCGTTGGTCACGCGCGAGGATCTGATCGGAATTGCCGGACGCACCCTGAGCACGTTGATGGACCGGAAAAAGCCCCTTTGGGAACTTTATCTCGTCCATAACGTCGAAGGCGACAAGTCGGCAATGATCGCCAAGGTTCATCATTGTATGGTCGACGGCATCTCGGGCGTCGACCTGATCAAGATCATCTTCGATATCACACCCGAAGGCTCGGCGCCGCCTCCGAAACCGGATCTGCCGCGGCGCGACGCTCACCAAGACCCGACGCGGATCTTTCTCGACTCGGTCCTCGGAGCGATGCAGGAAGGAATGAACCGCTTCACCGAGATGCAGGCCGGACTTCTGCATCTCACGCAATCGATCCTCAATCCGCAAGGGCTCGAAAAGCTCCCGAACCTTTCGACGGCGCTGCCTGCGGCTGTCACGCCGCCGCCGATTCTTCCGTTCAACGGCAAGTGCTCGGGCGAACGCCGGCTGGCCTGGAGCGAGTTTTCGTTCGCCGAAGCCCGCGCGATCCGCGGAGTGCTCGGCGGAACGGTAAACGATGTGGTGTTGACGCTTCTCAGCGAATCGGTCGCGCGTTACGTCAAGCAGCACGGCAAGCCCGTCGCAGACCGCGTGGTCCGCTTTATGGTCCCCGTAAGCCTTCGGCAGAAAGATCAGCGCGGCGCGCTCGGCAATCTTATCTCGTTCGTACCGATCGAGATCTCGCTCGACATCGACGATCTTAAGAAACGATTTGACGAGGTCAACCGGAAGACCGTTCTGATGAAAGAAGCGCGGCTTGCCGAGGGTTTCGGCGTCGTCGGAGCGATGTATTCGCTTCTTCCGGCTCCCGTGCAATCCGTACTCGGCGCTATCGCCGATCTGCCGTTTCCGCCGTTCAACATGGTGGCGACGAACGTTCCCGGGCCTCAGGTCCCCCTATATCTGGCCGGCCGGAAACTTCTGGCGCAATATCCGTACGTACCGATCGGCTACGGGCTCGGACTCGGATGCGCGATATTCAGCTATAATCAGGTACTCTATTTTGGGCTGTCGTCGGACGCGCTGGCGATGCCTGACGTTGAGAACTTCAAGACAATCCTGGACAATGTATTTGAGGACCTGAAGAGTTACGCCGCGGCCGCCGCAATGAGTTCGGCAACGGTCGCCTGATTCCGGACTTCGGGTCTCGGCGATCCGAAATTGAAAATCCGGAATCCAACAATTGGAAGATGGACATCCTCGAAGGCGAACTTGAGGCTTTAACGGGATTCGACAAGGAGATGCGGGCGCATGCGCTCCCGATCTGGTTCGAGTCGCTCGTTGGCGTCGATTGGGCTTTGCTGCACATATCCCCGGTCTATTACGGATTCGGTGTGCCGAAAGGCGACGGCTCGGCGGTGGTCGTCGTTCCCGGTTTCCTCGGAGCAGATGTCTATCTTTACGAACTTTATCTCTGGCTTTCGCGCATCGGCTACAAACCCTATTTGTCGAACATCGGCTGGAACGCCGACTGTCTCAATACGCTGACCGACAAGCTCTTTCACACGATCGAACACGCGTATGAGGAAACGGGCCGACCGGTAAACCTCATCGGACACAGTCTCGGCGGCGTGCTCTCAAGATCGGCCGCGACGCAGGATCCGCATATCGTGGAATCGGTGATCACGCTCGGTTCGCCATTCCGCGGCGTCCGCTCGCACCCGCATGTCATCGAGTTGGCGGAACGCATCCGGAAACGCATCTTCCGCAAGACCGACAAATCCGAATACCCGCAATGCTATACCGGACATTGCCACTGCAACGCCGTGTCCGCGCTCCACAACTACCTGCCGAAAAAGGTGCGGCAGACCGCGATCTACACGAAATCGGACGGCATCGTCGATTGGCAGAACTGCCGCTCGCGTTTCGAAGAGAACAACTTCGAGGTCACCGGAACTCACATCGGACTCGTCTACAATTTCCAGGTTTACAAGTTGATCGCGAATCGGCTGGCCGGACTTGAGCGGTGAGCCGTTCAGCGACGCGCTGCCGCGCGTCGGAGTGGGCAATGAGCAAGAGAGCACTTTTGCTCGCGCGATCGCAAATTGCGAATCGAAAATTGCAAATTCCCTGACCACCGACTATTGACCACTGACGAACATGATCAACCTATCAATACTGCTCGAAGACAGCGCGCGAACCGTCCCTGAACGGACCGCAATCGTGTGCCGTGGTCGCGAATTCACGTACGGTGAGATCGACGGTCTCGCGAACCGTGTCGCGAACGGCCTCAAACAGATCGGCATCGAGGAAGGCGACAAGGTCGCGCTCGCCTGCCCAAATCTCTACTTTTTTCCAGTTGTCTATTACGGAATCCTGAAAACCGGAGCGGTCGTCGTCCCGTTGAATATTCTTCTCAAGGGCCGCGAGATTGCGTATCACCTCGCCGATTCCGACTCGAAGGCCTTTTTCTGTTTCGCCGGAACGCCCGATCTACCGCTGGGCGACGAAGGATTCAAAGGCTTCGGCGAATCGGACAATTGCTTTGATTTTATACTCTTGTCGGATGATCGGACGGCTGCGAAGCGATACGACAACGCGATCTCGTTCGAGCATTTCATCGAGGATCAACCCGACACGTTCGAATCCGCGCAGACCTCGCCCGACGACACGTCCGTCATCCTCTACACGTCGGGCACGACCGGTCAACCCAAAGGTGCGGAACTGTCCCATTTGAACATGATGCTCAACGCGCGTTTGTCCGACACGATGTACGAACGGCGCGATCACGACGTGCACTTGCTTACCCTGCCGCTCTTTCATTCGTTCGGGCAGACCGTCCAGATGAACGCCGGCTTTTACAACCGCGCGACGCTTGCTCTGGTCCCTCGTTTCTCGCCGGACGCGGCACTTGAAACAATGGACAGATTTGGCGCGACGATCTTCGCCGGCGTTCCGACGATGTATTGGGCGCTGCTGCATCATCCGCCATCGCACGAATTCGACCTTGAGAAGATCGCGTCGAACCTAAGGCTGTGCGTTTCAGGCGGATCGCCGCTTCCGGTCGAAGTGATCAAAGACTTCAGCGCAAAATTTCAAGCCGACATCATCGAGGGATACGGTCTGTCGGAAACGTCACCGATCGCGACGTTCAACAAGCCGGGGGAGTCGCGTCCGGGCTCGGTCGGCCGGGCCGTTTGGGGCGTCGAGGTGCGAGTCGTCGACGATCTCGGACGGGACGTCCCGCCGGGCGAGCTCGGCGAGGTGGTGATCCGCGGTCACAACATCATGAAAGGCTACTACAAGCGGCCCGAGGCAACGGCGGCGGCGATCCGGCACGGCTGGTTTCATTCGGGCGACATCGGGCGATTCGACGAAGACGGATTCCTAAGTATCACCGACCGTGTCAAGGACATGATCATCCGCGGCGGGTTCAACGTCTATCCGCGCGAACTCGAAGAGGTGTTGATGGCGCACGAAGCGGTCAGCCTGTGCTCGGTGATCGGCGTCCCGAGCGACGAGCACAGGAAGAGGTCAAGGCGTTCATCGTCCGCAAACCCGGCGCGACTGTGACCGAAAATGAAATCATCGCGTGGTGCCGCGGGAATATGGCGAGCTACAAATACCCGCGCATCGTCGAATTCCGCGACTCGCTTCCGATGACCGCGACCGGAAAGATTCTGAAACGCGAGCTCAGGTAAGAATTCCAAGCGCGGCATTCCAGATTCCAAGATTCCAAGATTCCAAGATTCCAAGATTTCAGGCTCGCCGGGCAGTACCCTAAGTCCGCAATGCGCGGCTTGAAAATTATGGGATACGAAGCTTGGAACTCCAAGCTTCTGAATCCAGAAATTTGAAAGCCCCGCGAGGGGCGCCGCAGCGGTAAACCCGGGTGCGCGCAGCAAGCCTGGGGACAAATCGCCCACCACGATCTCAGCCCCGAAGGGGCGATGCGAAACTTCTGGTTTCTGAATCTTGTCTTGGAGTTTTAGTCCTTGCTTTGGTCTTAATATTGCCACTAGCTTCAGCTAGTGGACCTCGGCACAAAAAGTGACCCGGGCTTCAGCCCAATCAATTGACAATTGCGAGGATAAGAGCGCAGAATTCACGAAATCTCACAAGCAGTGTGCTTGTTCGACTTCACTCATAACCCGCGCCCCATGAGGGCGTTCTAAAATTCAACATATGCCTTGGATTAAAGTTTGGATCCACTTCGTCTGGTCGACGAAGAACAGGGAGCCGTACCTCAACGACGGTATCCGAGGAATGCTTTTCAATCACATCGAGCAAAACGCCCGGAAAAAGAAGATCTTCATCGACACAATAGGAGGCTTCACGGACCATGTTCATAGTCTGATCTCGCTTGGTGGCAGCCAATCCCTAAGAGAGATCATGCAACTGATAAAGGGCGAGTCGTCAAACTGGATCAACAAGAACGGGCTTGTGTCGCCCCACTTTGGATGGCCGGACGAGTATTTTGCGGCGTCGGTAAGCGCTTCGAACCTGCCGGCGGTACGCAAATATATTTTGAATCAGGAGGCCCATCACAGCACTTTTAGCTTCGATGATGAATCTGAGGTATTCCTCAAACGCGCAGGATTTCAGAAGTTCAAAGACGGCTGGAAGTAGCTCTTACCTCCATTTCCCGCTGCCTTGGATCGCCTCTCCAGCAGACACTGGGGGCAAGAACTTCGGCGCAAACCTCTGGCTAAAGCCATCGCTTTCTCGCTATCTTGATCCACTAGCTGAACCTAGTGGCAACATTAAATCCAAATCCCGCTGATTACCTAGCTAACCTTTAATATCTTGAAGCCTCAATCCTGATCTTGGAGTCTTCGAATCCGAAACTTCAAAGCCCCGGAGGGACGACAAAACGGCGTTCTTCCGGGGCTCCCGCATGACCCCGATCTTGATTCTTGAACCTTGAATTTCGAATTTCGATTCTTGAACCGAATATCTAACGGATCATTCCGCCGAACATCCAGACTAAGGCGATGATGACGACCGCGCCGACGATGTCGAGCAGGATTCCGTAACG
>JAKQII010000062.1 GCA_029557535.1 Acidobacteriota bacterium
GACGATCGCGTACGCATTCGGCAGACCGTGATCTTTGGTCAGATGATGGTCGGTGACGATCACGTCCATTCCGTTCTCGCGCGCCCAGGCGATCGGCTCAAACGCCGTGCTTCCGCAATCGACGGTAATGACAAGCGAATATCCGTCTTCCTTCGCCTTCTCGAGCGCCGGAATGTTGAGTCCGTAACCTTCGGTGAAACGGTTCGGAACGTGGTATCCGGTCGTCGCGCCGATCATCTCCAGCGCGCGCCGCAAAACAACGGTCCCGGTCGTGCCGTCAACGTCGTAATCGCCCCAGATCAGGATCTTCTCGCCGTTTTCGATCGCTTTGAGAATCCGTTCGACGGACTTCGTCAGGTCCTTAAGAAGCTCCGGCTCATGAAGATCGTCGCGAGTCGGGTTCAGGAATGCGAAGGCCCGTTCGCGGTCATCGTAGCCGCGGGTGATCAGCATCGCGGCGACCAGCGGCGGCACGTCGAGTTCGGACGCGAGTTCGGCGACCTTCGCGCGGTCGTGCTTTTCGATTTTCCAACGTTTTTCCATGAATGAACGGCGGCGTTATACCTGAGGACTTATCACGCCCTTCCACAGCAGGACGAGAATGACGATACCGACGATGAGGCGATAAACAATGAACACGCCGGTTGTGCGTTTGCGAAGAAACGCGAGCAGGAACCAGATCGAAAGGTAGCCGACGACCGCGGCGGCGACAGTTCCGACGGCAAGCGAAAGCAATTCGTCGGACGAGAGCAAATGTTTCGAGATCGCTTCCTTGAGTTCCAAAAGTCCGCTCGCGGTGATCGCCGGGATCATCAGAAGGAACGAGAACCGGGCCGCTGCCTCGCGTTTCTCGCCGGCGAACAGGCCGCCCATGATCGTCGATCCCGAACGGCTCGCGCCGGGGATCAGCGCCAGGACCTGGGAAAATCCGACAGCGAACGCGTCGATCAGTCCGAACTGCTTCAGGTCGCGTTCCTGTTTCCCGACGGATTCGGCGAAGAAGAGGCCGACGGCGATCGCGATCATCATCGTTGCGATGACCCAAAGATTTTTGGTTCCGGGCCCCTCAATTGCCTTCTTGAACAGCAGTCCGAGCGTTCCGATCGGGATCGAACCGATAATTATCAGCCAGCCGAGCCACGATTCTTCCGAGAGCCACATCGGGCGGACGCCGTTCGTGCCCGAAAAAGTCAGCCCGCGGCGACTGGTCAGAAGGGCGATATGATCGCGTACAAAGGCGCTTGTGATGCTCCAGATGTCCGCTGCAAAATACACAAATACGGCGGCCAGAGTCCCGAGCTGAATGACGGCCATCGTCGCCGTTATTTGTTCCGGATTTCCTCCGTAAACATTGGTCAGCCGGCTGGCGAAAACGAGGTGCGCGGTCGACGAGATCGGAATGAACTCCGTGAGCCCCTGGACGATGCCCAGGATGATCGCCTGTATAAGATTCATAAATGCGGTCAGGTTAAAGTAAAACTTTAAGGATTGTCCACCTTTTCGGGAGATTCGTCAAAAGGAAGGCGGCGGTCACTCTTTGTCCTCGCGATAGTTCGTGCGAGCCGCGATGCGGTCGTACAGCCAGCCCGGAAACACGCGTCCGAGTTTGACGAATGTCGCGAGCTGCCACGGGAACGCGGCGAACCGCTTACGCCGTTCAATGGCGTAGATGATCTTCGGGATTGCATCCTCGAGGCGCATAAGGAACGGCAAGCGGCTTCGACGCTTGGCGGTAAGCGGCGTCAGAATGAACCCGGGATGAATCACGGTGACTGAAACCCCGGAGCCGATGAGATCAAGCCGCAGACTCTCAAAAAAGTTCGTCATTGCGCCCTTGCTCGCCGAATACGACGCCGATCGGGGCAATCCTCGGAATCCGGCAAGGCTCGAGATCGCTACGAGCTGGCCCGAACCGCGATGGACCATCGACGGAAGAACCGCCGTCACCGCGTTCACGGCGCCCATGAAGTTGACCTCGACAACCTTTTTGACGTCCGCCGTCGTCAGGTCCTTCGCATGCCTCGGGCCGCCGATCCCGGCGTTGCAGATGAGGATGTCGATATGGCCGAATTCATCGCGCAACGCCTGCGCCGCGTCTTCAACTCCGGCCTCGTCCGTCACGTCGCACGCGAAGACGCGTGCGCGGCCACCGTGCCCTTCGCATCTCGCCGCAAGCTCGCGGAGAAGATCTCCGCGTCGGGCGAGCAGTCCGAGGATCGCTCCCTTTTTCGCAATCGCAACCGCGAGCGCCTCGCCGATACCGCTCGACGCTCCCGTCAGAAAAACGACTTTGTCCTTCCAGATCATTTCAACACACCTCGTCGACGATCTCTCCGAGCGCCCGGAGCGCGATCGCCAGATCCGTCTGTTTGATCAGCAGATGATCCCGCGAAAACGAGGAAACGGCGACGATCGGGATATTGTGATCGGCCAGCACCTTCGAAATTTCCGCGAGAAATCCGGTTACAGAGAAATCAAACGCAATGTCGAACGTCAACAGCCTGAATCCGCGCTCGGCCCGGACCGATCCGAGCACGCCGGTCACCGACGCGAGATCCGTTTCATCAAGCATCAGCGTGATCTCGTGCGGATCCTTGAGGATCATGAACGGGACGCTCATCCGCGGAGACGCCGCCGGATCGGACAGGACCGTATTCCATTCGTCGTTCGTCAGCGCAACAAGCGCAAATGTCTCCGGCGCAACGCCGACCTTTGCGGTTCGGATCAGTTCAAGCACGTCCATCGCAGAAAAATTCGCGAAACCAATGTCAGAAAATCGACGTGGAAATCATTCCCAGTATAAGCCAAACGACGGCATCGCCGCCACGGCGCTCAACTCTACGTTCAATCGAGGAAAAGCTATGAACATCTCCCAGAATTGCCTGGACATCGTAAAAAAATGGGAAGGCTTCAAACTTGAAGCCTACCTCGATCCGGTCGGGATCCCGACCATCGGTTACGGGACGATCCGTTATCCGGACACAACCCGGGTCAAACTCGGCGACCGGATCTCCGAACCGCAGGCCGAAGCGTTCCTGAAGTTTGAGATCGACGCGACTGTAAAGTCGTTGAATGTGCTGCTGCAGGGCATTGATCTTAACCAAAACCAGTTCGACGCCGTCGTTTCGCTCTGTTACAACATCGGCGTCGGTGCGTTCAGCGGAAGTACGATCCTGCGAAAATTGCGCGAGGGCGACTTCACGGCTGCCGCTGAAGCATTCAAACTCTGGAACAAAGGTACGGTCAACGGAAAAAAGGTCGTGATCGACGGCCTGACGAACCGTCGCGCCGACGAACGGGCGCTCTTCGCACGATCCGGCCGCGCCGCAAGCCCGATCGTCACTGAAGAGTCGCCGCAGGACCGCGTCAACCGGATCGAGGCGTTCCGCGACGGTCACAAAACGGTACTTGTCGCTTTTGCCGACGATACGCTGATCGAGATCCTTGAGCTCGAAGACTCGCGTGTCCGGGAGTTGACAGAGACCATCGGGCTGTACCGCAATCTGAAGTCGTTTCAAATCGCCCCTCCAGGCCGGCGCGTTC
Organism: Acidobacteriota bacterium; assembly: GCA_029557535.1. GTDB lineage: Bacteria > Acidobacteriota > Blastocatellia > Pyrinomonadales > Pyrinomonadaceae > JAFDVJ01. The sequence continues at coordinate 3,544 of JAKQII010000062.1, forward strand.
CGGCAGGCGGACGCATCGCAATCGGTGGGCCGGCGATCGTCGCGGCGGCGGGGTCGGCGCCGGCGATGTCGAAACGACTCCTCCAGTTCGGAAGCGAAGACCGATCGGGTGAAACCGATGTCTCGAATCTCCAGCGGCGCCTCAAAGAACTTGGCTATTACAATGACGGGATCGACGGCGATTTCGGGAAATTGACGGATGCCGCCGTCCGCGAATTTCAGACGGCGGTGTTCGGAAGCGCGGAAGCCGACGGAAAGGTCGGCCCGAAGACCTGGCAAAAACTTTGGGGCGAACCGGTAGCGCCTCTTGCTGCTCCGACGGCAACGCCGGTCGCCGGCGGCAATTTCCTCAAACTTACGCGAACCAATGTAAAGGAGTCCTTCGGTTGCTATCGTCTTCAACTCGAGTATTTCAAGAAAGGAAAGCGCCAGGATTCGATGTTCGTCGTCTCGGGACAACCCAAACGGCAGTTTTTCAGAACCGGCAAGGACAGCAGGCGCGGTTCGTACGAGCCGCTTCCCGAGGGCAAGTGGCGGATACGAAACATCTTGTGGGCCGGCGGTCCCGACGTCTACGACAAGAAGATGTTCAAGGACGGGATCGGACCGGTGAAGATCCCGGTCGACTTCAACCCAAAGTCAGGAACGGACCGCGATCTGATCCAGATCCATATCGATTGGAATCGCTCGACGGCCCCCGGAACGGCCGGCTGTATCGGTGTCGCATCGGTCGCCGACTTCAAGCGTCTCGTCGGCTGGCTGCGCGATACCGATCCGCGCGAGCTCATCGTCGATTGGAAACTCTGAATTCTGGTTTCTTGATCTTCACGATTCAAAATTCATGATTCAAGATCCAAGAAAGAGCTAAAAGCTATTTGTTCTGCGCCCCTTCCGGGGCTTGGCCAGGGCGTTTAAGGTTTCGGAGGGTTCAACAATCTTCTTGAATTTTGAATCTTGAACCTGGAATCTTGGAATCCATGGAATCCTGGAATCTATACTTCGACGATCGTCGTGACGATCACCGGTTTCGTGCCGATCTCCTTTTGAATAAATCGTTTGAGGTGAATTCGCAGCGTTTCCTGAAGCCAGCTGACATCGGCCATTTCGTGCGGCGACATCACGGAGACGGCCGCTTTGATGGCTTCCCGGGCGTCGTCGAGCAAGCCGTTTCCCAGATCGACTCCGGCGACTCCCTGGAACGAAATACTTGGCTCCGCGGTCAGTCGCTTTGAGGCTTTGTCGATCGTCACGACCAGCGAGACCGCACCGCCGTACGCCAGTTTCTTGCGCTCGCGGATCGTCTCATACTCGATCTCGCTGAGCGATTCCTCGTCGATGAACGTCCGTCCGAGCTGATGATTCTCGACCACTCGGGCGCCGGTTTCGTCGATCTCAAGCAGGTCTCCGTTCTCGATCAGGATCACGTTATCGTCCGTGTAGCCGTCGATGTGGTTTTTCGCGAACTCCTTGTGCCTGAACAACATGCGGTATTCGCCGTGGATCGGTACGAGAAATTTCGGACGCGCCGTTTCGACCATGATCCGGATGTCTTCCTGCGAGGCGTGTCCCGATACATGGATGAGACGCCGTTTCTCTTCGATGATGTTCGCGCCGCGTTTGTAAAGATGTCCGATCATCCTCGAGATCGCCTTTTCGTTTCCGGGAATGATCCGCGCGGAAAGGACGACTGTATCGCCCTTCCCGACTTCAAGTCCCTTGTAGCCTGATGTCGCGAGGTTCCAGAGCACGGCCCGCGATTCCGCTTGCGATCCGGTCACGAGATAGACGATCTCATCGTCATTAAGGGAGCGGGATTCGCCCATTCCGACAAGGACGTCTTCGGGGATCGAAAGCAGCGAGAACTCGCTGGCGATCTCGATGTTCTTCTGCATCGACCGACCGAGGATGCAAACCTTTTTGCCAAACTGCTCGGCAACGTCGAAGACGATCTGAAGCCGATGGATCGACGACGCGAACGTCGAAACAAAGATGCGCCCGGTCGTGTTCTCAAAGATCTCCTCGAACGCCGGGATGACGGCAGTTTCCGAAGGCGTGCGGCCTTCGACCGTCGCGTTCGTCGAATCTCCGAGCAGCGCCAGAACACCCTCGTCGCCGTATTTCTTCAGCGTCTTCAAATCGTACGGCTTTCCGATCACGGGCGAATCGTCAATCTTGTAATCGCCGGTATGGATGATCGTCCCGATCGGAGTCTTGATCGCGAGCGAAAAGCAGTCAACGAGCGAATGCGAGGCGTGGATGAACTCTATCCTGAAGTTCCCGACTTCCGCGACGTCGTTCGGGTGAACACGGTGCAGAAGCACTTCGTCGAGCATCTTGTGTTCGTCGAGCTTTTTCTCGGCGAGGCCGAGCGTGAACCGCGATGCGTATACCGGAAGATTGAATTTGCGGAGAAAATACGGGAGCGCACCGATATGGTCTTCGTGACCGTGGGTCAGGATCAGCGCCGTCAGATCGTCACGATATTCTTCGAGAAAATCGAAGTTCGGGATCGAAATGTCGACTCCGTACGGCGTTTCTTCCGGAAATCCCATGCCGGCATCGACGACGATCATCTCGTCCTCGTAGCGGATCCCCATCGAGTTCATGCCGAACTCGCCGATGCCGCCCAATGGAATGATTTCAATCTTGCTCAAAACTATGCTCCGCCTGATCTATTTCGAATAAACGAGTGTATCCGCTTTGGCAGGCAATGACAACGCGGCCAAATCGGGGAGAAACAAACGCAATTCATACTTGACAAAAAAATAATGATTAACTAATCTGTCAGTGACTATTCGGCCAAGGGGAGTAGATAGCCCGGCGTTGGTTCGATGAGATCGTCAGTACAATCGCTGCTCGAATGCGCGGTTCGGTCCATCGAAGTAAGTATCGAGACCTTGTGCGACATGAAATCTTTGGTTTCTCGTCTGCGCAGGGTCTTTTTCTGTGCGGACGCAACGGAGGCACAAATGTTCAATCGTCTCAAGACAGCCGGACTACTGGCACTTTTGACATCGTTGTTCCTGTTCGCCGGGCATCTTTTCGGCGGAACGCTGGGGCTGATCATCGCGGTCGTGCTCGCGCTCGGGATGAACTTCGGTGCGTACTGGTTCTCTGACCGTTTGATCCTGAGGATGTACCGGGCCCGCGAGATTACCGGAGCGGAGTCGCCCGAATTATTCTCAATGGTCCGGATCCTTGCGGCGCGCGCGGGACTTCCGATGCTCAAGGTTTACATCATTCCAGAAGACGCGCCGAACGCTTTCGCGACGGGCCGCAACCCGCAGAACGCGGCGGTCGCGGTCACCGAAGGGCTGCTGGCGGCGCTCGACCGCGACGAGGTTTTCGGCGTTCTGGCCCACGAGATCGGTCACGTCGGCAACCGCGACACGCTGATCATGACGGTCGCCGGCGCGATCGGCGGCGCGGTCGGGTTCATCGCCGAAATGGCGTTCTGGAATTCCCTTTTCGGCGGATCCGACGAAGAAGAAGGCGGTAGCCCGATCACCGGACTGCTCGGGATCATACTTGCGCCGATCGCCGCGACGCTGATACAGCTCGCTATCTCGCGCTCCCGCGAGTTTGCCGCCGACCAGAAGGCAGCCGAACTGACGGGCGATCCGTTGGCGCTGGCGTCGGCGCTTCGCAAACTTGAGGATTGGTCGCAGCGCGTCCCGATGCATTCGGGCGATCCGGCGACATCACATCTGTTCATCGTCAATCCGTTTTCGAAGGCAGGCCTTGCCGCGCTGTTCAGCACGCACCCGGCAACGCGCCTTCGGATCGAACGACTTGAAGCAATGAATACGCGGGGATTGCGCGGCTTCAAACCTGTATCGGCGAACTGAGTTCGCCGGAAGCGAAACCGGCCGCGATCGATCAAGGGCGGGTTAACGAGCAAGGGCAGGTTAGCCGGTTTCGCTTCACTCTGTAAGATTCATTCAAAAGATCGGCGCGCAAATGCGTTGAAGGACTAATTTATGCACTTTCCATTCGCGGAATACTGGTGGTTTTACGGCGGTTTCCTGCTCTTCGTTTTGTTCATGCTGGCGCTCGATCTGGGCGTTTTCAACCGCAAATCGCATGTCGTAACGTTTAAGGAGGCGACCATCTGGAGCGCCGTTTGGGTGACGCTCGCGCTGATCTTCAACTTCGGATTCTACAAGTATTCCGTCGCGAAGTTCGGGCCCGAACTCGGGGAACGGTTTGGACTGGAATTCCTGACCGGCTACATCCTTGAGTACTCGTTGTCGATCGACAACATCTTTATCTTCGTCCTCGTCTTCAGCTATTTCGGCATCCCGGCGAAATACAAACACCGCGTCCTGTTTTACGGAATTCTCGGGGCGCTCATCTTCCGCGCGATCTTTATCGGGATCGGAACGGCGTTGATGCAATTCCACTGGGTGATCTATCTTTTCGGCGGATTCCTGATAATCACCGGGGTCAAGATGTTCTTTTCGAGCCACGAAGAGATCGAACCCGAAAAGAACCTTCTGATCCGCATCGTCAAGCGTTTCATACCGGTCACGCACGAGATCGACGGCAAGAGCTTTTTCATCACGAAAGGCGGCGTCCGCTATGCCACGCCGCTGTTCATCGCGCTGTTGTTCCTTGAGGCGACGGACGTGATCTTCGCCGTCGACAGCGTCCCGGCGATCTTTGCCGTGACGAATGAACCGCTGATCGTCTTTACGTCGAACATCTTCGCGATCCTCGGACTGCGTTCAATGTACTTCATGCTCGCCGGCGTCATCAACAAGTTCCATTTGCTCAAGTACGGATTGGCGATCGTGCTCGTGTTTGTCGGGCTCAAGATGGTCTATCTCAACGATGCATGGGGCGGCAAGTTCCCGATCTCGTACGGGCTGGGTTTCATCGTGACGACGATCGCCTGTTCGATAATCGCGTCGTTGCTGTTCCCGAAAAAACCGGTCGAACCGGCGACAAGCGAAACGGCCTGAGGCCACTGGGGCGTTCGGATTTGGGATTCGTTCGGAGTTCCGCCTTCAGGCGGCCCCCGCATTTCGGATTTGGGATTGCGGATTTGGGATTCGTTTGGAGTCCCACCTCCAGGCGGCACACGCATCTGGGAATTTGTGATTTGTGATTTGGGATTCGTTTGGAGTTCCGCATTCAGACGGCACACGCATTTCCGATTTCGGGTTGCGGATCTCGGATTTTTCGACTAGCTGACGAATGGTGACTTTCGCAAATCGAAAATCGACAATGGGCTGGCCAATCGCAAATCGAAAATCCAAAATCGCAAACCGAGGGCGCCTCTTCCCGACCTGCAAAATTTTGAATCGCAATTGCGCTGCCGATCGCGGAAGCGATCCGATGAATTTAGCCGGGGATTTCAATCCCCGGTCAGTCGAAGGAACGATATTCGTCGCGAGAGCGACGATTGATTCAGGCGTCGCGCACGCGACGCAGCACTCCGGCGTTACAGCCCACCGGGGATTGCATCCCCGGCTAAATTCAAACACCGCTTCGCGGCGGATGAGCTACAGGCGTTAGCCTGTAGTCAGACGTCCGGATCAAGCCTGACTTCGGCGGGCGGAAGAAAAGGAGCGGCAACGCGGCGGAGCCGCGGGCGTTCCGAGTGGGTGCCAACGGCGAAGCCGAGCTTCGCCGCACATCAGGCGCCGGAGGCGCGCCCGCAACGATCCGCGTCGGTCACGCCTGAAGGCTTAACTCAGACGGGTTGCAGAACTCCGCGACTCGACTCTCGACTCTCGAATCTTGACTCCCGACTCCTGTCTCGCAACTCCCGACTCTCGACTTTCGACTTTCGACTACGGCCGCCTGAAGGCGGAACTCCGAACATTACTCGCTCCCGACTCCCGACTCCGGACTCTCGACTATGTACGGACGATCAAACTCTTCAGACCATCCGCACTTCAGGCGCGTCAAATAAGCAAGATCCGAAAGATGACGAACCCGATGCGTTACCTGACACTGGCTCTGATACTGCTTACGGCGGCGTTTGCCCCGACTTTTGCGCAGACCGAAGACAGCGATACGATTCGCGTCGAAACCAGCCTGGTCAGCGTTCCGGTCGTCGTCAGCGACCGACAGGGACGTTATCTTCCCGGACTCAAACGCGACGAGTTCCAACTTTGGTCCGACGGCAAGCCGCGCGAGATCGCGTTTTTCGCGACCGCGGAAGAGCCCTTGCGCGTGGCGATCCTGCTCGACACAAGCCGCAGCACCGAGGGCGTGCTCGGCAATATCAAAAAGGCGGCAAAAGAATTCATCAAGGTTCTTTCCCCGAACGACAGCGCGATGATCGTCTCGTTCGATTACGACGTCCACATCAATTCGCCGCTGACATCGGACAAAAAGCAGCTCGAACGCGCGATCAAGGATGTCGAGATCGGCGAAATGACCGGAACCGTCATGCGCGACGCGGTGATCGACACGGTCAGTAAGCATCTTTCGAAATCGACCGGACGCAAAGCGATCATCATGCTGACCGACGGCAAGGACTTTGGAAGTTACGCGCTCGAGAGCGAAGTCCTCCGACGGATCGAGGAGTCCGACGTGATGATCTATCCGATCTTTTACGAAACGTCGTTCTTGCAGCAACGGATGATGATGCGGAACCGGCGGCTCGGCGGAGGGCGAATGGGCGGCAATTTTCCGCGCTTCCCGCGCCAGGATGATCGACGACGCCGCCGCGATGAAGCTCAGAACGAGCGGGCTTTGTCTTATTTGCAGAAGCTTGCGGATCTGTCGGCGGGCACGCTGTTCGAAAAGAAGGACAATGATCTCGACGAGGTCTTTCTCAACATTGCACAGGAACTTCGCCAGCAGTACCGTCTTGGATTCTATCCCGATGAAGGACTCGACGACTCGTCAATCCACGAGATCAAGGTCAGGGTCTCACGCCCTGACGTTTCGGTGCGCTCGCGGTACAGCTACCGCGTCAAAAAGTGACGAACGATCCGAATCCAATCATCGAGCGAAAGATCCTCCGCCCGCACCTTCGGATCAATTCCCGCCCTTGAAAGCAACTCCGCCGGATATTCGATTCCAAGTTCGGGCGCATGTTTAAGATTGTTCAGGAGTGTTTTTCGTTTCTGTCTGAATCCGGCGCTCGTGATTCGTTCAAAGTGATCCTCGTCAAAATCGGAAGGCCCCTTCGGCGTCAGCCTGACAACCGAGCTTGTCACTTTCGGAACCGGACGGAACGCACCCGGCGGCACGTCAAACAGTTTTTCCGCTTCGAACGCGGCCTCGACGACGACCGTCAGGAATCCCCGGTCGCTGTTGCCCGGAAGCGCGGTCATGCGGTCCACAACCTCTTTCTGTAGCATCAGGACAAGACTCGAAAAACATTCGCGCTGGATCGCCAACCGCCTCAGGATCGGCGTCGAAATGTAGTACGGCAGGTTCGCGACGAGCTTTATCGGAACGTCGGCAAGTTCATGAAAATCGACGGTCAACGCGTCTGCCTCGACAACCCGGAAAGACGGCTGATCGCCGAATTGGCGGATAAGTTCGGGCACGAGATCGCGATCGATCTCGATCGCTGTCACTTCGGCACCGCGGGCGAGAAGTTCGGAGGTCAGCGCTCCACGCCCCGGACCGATCTCGACCACCCGTTCTTGGTCCCCGATCCCCAGACCATCAACGATCGCGCGCACCACATTGCGGTCGGCGAGAAAATTCTGCCCGAGGGATTTTTTTGCAAATGGGACGCCTCGTTCGCGGTTACGCATCGGGTTCGAGTTTAGGCCTTTCGGCCCGGAGTTTGAAGCAGCCCGGAACGTTTCTATTGAAAATAACGCCCAAGTCGTTTAATCTGCATAAGTTCGAATCATTGCCATCAATTCCAGCATATCAATTGGGGTTCAACCATGCACAAGTTTGCCTTCCTGATATTCGCGGCGGTTCTCTTTGTCCTGCCGATGCACGTCTTGGGTGAGGACGATCCTGATCCGAATTCACCGTCGCCCTTGCTATTCGGATGGGAATCCGTCGAAACACGGGCGCGGCGGATCCGCGAACCGTCAGTTGATCCGGCGCGACCCTACGCCCGGCTGCGTCTCGGGGATCTCGGCGATGCCGATCCAAAGGCATTCGGGGTCTTCCTTTTTCAGAAAAGCGGACGGACGTTTCAGTTGCCGATCGAAAACTTCGCGCCGAATCAAAAGACAGGGATCGAGATGACCGTGCGGATCGCCGATTCGACCGGCTATTACGGCGAACCGGCGTTCGACGGCGAATCGTTGATCTATGTGACATGGCGCGGGACGATGAGCAACGTGCTGAAGATAAGGCTCGGCAAATCAGGCGGTTCGATCGAGATCCCGGCAGGTCTTCGGCCGGCGGCGACAAGCCCGGCTCCCGAGGTCGTCGGCTACCGCTGGTCCGGCGACCGGATCCGTTTTCTCGAACAGGCCGCCTTCGGGCCGACAGCGCAACTCGATAATCGCCTGCGCCGGATCGGCATCCGGACGTGGCTTGCGGAGCAATTCGAAGCGCCGTACCCGACGATCCCGTATCCCGATATCCCGATGATGCCGACCACGCCGCCGAGCACGTGTATGCAAACGACGGCACCGGCCTGCTATCGCGAGCGCTACTCAATGCAGCCGCTCCAGCAGTGGCTCTTCAAGGAGGCGTATTACGGCGACGCCCAGCTTCGCCATCGGGTTGCGTGGGCACTGAGCCAGATCCTCGTCACGTCGGGCGTTTCGATCCGGCAGTCGAGCCACATGATCGCCTATCACAAACTCCTCGCCGACAAGGCGTTCGGCAACTACCGCGACATACTTTACAACGTCACACTCAATCCGACGATGGGCGATTACCTCGACATGGTCCGGAGTACGAAGTTGAATCCGAATGAGAATTACGGACGCGAGATACTGCAGCTGTTCTCGATCGGGCTCTTCATGCTGAACCAGGACGGCACGATACGGAGAGATTCGTCGAATGATCCCATCCCTACCTACGACCAGACGACCGTCAACAATTTTTCCAAGGTCTTTACCGGATGGACATTCTGCAACACTACGGTATGTCCGAACGCGACCCCGGGAATCCAGAATTTCAAGGATCCGATGCTGCTGGTCCCCGACAACCATGATCTCGGCGTGAAGACGCTCCTCGACTATCCCGGAGCGACCGTTCAGATCCCCGAATGTGCCGATTGCGCGACGCCGGAAGCGACTTCGAACTATGCATACGCTTCGCTGAATGCCGCGATCGACAATATTTTCAATCATCCGAACGTCGGGCCGTATGTCGGCCGGCTAATGATCCAGCAACTCGTGACGAGCGATCCGTCGCCGGCTTACGTCGAACGCGTCGCGGGTGTCTTCAACAACAATGGCCAGAACGTCCGCGGCGATATGCGGGCCGTGATCAGGGCGATTTTGCTCGACCCGGAGGCCCGCGGGGACGTCAAAACCGCGCCCCGATACGGAAAACTGCGGGAACCGGTGCAACTCATGACCAACCTCGGAAGAAATTTCCCGGCCCGCTCGTGGGACGGCGAATCGCTTACCGACGGCGGACTCAGCGATCCGATGAAGAAACTCGGTCAGAATCCGTTCAATTCGCCGACCGTCTTCAATTATTACCCGCCGGACTTCATCGTCCCGGGCACGTCGCTCAACGCGCCTGAATTTGCTCTGCTGAACACTTCGTTGGCGACGAACCGCACGAATTTTCTTTATGTCCTGATCTTCGACGGCTATACCCCGAACGCGACCGACTCGCTGCGCGGAACATCGCTCGATCTGACGGAAGCGATTGGCGCGGCGGCCGCGGATCCGACCGGCAACAGACTCGTCGAGCTCTTGAATTTCCGGATGCTTCACGGAACGATGTCCGCGGAACATCGCAGTTCCCTGCTGACGGCGATCCTGGCGGTCCCGGAAACGAGTCCGACTTTGAGGGCGAAACAGGCCGTTTATCTCGTGGCCGCTTCATCACAGTTCCAGATTCAGCGCTGAGCGCCTTTCGACCTGAGGGTTATCGATGAAAAACAACAGACGCACTTTTCTGAAATCACTCGGCGGCGCCGTCACGATGTCGGCGCTCGCTTCGGAGATCGGCTATTTCGGCTCGATCAGCGCGCTTGCCCAGAAGGGATCGGTCAAACGTCCTGCCGGAACGCCGGCCGACTATCGGGCGCTCGTCCTCGTCTATCTCGGAGGCGGAAACGACGGCAACAACATGATCGTGCCGATCCACGACGATCAATCGGTCAGCAATTACGCGGCTTATTCGGCGGCCCGTTCGCCGCAGGGACTGGCGATCCCGCAGGCGTCGTTTCTTCCCGTGTCCGTCCCGCGCATCGGGGGACTTTTGTACGGGCTTCATCCGAACTTCGGACCGGTCACGGGCGGTGTGAACAACGGCATTTGCGAACTCTGGGCGCAAGGACGTCTCGCGGCGGTGACGAACATCGGAACGCTCGTCGCGCCGATGACGCGGGCACAGTGGCAGAGCGGCTCGGTTCCGCGCCCCTTCCAGCTTTTCTCGCATACTGACCAGACGGCGCAGCACTACACGTGCCGCTCCGATTCGGTTTCCTTGACCGGTTGGGGCGGCCGCGTCGCCGACAAGATGACGTCCTCGTCGAATCCCGGAGCGCTCGTCCCGTTCGTTAGCTCATTCGGCGGGAATCTACTGTTTACTATCGGCGATTCGACCCAGCCGTTGTCGCTTTCGCCGGCTCCGACGCCGCTCGCGAATGTTCTTTCGCTGACCGGTTACAACAACACACCGATCTCGAATGCCCGCTTTGCCGCACTTCAGGCGGCTCTCGGCTTCGACGCCGGTCAGGAATTGATCGCTGCATCAAGCGGCATCCACAATCAGGCGCTGGCGATCAGCCAGGCTCTGAACGCGTCGCCCGAAGTGACGGCGGCCTTTCCGAACACCGAGATCGGGAACCAACTGAAACAGGCTGCACGAATGATCAAGACGCGTTCGATTCTGAATGTTACGCGCCAGGTTTTCTATTGCCGGATCGACGGATTCGATACCCACACCGGCCAGCTGCTCGGTCAGGCCGGACTTTTCAGTCAGCTCAGTCAGGCAATGCGGGCCTTTTACGAGGAGATGGTCGTTCAGGGAATCAGCGACAAGGTGACCCAGTTCACGATGTCCGACTTCAACCGCACGTTCAATCCCGGCGGCAGCGGGACGAACGTCGGCAGCGACCACGCCTGGGCGAATCACTCGTTCGTTGTCGGAGGAGCCGTTGCGGGCGGGAATTTCTACGGAATGAACACTTCGAACGGTACGCCGTTTCCGACGCTACTGCAGAACGGACCGGACGACGCCGACAGCGGATCGAATGCGCGCGGCCGCTGGATCCCGACGACCTCCGTCGAGCAATACGCCGCGACCCTCGCGAAGTGGTTTGGATTATCGACCAATGACCTTCAGTACGTCTTTCCAAACATTGGCAATTTTGCCGTGAACGATCTCGGATTCATGCTCCCGTAACCGATAAGTTTCATTCGGGATAACCCGTGAGTTCGATGTCCGGTCCGTGTCGCGTAATTTCGACTTGTGATAGACGCATCGCGTCGGCGAGGGTCTCCGCGCCGGAACCGGCGAATGCCGTCGGCGCGGCGGTCCCTCCGATGAGGAGCGGCGCAATGATCAGTGTCACCTTGTCCACGAGCTTCGCGTCGAGGAATGCTCCGGCGACCGCGCTTCCGCCTTCGACCAGTACGCTTTGAAGTTCGCGTTCGCGCAGCGCCTTCATCACCTGACCGAGATCGCGGGAATCCGCACGTTCGATGTCCACGCCAAGGTTCCTCAATTCGACGATCTTCGACTCATCCTTCGAACAGCTGACGACCAGCGTCGGCGTTTCCCGCGCGGTCCTGACAAGTTTTGATCCGATCGGAATCCGGAGCCCGTTATCGAGGATGACCCGAACCAGCGGCCGCCGCCTGCGCTTTCCGCTGCGGTCGGTAAGTGACGGATCATCGACAAAGGCCGTGGTGCCGCCGACGAGAATTGCATCATGTTCGTGCCTGATCGCCTGAACGCGGGCCGCCGACTCGTTTCCCGAAAGCGTCGTCGAAACGGAGTTCGTAAGCGATATCCGGCCGTCGAGACTCATCGCGAGCTTGAGATGAACGAAAGGCCGTCCAAAATTGTGCCAGACACAGAACTTCTCGTTGAGACGGAGCGCCTCTTCCGCCAAAAGTCCGGTCTCAACCTCGATTCCCGCCGCCCTCAAGGCCTCAAAGCCGCGGCCCGACACGCGGGGATTCGGATCTTCGATCGGGCACACCACGCGAGCGATCCCGGCAGCGATCAGTGCTTCGGTGCACGGCGGCGTCCGGCCGTGATAGGAATGAGGCTCAAGCGAAACGTAAGCTGTCCCGCCGCGTGCGCGTTCACCCGCCTGTTCGAGCGCGATCGCCTCGGCGTGCGTGACGCGCTCATATTCGAACGTTCCCTCGCCGACGACTTCCCCGTCCGGGTCCGTAACGACGCACCCGACCAAGGGGTTCGGACTGGCAAGCCCGGCACCTTCGGCAGCCAACTCCAAAGATCGTCTGACGAGGGCTGCGTCCCATTCTGTGATTGCGGAATCCAAAACGTTCAGTTGAACAGCCCGTTGACGTATTGTTCGGCGTCGAAGACCATCAGGTCGTCGACCTTTTCACCGACGCCGACGTAGCGGATCGGAAGATTGAGTTCCTTGGCGATCGCGACGGCGATGCCGCCCTTTGCCGTACCGTCGAGTTTCGTCAGCACGATCCCCGTGACATCGGCCGTCTTCATAAATTGCCGCGCCTGCTCAAGTCCGTTCTGTCCGGTGACGGCGTCGATCACAAGCAACGTTTCGTGCGGCGCGCCGTCGACTTCCCGGCCCGCGACCCGTTTCATCTTTTCAAGTTCGGCCATCAGGTTCGACTTGTTGTGAAGACGACCCGCGGTGTCGACGATCAAGACGTCGGCATTTCTCGCTTTTGCCGCGCGGAGCGAATCGAACAGCACCGCCGCCGGATCCGTGCCTTGTTTCTGCTGGATGATCTCAACCCCCGCGCGGTCCGCCCAGATCTCGAGCTGGTCGCTGGCCGCGGCCCGGAACGTATCGGCGGCGCAGATCAGCACGCCGTTCCCTTCAGCTTTGATCCGTTGCGCGAGTTTGCCGATCGTCGTCGTTTTCCCGACGCCGTTGACGCCGACGACCATCAGGACGTACGGCTTGATATCGAGTGAATACTTGGTTTCGTCGGCGATACCGCGCTCCGTGGAATGCCGGAGGATCGTCAGAAGTTCGCCCTTCATGATGCGCTTGAGCGCGTCGAGATCTTTGATCTCCTGCCGCGAGACGCCGCGCCGGATCGCATCGAGGATCTGCAGCGTCGTCGAAACGCCGATGTCGGTCGAGATTAGCATCTCTTCGAGCTCGTCGAGGAACTCGTCGTCGATCTGCTTGCGACCCTCGAATATCGAGTCAAGCTTGTTGTTGATCGAATAGCGGGTCTTCTCGATCGCGTTGTAGAAACGGACGCCGATCGCCTTTTCGGCCTCTTCTTCCTGCTTCTGAAGCTCCGCGATCGACTTGTCGAGTCCGAGTACCGAAGTCGAGAACTTGTCTTCGTCTTTTTTCCGCCGCCAAAAAAATGCCATAACTTAATTCGGACGGCTGCCGCAGCCTATGGATTCGAACCGGCCGCCCGTCCAAATATTCGATTATAGGAAACTACCCGCGCAAATGAAAAAGGCGGGAGGCGTTTGGAGCGCCCCCCGCTGACAGGCAATCAACTTGCATTTATCCCTTGTAGAGCTGAAGTTTGTCGGAATTCTTGAAAAGCGCAAAGCCGAGAACGACCGTGAACACAACCGACAGATAGAATCCGAACAGCGATCCGATCGCCTTTGCGGGCAGATTGCCGACACCGGGAAGATTGAACGGGAAGAAGATCATCCCAAGCACGATCCCGGCGATCAGCGACATGATTCCCACCAGTAATCCCATGACCAGTATCTTGAAATAATCCGCGCCAAGGATCCTGATCGTCTCAAAGCCGATCTTGGGATTCATCGTGGCGACGAATGATCGCGTGTATCCGGCGACCATACACGCGGCTGGAAGATAGAAGATTCCCCAGAGAAACGCCGCTCCGGCAAGAAGCAACAGCGGCAACGCCATTTTCAGGAATCCGGCCAGCATCTCGCTGCGTTCGTTCTCCACGGTCTCCGGCGATTTGCCGATTCCCGATTCGAGCTGCTCGCGTCGTTGATTCTGGATGAACTCGTTCAGCTCGCGAAATTCCTCTTCTTCATCCTGTCCGGGCGCGACCTGCCGGTTGGCGGCGTCGGAGTTCTGCCGGCTGCGTTCGCGCATACGCTCCGCAAACTGTTCGACTTCCTCGCGCTGTGACTGGGAGATCGGCGGCGAACTTCCGAAAGCGCTCGCTGCCGAATTGACGGCGTACAGCACACCCCCGACCGCGATCAGAATGAACAGACCGAACGACACCAAATAAACGGCGACGCTGAGAAAAAACGGGTGGACCAAGTCGTCCCAAAGGGAAAACTCGTCGAAACTCGGCATGAAGTTGCGGTCGGTGAATCCTTGGGAGAAATTCTCGAGGACATTCGTCAGGATGCCGAAATAGAGCATATTGCTCAGCATGTAGCACATCAGCGACGCCGACAGCATGAAGATCCCGCCGACCGCCGACGCGCTCTGACCGAGCGTGAAGAACATGAAGAGGATCGCGCCGAAGAAGAGACTCGCCTTGAACTTGAGCGGATATGCGAGCGCTTTCCCGAAATCGCCGAAACCAAATCCCTCCGATAATACCGAATGAATTCTCGTGAGTTCGTATTCCTGTTTCTTCTTCTGCTCGATTCGCTGGCACATCGCTCCGCAGTACGGACAGATCCGCACCGTGCCGCCGTATGATTTGGGGCAGAGTTTGCAGAAAACGTTCGCGCAGGTCTCGCAAACGAAAAATGCGGGCGACTCCGGATGCATCGTGCATGCCTGCGGGAGCTCAGCCGGCTCAAATCCGCGATCGTTGGCGGCGCCCGTGAATGGTTCGGTAAAGGCGCTGCCGTGAGCTCGGGGCTCGAACGACGTCGGCGCCGGTGCGAAATTGGTCGTCCGTGGATTTTCCGGAAGCGGCGCGGAAGCGGCCTCAGACGTGATCCCGAGCGGAACCGTCAAACCGGACGGCGGAGGCGGTTGAACCTCATTGACGAGCGTCGTCTGGTACGGGTTCGCCGATCCCCCCTTTTCCGGAAACGGATCGAACGGATCCGGAGCGGTCAACGGGCGTTCGGCGAAGAACGCCGTGGTGGCGGTCGGAGGCGCGGTTGCCGGCGCTTGATCGAAACCGACGGCGGACGGGATGATGGCCGGCTCCTGGTTCTCTGACGATGCGGTCACAGACGGTTGCGAGACCGTCGGATGAATAACCGGCGGCGGGGTGCCCGATTCTCTCGCGTTAAAGAACGGCATCAGCGCCGGTACGCGTCTGGCCTCGATCCAACGCAGGTTTCCGCGTCGGACCTTATCCTGCGGCAGGAGCGATCCCTCGTCGATCCACTGCATCAGAACCTCAAAGGTCGCCTCGTAAACCTCGGTTCCGACATCAACCTGCCAAACTTCCTGAAAATCGGTAACGTTCATATCTTCTGGTGGGTGACGACGGATGGCCGGCAGGGTGTTGGGCCGCTACGCAACCCGGCGTTCGAACAACTTCATACTCTCCAGTTCGTCGTCTCCGACCGGAGCTTGCTTTGATTTGACGATGCCGCCGAC
>JAKQII010000403.1 GCA_029557535.1 Acidobacteriota bacterium
TCGTCCACCTTCGCCGCGCAGTAGCGCGCCGCTGAACGGCTCACGGCTCACTGCTCACTTCTTCCGCTTCCCGCATCAGTCTCGAAATATGAAAGATGTAATGAACGCCGGAGGCGAAGGCAAAAAGGACCACAAAGAAGTACGTTGTCGGAAGGAAAAAGCTGTAACCGAAAACAGCCGCGACGAGGATCAGCGTCACCGCGAGGACCTGTACCGTCGTCGACGCTTTTCCGAGCCAGGAAGGCTTGAATCCACGGAATCCCGTCATGACGTTGATTGAGACCGCGACGGTCACGATCAGTACGTCGCGGCCGATGACCGAGGCCGTAACCCAGAACGGAACCGGCAAATGACGTACGGGCTGCAGGACGTTCGGCATCGTCAGGACGATGAACGCCACCGTCATCAGTAATTTGTCGGCGATCGGATCGAGGATCGTTCCGAGCTCGGATTGCTGATTGAAGCGGCGCGCGACGAAGCCGTCGATCCCGTCCGAAACGCCGGCGATCACGAACACGACAAGAGCCCATCCGCTATAGCCGTAGAAAAGGAGACTGGCGAAGACGGGAATCAGCGCCATTCGCAGGAAGGTCAGCAAGTTCGGGATCGTGGCAACACCGGACATCGGAAATTAACTCAATCTTGGAAATTCGGAACGTTTGTTCGAGACGGAATTTCGATAGAAACGATTTTACAACAACTTCATTCGTTTCGTGACCGGGGGGTTCTTGAATCAGGTTGAGCGGAGTTCGATCACGGAAATTTCAGGCGGACATTGATACCGAAATGGAACCACGACGGTTCCGATCCCGCGCGTGATGTAAATCTGCGTTTCCTTTCGCCGGTGTAGTCCCGCTGAAAGCCGTCGTTTGGGCAGGATCCGATTCTCGTCCTGCCGGAGCTTAACCTGGCCGCCGTGGGTATGGCCGCTCAAGACGAGATCGATTCCGCGCCGCGCCGCATGTCTGACCAGAACGGGATTGTGGGCGAGGAGCAGTTTCATTTCGTCCGGGAACGATCCGTGAAGCGCGGACTTCAGATCAGACTTGCCGACCATATAATCATCGACACCGCATAGCCAGAATGAGGCGCCGCCCGCGTCCAGCCTGAATCCCCGATTGATCAGCACGTCAATCCCGTGATCGCCGAATTGCGCCGTGACGTCGCCCGGATCCGTCCAATGATCGTGGTTCCCGAGGCACGCGTAGGTGCCGAACTCCGAACGCAGTTCACCGAGCGCCTTCGCCACCGGCGAAATGTAGATGCGGTCATGCGAAACATAATCTCCCGTCAGCAGGACGAGTTGCGGTTTCAGCCGGTTCGCAGCCTCTATTGCGCGGTTGATGTGTTCAAGCGAAGTAAAGGGACTGTGATGAATATCGGACAAATGAACGATCCGCAGGCCGTCCAGCTTCTTCGGAAGCTTTGCGATCTTGATCTCGACTCGCTCGACCGAAAGCGAATTGGCTTCCGCCAATGCCGACTTCGCGAGATACGACAGGTTGCCGGCGAGTTCTTTCAGCGGACGCTCGGCCGCGATCGCCTCAGAGATCCGCTGAGACAATTTCAACCGTTTGTTCGCCGGTCTTGATTTCATTCGTATTCGATGCTTTCGGAAGTTCCGGCGATTATAACTATTTGCAGATTTGATTGTCTACACAAAAGAAGGATGAAGGATGAGGGATGGAGGATGAAGGCGGAAGGTTGAAGATGTCAAAACGCGAACAACGCGATCGGCAAATCACGGCCGCAAATCAAATTCAAAACAGCACTGGACAAATATAACTATGTCGGCATATACTGATCTCGTATGGCAGACAGACCTTTACCCGACGGCGCTCTTGACCTGGTTGCGACCAGGTTCAAGATCATGTCTGAACCGCTTCGGTTGCGGTTGCTCCAACTTTTGCAACACGGCGAGAGAAGCGTCGGCGAGTTGACGGAGCTTTGCAGCACGAGTCAGCCGAACGTGTCGAAACATCTGAAGATCTTACAGACCGGCGGTCTTGTGACGCGGCAGCAAAAGGGAAATACTGTCTATTACGCGATCGCTGACCAGAGCATTTTTACGCTGTGTGAACTGGTTTGCAGCTCGATCGAGGAACGCCTGAAAACGCAGGCGCAGGTTTTTTCGACAACGTGATTCTTTGAGTCGGGCAGGGTTTTTGACGGGAGTCGATCGGATTTGCATATAGCTGTATGGTTATATGCGACGTAACGCAAGCCATTGATTTATAAGGGGGTAACGAGCATGGGTGGACGAGCGGGTTTTCTGCACCGGAGACGAAAAACGATCAAAGTCGGTTCCAAGGGGAAAAACGGGACCTTGAAATCGGCGGCTAATTTGATCGCGATCGTTCCCCGATGTCGTCCCGAATCGCCGGATTCAATGGCCGCGGTTCGCACCTCGGTCTTTGTCCGGTGCCGACGCGGGCCGCGTCAGTGCAAACAACGGGGGTAGTTTGCATGCTTTCTTAGCCGACGCGCCCGCGTCATCGTTTTTCAAAACGTGTCGATTATTTTTGTTACAGGATTGATTTTGAGTGCCGCGATCGGGCTTTCGCTCGGGCTGATCGGCGGCGGCGGTTCGATCTTGACCGTTCCTATCCTTGTGTATTTCTTGGCGGTCGATCCGTATGAGGCCGTCGGGATGTCGCTCGCGGTTGTCGGCGCGACAAGCCTCTTCGGCGCATTTCTTCATTATCGACGCGGCAATGTCGATTTCCGGTCGGGCATGATGTTCGGCGCGTCAGGGATCGTCGGCGCGTTTGCCGGTTCGCCGCTGACAAAACTCGTCCCGGCCTCAACGCTGCTCCTGATCTTCGCCGGACTGATGTTCGTCGTTGCCGTGTCGATGCTTTGGCGCCGGCGCAATCCGGAGATCGACGGCGGACGCGAGGTGAGCCTCGCGAAAGCGATCGCGGCCGGATTCGGCGTCGGCGTCCTGACGGGTTTTCTCGGGGTCGGCGGCGGATTCCTGATCGTGCCGGCGCTGGTGTTTTTCGGCGGACTCTCGATGAAGCCCGCGATCGGTACGTCGTTGCTCGTGATCGCGCTGAATTCGGCGGCAGGTTTTATCGGTCATTTGGCGCAATCACACTTTGATCTGTCGCTGACGGGATTGGTCCTTCTGATCGCCATCAGCGGGACGATCGCCGGTACCGTTTTGTCGCACCGACTCGCCGCGCACCGTCTGCAGCGGGCTTTCGCGATACTTGTGATCGGAGTTGCGGTGTTTCTGATCGCCAAGAACTACGGATCGTTTCTGAGTTAAGTCCGCTTGCGGCATTCGCCGCCGGCGGGATGGAGTAATATATAAGCAATCAAAAATTTCGGGTCTGAGGAGGAAAGGATGAAGTTCAAGCAGTTTTATCTCGGTTGTCTGGCGCATGCGTCGTATTACATCGGTTCGGGTGAAGAGGCGGTGATCATTGATCCGCAGCGCGACGTCGAGCAGTATCTCGAAGAGGCTGAGGCGAACGGTCAGCGGATCAAATACATCATCGAGACGCACTCGCACGCCGATTTCGTTTCGGGCCACTTGGAACTCGCCGCCAAAACCGGTGCCGAGATCGTTTACGGCGCTCGCGCCAACACGACTTTCCCGACCCGCAAGGTCAAGGACGGCGACGTCCTGAACGTCGGGGCGATCAGGCTCGACTTCATTGAAACGCCGGGTCATACCCCGGAAGGCATCACGATCATCGCGACGAATACGGAGGCGCCTGACGACCCGCCGCGGATGTTCACGGGCGACACTCTTTTCATCGGCGACGTCGGACGGCCCGACCTCGTCGGATCAAAGGGGTTTTCTGCCGAACAAATGGGCGAGATGCTCTACGATTCGCTCCACGACAAAATCCTCAGGTTCCCAGACGAGACCGAAGTATATCCCGCGCACGGCGCCGGATCGCTCTGCGGAAAGTCGCTGTCGAAGGAAACCTGGTCGACGCTCGGCGTGCAGCGCAAGGTGAACTACGCGCTTCAACCGATGTCGAAGGAAGAGTTCGTGAAGATCGTTGCGGCCGATCAGCCTGAGGTCCCGGCCTACTTTCCGCGCAGTGCCGCAAAGAATCTCGAGGGTTCGCGCGCACTTGCCGATCTGCCCAAGCCGAAGGCGCTTTCGACCAAAGAGGTTCTCAATTTCGACGGCGTCGTCGTCGATGTCCGCCGGAACGTCGAATTCGGCGCGGCGCATATCCCGAACGCGGTGAATATCTGGCTCCAGGGCCAGTTCGCTTCGTGGGCCGGTACGATGATCCCGATCGGGACGAAAATCGCGATCGTCGGGGACACGATGGAGCAGATCGATGAAGCGTTCATGCGTCTCGCGCGCGTCGGGCACGAGACGGCGACCGGTTACATCCTGATGGGTGACTTTGCCGGGGAAACGAAGACCATCGGTCAGGTCGATTGCGTGACCGTTGCGCGGATCGTTGGCGATGATCCGGACGTCCAGTTCGTCGATGTCCGCCGTCCGGCGGAATACGCGAACGGCCATGCGATCAACACGCTGAACATACCGCTCGACCGTCTCGACAAAGAACTCGACCGGCTTGATCCGAACGCGCCGACTTACATCATTTGCCAAAGCGGCTACCGTTCGTCGCTTGGGACAAGCATTCTTGAGAACGCCGGATTCAAAACGGTCTGCAACGTTTCCGGCGGAACATTGGCGTGGCTCGAAGCCGGCCTCGAATCCGAGGTTTCGGCGACGGCCTGCGCCAAGGGCTGACAGCTCTTGAAGGGCTGTCATTGAGAGGTGACTATGAGAGCTCTGATCTTTACAATTTTGTTATTGTTCGCGACCGGCTGCGGCGCCGGACAGACCCAGGACTTGAGCAATCGGGTCCCGCCGGTCACTGCAACGCCGACCGTTGCAACGACCACTGACGGGGACATGACGGTCTCCGACTGCAAGATCTGCAAGTTCGACTACGCGTCGTACAAAGGCGATCTGAAGAAGGAGGAGATCGACGGTCTGCTGCTCGCCTTGAATGACGAGTACATGGCGTGGGCGACCTATGATCGGGTCAACAAGGATTTCAACAATCCCCGCCCGTTCAGCAACATCCAACGGGCCGAAGAGACGCACGCGGACCGGCTGAAAGTTCTGTTCAAGACGTACGGCGTCCCGATTCCGGAGAACCCTTGGGTCGGACAAACGCCGAAATTCAATTCGGTCGCGGAGGCCTGCAAGGCCGGTGTCGACGCGGAGATCGCGAATCGCGATTTGTATACCAAACTTTTCAAGTCGACTGCGCGGGAAGACATCCTTGTCGTTTACCGCGCGCTGCAGAGGGCGTCGGACGAAAATCATCTGCCGGCGTTCCAGCGTTGCGGCGGCGGAGTTGGCGAAGGCGGACCGCGCGGACGGGGTAACGGACGTTTCAACTAAATGAACGAAATAATTTTGTTTATCGGATTTTTCGTGCTCTGGATTCTTCTCCAGACGGTGATCTTGCCGAAACTCGGCGTCAGTACCTGAATGCGCAGTTCTTGCGACGTCGGGTCTCGGCGTGATCAAAACGAAGCTGAAGAATAGTAATAGTGCGGACCTGGTCCGCCGGATCGAGCAAGGAAGGGAAAAATGGATGACGCACTGTTATTGCACAGGTTGCATTTCGCGTTCACGATTACATATCACTACCTGTTTCCACAGCTGACGATGGGGCTCGCGCCCCTGATCGTCTTTTTTAAGACTCTCTTCATTTGGAAAGGAGAAGAACGCTACAACCGAGCGGCGTTTTTCCTCGGCAAGATCTTTGCGATCGCATTTATTTTCGGTGTTGTCACCGGGATTCCGATGGAATTCCAGTTCGGGACGAATTGGGCCCGGTTTTCGCGGGCCGTCGGAGGCGTGATCGGCCAGACGCTCGCGATGGAGGGAGTATTCGCGTTCTTTCTCGAATCGGCGGTGCTCGGCGTCTTCCTGTTCGGCGAGCGCAAAGTCGGCCAGCGACTGCACTGGCTTTCGTCCGTACTGCTATTTCTGGGAACGTGGCTTTCCGGGTATTTCATCGTTGCGACCAACGCCTGGATGCAGCATCCGGTCGGATACGAACAGGTCGGGGACGGAAAATTCCAACTGACGAGTTTCTGGTCGCTGATCTTCAATCCGTGGGCGATCTATCAGTACATGCACAACATGGGCGGAGCGTTCGTCACCGGATCGTTCGCAGTCGCCGCACTCGGTGCATTCTTTCTGCTCAGCAAAAAGAACGTCGATTTCGGCAAGCTGTTTCTTCGGACCGGCGTGGTCGCCGCGCTTCTGGGCAGCGTCTGGATGCTGTTTCCGTCGGGTGATTTCCAGGCCAAGATGGTCGCGAAACACCAGCCGATCACGCTCGCGGCGATGGAAGGGGTTTTCAAAACGGAAAACGGGGTCGGGATCGTCCTGGTCGGACAACCGAACGTGCACGAGCAGCGGATCGACAATCCGATCATCGTTCCGAACGCGCTGAGTTTTATGACTTACCAGCGATGGGACGCGGAACTCAAGGGGCTTGACGCCTATCCGAAAGAAGATCATCCCGATAACATCGCGCTGCTTTATTATGCGTACCACATCATGGTCGGACTCGGAACGATCTTCATCGCGATCATGATCGTCGCGGCGCTCCAGCTTTGGCGCGGGAAGTTGTTCGGTTCGAACCTGCTCTTGTGGGTGCTGATGCTCGCCTTTCCGCTGCCGTTCATTGCGAATACGGCGGGATGGATGACGAGCGAACTCGGACGCCAGCCTTGGCTTGTTTACGGGCTCGTGCGGACGACGGGCGGGTTCTCATCGACGGTGTCGGCAGGTAACGCGCTGTTTACCCTGCTCGGGTTCATGGGGATTTACACGCTGCTGTCGATCCTATATCTGTTCCTGATGTACCGGGTGATCGATAACGCGGGCAAATATCTCGCGGAGGAGGGCGAATAACATGGAAACGATCTGGTTTGCGATTGTCGCGTTGATGATCACCGCCTACGTCGTCCTCGACGGATTCGACCTCGGCGCGGGAGCGATCCACTTTTTTGTCGGCAAGAATTCGAAGGAACGGGCCGGCGTTCTGCAGGCGATCGGTCCGGTTTGGGACGGCAACGAGGTGTGGCTGCTGGCCGCCGGCGGAACGCTCTATTTTGCGTTCCCGGTCCTGTATTCGTCGGCGTTCAGCGGATTCTACCTGCCGTTGATGATCGTCCTTTGGCTGCTCATCTTTCGCGGCATCGGGATCGAGCTCAGGCATCAGATGGATCATCCGATGTGGCACAGTTTCTGGGATTTTGCGTTCTCGGTTTCGAGCATTCTGCTGACGATCTTTTTCGGAGCCGCGCTCGGGAACGTCATTCGCGGAGTTCCGCTCAACGCCGACGGCTATTTCTTCGAGCCGCTTTGGACGGACTGGCGGGTCGGCACGCAGAACGGAATTCTCGACTGGTACACGGTGCTCACCGGCGTCGTCTCGCTGACGGCGCTCTCGCTGCACGGCGCTTCGTATCTCGCGGTCAAGACGGAGGACGGAATGAACGAACGGGCGCGCAAATGCGTCGGGATCTCGTGGTACTTTCTCGTGGCCTTCACCGCGCTGAGCCTGATCGCGACGGTCTACGCCCGGCCGCAGGTCTTGAACAATTACCGCGACTATCCGATCGGATGGCTTGTGCCGGCGGTGGTCGTCGGAGCGCTCGCCGCGATCAAGTATTTTCACTCGAAAAAATCGGACAAGCCGATGTTCATTTCATCGGCGGCGTATCTCGTCGGGATGCTGGTCGGCGCGGTCTTCGCGGTTTATCCCAACGTTTTGCCGGCGAGCACCGGCGATGAATACAGCCTGACGATCCATAACGCCGCTGCCGGCAGTTACGGCCTCGGCGTCGGACTCGTCTGGTGGATCATCGGCATCACGATCGCCGTCACGTATTTTGTACTGCTGTACCGCGCGTTTGGCGGGAAGATCGATCTCGGGTCGGAACATTGAAAAACACAACGGAGGAAGCCAAATGGGAAAGAAAATTGTGATCGTCGGCGGCGGAGCGGCGGGGATCAGCGCAGCCGCGAGGCTGTGCAAGCACGGGGTTGAGGTGACGATCATCGAGCCGTCGGAAAAACACCATTACCAGCCGCTTTGGACGCTGGTCGGCGGTGGGGTCGTGCAAAAAGAGATGACTGAACGGGACGAGAAGGATTACATTCCGCAGGCAGCGAATTGGGTCAAGGAGAAAGTGACCGAGTTTTTGCCGGAGGAGAATACGGTCGTCACGGATTCGGGCCAGAAGATCGGCTACGACTTCCTGATCGTCGCGGCGGGGATCCAGCTCGACTGGGACAAGGTCAAGGGATTGAAAGACGCGATCGGAAAGGACGGAGTCTGTTCGAACTATTCCTACGACACGGTCGATTCGACATGGAAGTTCATCCGCGAATTCAAGGGCGGGAACGCGATCTTCACGCAGCCCAACACGCCGATCAAGTGCGGCGGCGCACCTCAGAAGATAGCCTATCTGGCCGAAGATTACTTCCGCGGTCACGGTACGCGCGACAAGGCGACGATCAAATTCATCACCGGAACGCCGACGATCTTCGTCTCGCCGCACTACGCGCCGACGCTCCTCAAGCACTGCGAAGACACCGGGATCGACGTTCAGTACAAGCTGAACCTGACCGAGATCCGTGCGGATTCGAAAGAAGCGGTCTTCACGCACGTCGAGACCGGCGACGAGGTGGTTGAAAAATACGACATGATCCATGTCACGCCGCCGATGTCGGCTCCGGATTTCATCAAGCAGAGCCCGCTCGCGAGCGAACTTGGCTGGGTCGACGTCGATAAGGAAACGACCCGTCACGTAAAATACGAGAACATCTTCGCATGCGGCGATTCGAGCAACCTTCCGACGTCAAAAACGGGAGCCGCGGTCCGGAAACAGGTTCCGGTGCTTGTCGAGAACATCGAGCACGCAATGAAGGGCGAACCGCTTTCCGCGAAGTACGATGGCTATACGTCGTGCCCGCTCGTCACCGGATACGACAGCCTGATCATGGCCGAATTCGGGTACGATCTGAAACCGAACGAATCGTTCCCGTTCGATCAGAACAAGGAAAGGTATTCGATGTACCTGGTGAAGCGTTATCTTCTCCCCATTCTTTACTGGAAGGGAATGCTGCGCGGACGTGTCTGACGCGGTGCGGTGATCGAGCGATGAAATTCTCTGCATTTGTTTGGTCCGGATTCACGATAATCTGTATTGCGTTTTCAGGCCCCGCTCAAGTTGCGTCCTGGAGAGTCGGCAATGCCGGCGCGATGCGGGCGATGTTCGAATCGGGCGATATTTCGGGGAAGACGAAGATCGCCGAGCTGCCGCAGAAACACCTTTTCGCCGTCGGGCCGCTTGCCGAACTAGGCGGCGAGATCACGATTCTCGACGGAAAGGTCTTTGTCAGCCGCGTCGACGCGGGTCGCGTCGTGGTCGAATCCAACCCTGCACCGTCAGCCGTTTTTTTCGTATGGGCAAACGTCCGGCACTGGCGCAAAACCGTTGTACCGGCGGGCGTCCGTACTTACGATGAACTCGAAGCTTATGTCGAGAAGGCGGCGAAGGACGGCGGCATCGATACTTCGCAGCCGTTCCCGTTTCGGCTTCGGGGCGTATTCGGCAAGGTTGAATGGCATGTCAACGATTACAAACCCGATGGCTCGAAATTGACGCGTGCGAAACACGACGCCGCGAAGTTCAAATCGACTTCCGAGAACGCGCGACTCGAAATGGTCGGATTCTACTCGCGGAATCACAAAGGCGTGTTCACGCATCATACGCGCCTTTCGCATGTACATGTCACGGACCGCAAGCGATCGTTCGTTGCACATGTTGACGATCTTGTCGCCGGGAACCGCCTGACGCTGTACTTACCAAGATGAACCGGCGGGAAGAATTCCGCGGTTCGGTTTGATTTCATACGCATGACGCAGGATCCGCAGCCGAGCGAGTCAAAAAAGACCGTAAAATCATTTCGCCGCAATCTCATTGAGTGGGCGGTGACCCTGGTTCTGTGCGGATCGCTTCTTTATTTCTTCGCGCCGCCATCGTGGTGGCAATTCGGCGTTTCGGACGTTTCCGATCGACCGGCACCGCAGCCGGTCGTGCTGAGAAACCTCGACGGTTCGACCTGGAATCTCGCCGATCAGCGCGACAAGGTCGTCGTCGTGAATTATTGGGCGACGTGGTGCGGGCCGTGCAGGTTCGAGACGCCGGGGCTCGTCACGGTATCGAGTGAGTTTGCGCCGCGCGGTGTTGAGTTCATCGGCGTGAATGTTGATGCCGACCCTGCGGCGATCGCTCCGTTCGTCGAAGAGTTCAAAATACCGTACCGGATCGTCAGGGCCGGAAACGATCCGAACATTGCCGGCGACAGCGTTCTTCCGACGACGATTCTCTACGACCGGCGCGGCGCTGTCGCCAAGAAATACACGGGAATCGTGCTGGAATCGACGCTCCGGTCGGACATTTCCAGTCTCTTGGCGGAATAATCCGCGAGAACTCTTGACAACCTGCTGACGCGCATCTAATATAACCATATAGTTATGTAGTTATAGGAGAAATACTATGACCGTTGACAGAATGCTTAGAATGATCGCCGGCCTTTTCGTGGTCGGAAGCGTACTACTCGGGATGTACGTCCATGTTTATTTTCTTTACTTCGCGATTTTCGTTGGGCTGAACCTTTTCCAGTCGGCGTTCACGAACTGGTGTCCGATGATGACGATCCTTCGCAAAGCCGGATTCTCCGAAAACTAGGATCAACGACAATTCGAGACTCAGCTATGTCCGCACGAATCATTTCCATGCGAATATCCGCGCTTGCCATGACGATCGTCTTTGCGTCGATCGCCGCGGCCGCGCAAACGGTCTTTCCGCCGCGATTGTCGGTCGAGAACGCCGTTGACAAGGTTCTGGCGCAGGATCCGCGAACCCGGATCGCCGATGCCGCGGTACGTATCGCCGACGCGGGACTCTCCGAGGCCCGGACCGGAATGAAACCGGTTGTCCAGTTCAGCCAGAACGTTATCCGGTCGAACAACCCGGTCTTCGTATTCGGATCGAGACTCGAGCAAGGGCGGTTCAAAGCCACCGACTTTGCGCTCGACGCACTGAACAAACCCGACGGCCTTTTCAACTTCCGCACGTCACTTTCAGTCCAGCAGCCGCTTTTTGATCAGCGACAAACGAAATCGCGGGTCTCGCAGGCGGAGTTCGAAAAACAACGCGCCGAACTTCAGACCGAATCGATCCGCCAGAACCTTCGATTCGAGACGATCCGAAACTACTTCGGAGTCGTTCTCGCGCGGGAGATGCTCGACGTCAGCGATCGGGCCGTCAGGTCGGCCGAAGCCAACGTCAAGAAAGCAAAAGACATGGTCGAGGTCGGAATGACGACGGACGCCGATTATTTGGCGGCGGAAGTCGAGGCCGCGAACGCAAATCAGCAGAAACTCGAGGCCGAGAGCGGCGTTATCACATCAGTTGCGGCGCTGAACATCGCGCTCGGCGAACGACCCGATCTCGAGATGGACTACACGACCGATCTCGTCGAGCGCATGTTCACGATCGAACCGCGCGACGAACTGCTTCGGCTCGCCTTCGAGAACCGGCCCGACTATCGGCGCGCGGAACTTTCACTCGAAGCGGCACGCGCCAAGACCCGCGGCGTCCGCGACCAGAAACTCCCGCAGATCAACGCCTTTGGTTCGTTCGGCTATAGCTCGCCGTACATCGCCAACGGCAGCACCGACTACACGGTCGGCCTGAATCTGACCTACACGCTTTTCGACGCGGGACGCAAATCACGGGTCGAGCAGGCGGCGGGTTTTGAAGCCGTCGCCGAAAATGAGATCCAGAGTCTGTCGAATCAGATCCGGCTGGAAGTGATCCGCGCCGAACAGGATTTCAAGACCTCCCGCGCCCGCATCCAGGTCTCGGTCAAAGCGATCGAGCAGGCGAACGAAGCGCTGCGGATCGTCCAGGACCGCTACAAGTTCGGCCTGACTACTTTCAATGAGGTTCTCCGCGCCGAGTCGGCGCTGGTCCGCTCGAAGCACAATCTGCTGTCAGCGCGGTACGGCTATTACCTTAGTTACGCGTCGGTCCTGCTCGCGACCGGCCGGCTTCTGAATGCGAGCGGTTTCTGATCGGAATTCACTTGAAGGATTCACTATGCGAACGAAGATAAGTGTTTTATTGACCATTTCGGCGATAGCCATCGGGCTCGCCGGCTGCGGCAAAAAAGAGGAACCGGCCAAGACCGCTCCCGCGGCCGAGATACAGAACGTCACCATCGCGAAGGTCACAAAGTCGTCGATGGAGGACTTCTACGAGGCGACCGGAACGGTCAAGGCCGCGAAAACGACCGATATCGCGGCGAATATGATGGGCCGGATCGTCGCGTTGCCGGTTTCCGAAGGCGACACGGTGACGCGCGGCCAGACGCTCGTCGAGATCGACAATCGTGAAAGCCAGACGCAACGCCAGCGAGCCGAGGCCGGACTCAAAGAGGCGCAGGCGGCGCTGATCGAGATCGACAAGTCGGTGATCGCGGCGAACGCCGGCGTCAAGTCGGCCGAAGAGAACAAGGCGATCGCCGAAAAGACTTACGCCAGGATCAAGGAACTTTACGAGCGGCGCTCGGCCAGCGCGCAGGAATTCGACGAAGCGCAGTCGCGAGTCCGGGCCGCCGCGTCGGAGGTCGAGCGCGCGAAAGCGAACGTTGAGACGATTATCTCCAAGAAGAAACAGATCAACGCCAAGATCGAACAGGCGCGCGCCGAGATCTCGGGAACCAAGGTTTTCGAAAGCTATTCGAAGATCGCTTCTCCGGTCTCGGGCGTGATCGTCAAAAAGTTCGCTGAATCCGGCGCGATCGCCTCTCCGGGAATGCCGCTCATGACCATTGAGGACAATTCGCTCTACCGGCTCGAGGCGGCGGTTGAAGAATCACGGTCGAAACTCGTCCGGATCGGGAACCGCGTTCAGGTCAAGATCGACGCCATCGGCGAGAGCGAAATCTACGGAACGGTGGCGGAGATTCTGCCTTCGGCCGACGCCGCAAGCCGAAGCTCCACCGTCAAGATCGACCTTCCGTCGAATCCGCTGCTCAAGACCGGGCTTTACGGCCTCGCCCGTTTCCCCGTCTCACAGAAAGAGGCGATCGCCATTCCGCAGAACGCGATCGTTCAACGCGGCCAGTTGTCCGGCGTGTACGCCGTCGGTTCCGACGGGTTCGCGAGTTTCCGGATCGTTACAATCGGAAAGACTTCGGATGGGTTGGTCGAAATTCTCTCGGGACTTTCGGAAGGCGACGAATATGTTTCGGCTGAAGCTTCGCGCGTCAGCGACGGCGCTAAGGTCCGATAGCCTGCGAACGTTTGAGGGTTGAGGGATGAAAGAGGAAACGAAAAGCCTCGGTTTTGCGGGTAAGCTGGCCGGCGCGTTCATCAAGTCGAAACTGACGCCGCTGATCGTCGCGGCCTCGATCCTGCTCGGGATCGGCGCGGTGATCATGTTGCCGCGCGAGGAAGAGCCGCAGATTATCGTGCCGATGGTCGACGTCATGGTTCAAATGCCCGGAGCGTCGTCCAAAGAGGTCGAGGAACGCGTGACGAAGCCGATGGAAAAGCTCCTTTGGGAGATTCCCGGCGTCGAGTATATCTATTCGACTTCGTCGCCTTCGATGTCGATGGCGATCGTGCGGTTCAAGGTCGGGCAAAACGAAGAGGACGCGATCGTTCGGCTCAATCAGAAGCTTTTCGCGAATCTCGACCTCGTTCCGCCGGGGGCGTCGCCGCCGCTCGTCAAGCCGCGTTCGATCGACGATGTTCCGATCCTCGCGCTGACGCTTTCAAGTACGGATTACGACCACTTCACCCTGCGCCGGGTCGCCGCGCAGATCACCGATCAGATCAAGGAGATCACCGATGTCTCCGAGGTCACGATCATCGGCGGTCAGCGGCGCCAGCTTCGCGTTCTGCTCGACGAGGCGAAAATGTCGTCGCGCGGGATAGCGCCGGCCTCGTTGATTCCGATGCTTCAGCAGTCAAACAAACAGCTGAGCTCGGGGACTTTTTCAGCCCAGAACCGGGAAACGATCGTCGAGACCGGCGACTTTCTCAGGAACGCGGAGGACGTCGGCAACGTTGTCGTCGGAGTTTTCGGCGACCGGCCGGTCTATCTGCGCGATGTCGCGACGATAGCCGACGGTCCGGAAGAACCTGCGGATTACGTGATGTTCGGGCACGGCGCCGGTGAAACGCACGCTGAAGGTACGACACCGGTGCAGGGCGTCGAACCGGCGGTCACGATCGCCGTCTCGAAACGGAAGGGCACGAACGCGATCGAGATCGCCCACAAGGTGCTCGAAAAGATCGACTCGCTCAAGGGCACCTTCATTCCGTCGAACATGCGCGTCTCGACAACGCGGAACTACGGTGAAACCGCGGCCGAAAAGTCGAATGAACTGCTGCTCCACATGATGATCGCGATCGCTTCGGTGTCAGCGCTTATCATGCTCGCGCTCGGCTGGCGCGAGTCGGGGATCGTCGCAACGGCGATCCCGGTGACGCTCGCGTTGACGCTCACGGTCTTCTATTTCTACGGCTACACGCTCAACCGAATTACGCTCTTCGCGCTGATCTTCTCGATCGGGATTCTCGTCGACGACGCGATCGTCGTGGTCGAGAACATGACGCGCCATTACGGTTTGCCGGAAAACAAAGGCCGCTCGCTTGTGGCGGTCGCCATCGATGCCGTCGACGAGGTCGGCAATCCGACGATCCTCGCGACCTTCGCCGTGATCGCGGCGATCCTTCCGATGGCGTTCGTCAGCGGACTCATGGGACCGTACATGCGGCCGATCCCGATCGGCGCGTCTGCGGCGATGATCTTCTCGATGCTCGTCGCGTTCGTCGTCACGCCGTGGGCAGCGCTGAAACTTCTCAAGCGCGACGCCGCTCACGAGCACGGGAAAGAAGGATTCACGACGCGGCTGTATCGAAAAGTGATGACGTCGATCATCGTCAAACCGCTCTGGCGGTGGACGTTCCTTGCGGGTGTCGTCGTCCTGCTGCTCGGATCGATGTCGCTTGTCGCGCTCAAGTTCGTCAAGGTCAAAATGCTGCCCTTCGACAACAAGAGCGAGTTTCAGGTGATCATCGACATGCCGGAAGGCTCGACGCTCGAGCAGACGGCGGCGGTCACGCGCGAACTCGCGACTTACGTCGGAACGGTGCCCGAGGTGACCGATTACCAGATGTACGTCGGCACGGCGTCACCGTACAATTTCAACGGACTTGTGCGTCATTATTTTCTGCGAAGCGGATCGAACGTTGCCGACATTCAGGTCAATCTTCTCGAAAAGGGCGAGCGCTCCGACCAGAGCCACGACATCGCGAAACGGGTGCGTCCCGAACTGCAGAAGATCGCCAAAAGATACGGCGCGCGTGTGAAAGTCGCCGAGGTTCCGCCGGGACCGCCGGTCCTGCAGACGATCGTCGCGGAGGTTTACGGACCGAGTTACGACCGTCAGATCGAGATCGCGCGCGGATTGAAGGATCTGCTCGACAAGACCGACGGCGTCGTCGATGTCGACTGGTACGTCGAGGACAATCAGCCGAAGTACAACCTCTCGATCAACAAGGAAAAGGCGGCGATAAGCGGTGTCACGACCGAGCAGATAGCGAATACGCTGCGGCTTTCGTTGGACGGCATGGACGTCGGACTGCTGCACGTGCCGACCGAAAAGGAGGACACGACGATCAATCTCCGCCTGCCGAAGTCGGAGCGTTCCAGTCTTGAAGATCTTCAGCAGATAAAGGTCGTCGGTCGCGCCGGAAATCTTGTCCCGGTCAGCGAACTTGTTGACGCAAAGGAAGTTAAGTCGGACACGAGCATCTATCACAAGAATCTCATGCCGGTCGTTTATGTGACCGCGGACGTCGCCGGATCGGTCGAAAGTCCGGTTTATGCGATCCTCGGTCTCAACAGCGATATCGAGGCGATGAAACTTCCCGAAGGCTACGCGCTCGAACGCTACGTCGCGTCGCAGCCGTTCCTGACGGACAAGTACTCGATGAAGTGGGACGGGGAATGGCATATCACCTACGAAGTCTTTCGCGATCTCGGGCTGGCGTTCGCCGTCGTGATGGTCCTGATCTACATCCTCGTCGTCGGCTGGTTCCAGTCATTCAAGACGCCGCTGACGATCATGGCCGCGATCCCGTTCTCGCTCGTCGGCATTCTGCCGGCGCATGCTCTGATGGGGGCGTTCTTTACCGCGACGTCGATGATCGGATTCATCGCCGGCGCCGGGATCGTGGTGCGCAACTCGATCATTCTCGTCGACTTCGTCGAACTGAGGATGAAGCATGGCATGTCGCTCGTCGATGCGGTCGTTGACGCGGGTGCCGTTCGGTTCCGCCCGATGCTGCTGACCGCGGCGGCGGTTATCGTCGGATCGGCGGTAATGCTCGCGGACCCGATCTTTCAGGGTCTGGCGATCTCGCTCATGGCCGGCGAAGTGGCCTCGCTTCTTCTTTCGCGAATGGCGGTTCCGGTGCTGTTTTACCTGAGCGAGCGCAAAGCGCATCCGGAGAAGGACGATCGGACCGAGACCAAAACGGTTCTTTGTCCGACGGATTTCAGCGCGGAGTCGTCGGTCGCGCTTCGGTTTGCGGATCGCTTTGCGCGGGCGCTCGACGCGAAGCTGAAGATCCTGCACGCGGTCGAGCCGGACCTTCCGCCGTATTTTACCGAATCGCAGCTCGACGAACTGCTTTCCGAAGAGCAGCGGACCGAGAACGCGAATCTCGAACAGATCGCGGCGTTCGCCGGCGAGAACCTGCCGGCCGGAACGGATTTCGAGTCAATCGTTCTCGAAGAATCGCCGACAGCCGGAATTCTGGAGGAATCGGCGCGATCGAAGTCGCTGCTTGTGGCGCTCGGGACGCGGGGGCGCGGCGGTCTCAAACGCCTCCGGTTCGGATCGGTCGCTGAAACCATACTGCGTGAAAGCGATACGCCGGTTCTCACCGTCGGAAAGCACGTCGATCCCAACCGGGCCGCGGAGATCGGGACGATCGTCTGCGCTGCCGACGAATCGGAGGAATCAAGTGCGGCGGTGCGCTTTGCGGTCGAAACCGCAAGACAATTCGACGCCGAATTGCTCGTGATCTGCTCCGGCGGCCAGATTCCCGAAAATATCTCGGCGAACGTCAATTGCAGATTCAGCAAACAGGCCGCCAAGGGCGAGCTCCTTGCGGAACTTGTCACGGCATCCGAAAAGGCCGACCTGGTCGTGATCGGAATCCGTCACGGATTGTTCCGCGACCAGTCGGTGGCCGGACCGATCGCCGATGTGATCGAAAAAGCGGCGTGCCCGGTGATTACCGTCACGGATGCCTATTCGAATCGGGACGAGAATTGAAGTTGGGGCCGAAAACGCAAACGCAGGCCCCGGAAATCTCGGAGGTAAAGTAAATGTTTGACCCCAGCAGCAGAATCCAGGATTATCTCGTCTTCGGTGAATTCGGCGACGTGAACCCGTCGATTACCGACTCCTCGACGTTTACATTCATGACGCCCGAGCGCATGGAGGAATTGTTCGAACATGAGATCGAGGGATGCTTCTTGTACTCGCGTCATTGGAATCCGACGAACAAGTTCCTGGCGAATGCATTGGCCCGCATGGAAGACAGTGAGTCGGCGCAGGTCGCCGCGTCGGGAATGGCTGCGATCAGTTCGACGCTGCTCCAGATCTGCGACGCCGGCGACGAGATAGTCGCCGCCCACACGATTTACGGCGGGACATACGCCCTTTTCAAGAACTTGCTCCCGCGTTTTGGGATCAAAGTTCATTTCGTCGATATCCGTAATCTCGACGAAGTCGCTTCGAAGATCAACGACCGGACGAAAGCGATCTATTGCGAGTCGGTCAGCAACCCGCTGCTTGAGATCGCAGATATTCCGCGTCTGGCGTCGATCGCCAAAGTAAACCGGCTCAAGCTTGTCGTCGACAATACCTTCAGCCCGCTGATCGTCTCGCCGATCCGGCTTGGCGCCGACATCGTCGTTCATTCGATGACCAAGTTCATCAATGGCACGAGCGACTGCGTCGCCGGAGCGGTCTGCGCGTCAGACGACTTCGTTCATAAATTGACCGACATCAATTCAGGAACGGCGATGTTGCTCGGCGGAGTGCTCGACGCGACCCGCGCGGCCAGCATTCTCAAGAATCTGCATTCACTCCATCTGAGAATGCGCCAGCACAGTGCGAACGCGCTGTTTCTTGCCGAAAGGTTCAAGGAGATGGGGCTTCGGATCCACTATCCCGGACTGCCCGAACATCCCCAGCACGAACTTCTGCGTTCGCTGATGAACGAAGGTTACGGTTACGGCGGCATGATGGCGCTCGACATCGGCGATCTGACGCTCGCGAACCAACTGATGACGCGAATGCAGCAGGAGAAAGTGGGATATCTCGCCGTGAGTCTCGGCTACTTCAAGACGCTGTTTTCGCCTCCGGGACACAGCACGTCTTCTGAGATTCCGAAGGAAGAGCGCGACGCAATGGGATTGAGCGAAGGCTTGGTGAGATTCTCGGTCGGGCTCGACAATGACATCGAACACACGTTCGAGCGAATCTCGCTCTGTCTGAGAGAATTAAAAATCGTCTAGAAACCAAATCCGACCCAACAAAAAAGCCCGCGACTTCCCCAAGGAAATCGCGGGTTTTCCGTCGATCAATTAAGATCAGTGAGTATTGAAGTTGGCCACCGGATAGTCGCCGCTCGATCCGAACGGAACACCGACAGCGCCGCTCGTCGAACCGAGGAACCAGAATTCGCCGGTATTGCGCCAGACAGCAACGTCAGTTTTGCCGTCGCCGTCGTAGTCGCCCTGCGACGGGAAGTCGGTCCCCGGCACTCCGAAGAGAGCAAACGGCGCCGCGGATACGACACCCGTCGAACTCGGTCTCACGAACCAGTTGATGGCGCCACCGATTGATCGGCGGACCGCGATGTCGGTTTTGCCGTCACCGTCGTAGTCGCCCGGAACGATGAGGTCCGACGGCGTGCCGAAGACGACGATGTCGTTTCCGGCGGTAGTCTGCTTCATCCAGAACGCCGCTTGGCCACCACCGTTGTTGCGCTGGACGACGAAGTCATTCTTGCCGTCGCCGTCATAATCGCCCGGTGCCGGGAAGTCGCCGTTCGAGCCCCACGGTTGATAATTGATCGGGCCGCCCGGCGTTGTCCGGAAGAACCAGGTGCTCTGGTCGCCCGACGCCGCACCGCCGCGGTAAACGGCGAAATCCGTCTTGCCATCGCCGTTGTAGTCGCCGACGACCGTCGGATCGTCGCCCGTCTGGCCGAAGTCCTCGATCACCACCGTCCCGTTCGAACTGTTCAGGACGTAGAAGAAAGCATTGCCCGAAGGCTGGCCGGTGCCGATCGGACGCCAGACCGCGATGTCGGATTTCTGGTCGCCGTCAAAGTCGCCGGAAACGAAGAAA
>JAKQII010000069.1 GCA_029557535.1 Acidobacteriota bacterium
CCGCCCTCGTGCGCGAAGGCGTTGCGGCCGACGATCGCCTTGTTCGGCTGCACACCGAAACTGATGATCTCCGAAAGCATCTGGCTCGTCGGATAAAGCTGCGTCGTGTCGATGTTCATGAAGAACGGCATGCGGTCCGCACGGACGACACAGGCCATGACGACCTCTTCGAGCGAAGCATTTCCCGCGCGTTCGCCGATCCCGTTGATCGTGCATTCGACCTGGCGGGCGCCTGCGACGACCGCCGACAGGCTGTTCGCGACCGCGAGTCCGAGATCGTTGTGACAATGGACCGAAATCACGACATCGCGCTCGCCGACGACCTCTTCCTTGACCTTTTTGATCAGACTCGCGTACTCGTTCGGCATCGTGTAGCCGACCGTGTCCGGAACGTTAAGGACCGTCGCGCCTTCCTCGACGGCGACGCGGAAGACTTCGCAAACATAATCGGGCTCGCTGCGCGTCGCGTCTTCGGCGGAGAATTCGACCTTATCGACGTAGGTTCGTGCCAACCGCACTGCGTTTCGCGTCATCTCGAGGACTTCCTCGCGGCTCTTCCGAAGTTTGTATTCAAGATGAATGTCGGAAGTGGCGACGAAAGTGTGGATCCGCGGACGGCGCGCTTTTTCGAGCGCCTGCGCGGCGCGTGCGATATCCATCTCGGTTGTCCGGCAAAGCGCGGCGACCTGCGCGTCGCGGCACTCGGCGGAAACCGCACGGACCGCGTGAAAGTCGCCATCCGACGCGATCGGAAAGCCGGCTTCGATGATGTCGACGCCAAGCGATTCCAACTGGCGGGCCATCCGGATCTTTTCGTCCAGGTTCATGGAACATCCCGGCGACTGTTCGCCGTCACGCAATGTCGTGTCAAAAATGTCGATCTTCTCGGGTTTCATCATAGGTTGTCTCCGATCCTCATACGATTTGCATAATTCGTTTCCAAGCGTTTCGTTGCAAGATGCTAACGAACCGGGCCGATAAAAGTCAAGCTTATCTTGTTCATTTTTTCATAATCAATTGTGATGTTGTTGCGGTCGCGCACGCGGGTTTTATGCGGTCATAACCGTAAAACGTTTGCTTATGTTGAACTCAATTTGATAAATTTGAGTAACAATATCATTCTCAGTGATTTAGCCGAATTCGCCGCGGAGGTTCAATGGATATCAATCAGCTCGAAGTTTTGGTCGCCGTCGCTCAAGAGAAGAGCTTTTCACGCGCTGCCGAAGTTCTGAACCGGACGCAGCCGGCGGTCAGTCAGGCGATCCGGCGGCTTGAGCATGAGATCGGCGAAAAGCTTTTCGATCGATCGTCGAAGGACGGCACGCTGACCCTGGGCGGCGAGATTCTGCTTGACTACGCCAAGCAAATGCTGAACCTCCGGCAATCGGCCCAGAACGCGATCAAGGAAATGCGCGACCTGCACCACGGCAAGGTCACGATCAGCGCGAACGAACATACGGTCTTTTATTTGCTTCCGGTCATCAGGGAATTCAGAAAGCTTTATCCGTTGATCAAGATCGAGGTCCGGCGCGGCGTTGCGAGCCGCATCCCGAAAGAGATCACCGCCCGCGAGGTCGAGCTGGGCGTCGTCTCGTTCAAGCCGCATGATAATTCCGTGATCGCCGTCCCGGTGATGACCGACGAACTCGCGCTGATCGTCGCTCCGACGCATCCGCTCGCGTCGCGACCGAGCGTGTCGGTCAGGGAATTGGGCGTCGAGACGTTCATCGCGCACAACGCGGTCTCGCCGTATCGCGCGAAGGTGATCGAAACGTTCGAGAAACACAAGACGAGACTCAATATTTCAGTCGAATTGCCGTCGCTCGAGGCGATCAAACGGCTTGTCGAGACAGGTGCGGGCGTCGCCCTGGTTCCGAAATTGACGGCACAGAACGAGTTGGCGAACGGCGAACTTAAAGCCTTATCGGTCCAGGAGATGAAACTCGAACGAAAGCTCAACATCGTGTACCGTAAGAACTCGGTGCTTTCGCATGCCGCGAAAGTGTTCTTGAAGCTGGCGAAGGATATGAGCAAGGTGTGAGACAAGGGATTTGAAAAAGATTTGCGTTTTCACGCGATTCCGTTCAGAATCCAACTGACCGAGCCTTTTGCCTTAATATATGAGTGAAAAAGACTTTTCAGGAGCGCTTTCGCCATCTGAGAGGCGCTCGTTCGATCGAAAGAAGCTGATCGTCGATGTCCAGTTCAATGGCGGGGACGCGACGGGCATCGCCAACACCCGCGACATCGGAATCGGCGGTCTGTACATGACCACAAACGCGAAACTCGATGCCGGGACGCTGATCTTCATGCGCATGATCGTCTCGGGACGCGAACTCGCGATCAGCGGCGTCGTCGTTTATACCGATCCGGGACACGGTGTCGGTGTACGGTTCCACAACCTCAACGATGAAACTGAAGCGGTCCTGAAAGAAGGGCTTGAGCTTGAATAGACGGCCGGCCGCAGCCGTCGGCTGCCAATTTTAGGAGAATCGTATGTTCGATCAATTCACTCTCGGGATTGAAGAAGAATTCCAGATCGTCGATCCGGTGACCCGCGAACTAAAATCGCACGTATCCGAGATCCTCGACGAAGGCAAGCTATTGCTCGGCGAGAAGATCAAGCCGGAGATGATCCAGTCGATGATCGAGGTCGGGACCGGCGTCTGCGCGAACATTCAGGAAGCGCGCGAGGACATCTCGAAGCTGCGGTGCATCATTTCGTCGCTCGCGCGGCGCAAAAAACTGGAGATCGTCGCGGCGTCGACGCATCCGTTCTCGAAGTGGTCTGAGCAGGAGATCTTTGAGGCGGATCGGTACAAGTTGCTGGTTGACGAACTTCAAATGGTGGCGCGCAGCCTGCTCATCTTCGGTGTTCACGTGCACGTCGGGATCCGCGATCTGGACCGGCGCATCCATATCATGAACGCCGCGCGGTATTTTCTGCCGCACGTTCTGGCGATGACGACATCGTCCCCGTTCTGGTTGGGATTCAACACGGGGCTCAAATCGTATCGTTCGGAGGTCTTCAAGAAGTTTCCGCGAACTGACATTCCCGATCATTTCGAGTCGTTCCAGCAGTTCCAGAGCTACGTCGATCTGCTGATCAAGATGAACTGCATCCAGGACGGAACAAAGATCTGGTGGGACGTGCGGCCGCATTCGAAGTTCCCGACGCTCGAGTTCCGGATCTGCGACATCCCGACGCGGGTCGACGATACGATCGCGGTTGCCGCGCTCTTTCAGGCGATCTGCGCGAAGCTGACCGTCCTGATCGACAAGAATCTGGGATTCCGCCTTTACCATCGGCGGCTGATCCAGGAGAACAAGTGGCGCGCGATCCGTTACGGTCTCGATGGAAAACTGCTCGACCTCGGAAAGCAAAAGGAAGTGCCGGTCAAGGATCTGATCCGGGAGCTTCTCGATTTCGTCGACGACGTTGTCGACGAGCTTGATTCTCGAAAGGAGATCGAGCATGTCCACACGATCCTCGAACGCGGCACGTCCGCCGACGAACAACTGAAGGTCTACGAGGAAAGCGGTCACGACTTCAACGCCGTCGTTGATATGCTGATCAAAAATACGATGGAGAATGTACCGGAAAGATGCTTTGATTAGGCCCCCCTCAATCTGATCGACACCCGACCGAATCGATTTTTCGATTCGGTCTTTGTTGTGTCATGTCGTGTTCAACAAGGTTAAAAAAGGCTTGACACGATACAACACTACGTGTGCATAATCTTATGTGGCCTTTATGTTCGGCTACTTCAATTATGCGCAACAATTACGGGTTTTCGATAATCGAGTTGCTGGTCGTGCTAGTGGTCGTGGGCGTGCTTGCCGCAATGGCCGTTTTCGCGGCTGCTAACTTATGGAAATATGATACCGATAATCAGGCGCGGAAGATAATTGACCTTTGCGACGAGGCGCGACAGAAGGCGCTTAACCAACGAACGACCTATCGTGTAGAGATCAACAAGACCCGCAACCGGCTTCTATTGATCAACGAGAATTCGGCCGACACTTCGAATGACGACCTGATCGTCAAGAGCGAACCGCTCGTCGGAGGCGTCACGGTGGCCGTCAAACCGGATAATGTTACAGATGGACCGACAATGACGTCCCCGGTGCCGCAGGCACAGTTCCGCTCGTCCGCATACCCATTGACGAGCGGCGACCAGAAGATAACGATGCGTTTCCGGCGCAACGGACAGGTCGTTGATGAAGGCACCGACGGAATTGGAACGAACAGTATCGTTTCCGGTGCGACGATCTATTTGTTCGCCTCTCGGGAAGGCCAATCTTCGCCCACCGACATCCGCGCGGTGACCGTGCTCGGGACAACTGGAGACACTTCGCTTTTCTCGTGCAAATTTGATTCATACAACCGTTGCCTAGTCTGGAAGAAGTAGGAAGATCGATGAAAATCAATGAGTCTGAACAAGGTTTCTCCCTGATTGAAACGATTATTGCTCTAGTGATCCTTCTTATCGGCATCATGGCGACATTGTCGGCCATGACCTATGCCGTGTTTTCGGTGCAAGAGTCGGAGAAACGAACGGTCTCCAAAGAAGTCGTGCGATCGACGATGGAGACAGTTTTCTCCGTTCGGGACCTCTTGGCTTTTGACGCCGGTGATTCGGGCGGCACTTACAACTGGAACGCACTTCAGAATTCCATCGGAAACAACGGCGGAGTTTTCATGACCGAATGGCGACCGGTCCGCCAGAGTCCGGGAGACGATGGAATTTTCGGAACCGCCGATGACGCCTGTGACGCGATTGCATCGTGTGTGGTCAACGGTACGACAAACAGCAGCCCGGTTGTTCCTGGTATCGAAAGAAAGATCTTAGTGACCGACATCGTCGAAAACGGCGCAGTTAGAAAACGCCACATCGAGGTTAAGGTCCGATATTTTGTCGGGCGGATCGCTCGCGAAGAGACTCAATCGACGATTATTGCCAAACTCCCAGTAAGTTGATTATGCGAACGAGAAATGCCAAATGGCTGAGCAATTCAGGGGGGTTCACATTGGTCGAACTCCTGATCTCGATGACCGTGTTCCTGATCGCGATCGGAGCGGTTTTCGCCGCGGCTCAGTTGGCAACGGTTCAACGCAGCGTTGTCAATTCACGCCTTGACCAGATTCGCAGCGGCCGCATTGCCCTCGAATATCTTCGGCGTGACGCGATTAATGCGGGACTTGGCTATCATCGCACGGGTGGAAATGCTCCCGATGATTTCGCTCGGGGCCTTTTCGCGATGAAGTACGACGTTGATACCGAGCGGGATCTGATGACCGCGATCATGGCCGGTAACGAGATCAACACAAACAATCGGAACTTCACCGAGATGACGGATGAAGTTGCGTTTGTTTCTCGCGACCTGTCATTTAACAACGGGCTGCTGGTCAATTATACGTCGGCGACCGCGAGCGGATCTTCGGTTCGGATCAATACGGCCTCAGGCGGCACGGCGAATTGCAGACAATACGACGTGTACCTATTCGAATCCTCATCGGGTACAACGCAAGTGATCGGAACGGCAACTTCGGTACCGAACACATCGTCGATCCTTCTCGCTCCCGGTTCGGCCGATCCGCTCGGCCTTAACCAGGCGGCCAACGGGACCGGAGAAGCCCTCAGCATGCTGATGTCGTCGACCGGCGGCGGCACCATCAAACGCGTGAACATCGTCAGTTACGGCGTGACGCCGGAAGGCGTCTTGGTAAGAAAGACGTACGGGAACAAGCCCGGAAGTTCGGCTTCGGAACAAATCGAAACGCGCGAATTGGTTTACAACGTCAGCGGTTTCCAGATTCGCTATTTCATGGAGGACGGAACCACCGTGGACGATCCTGCGCTCGATAACAGCGGTCGGGAGAATCAGATCAAAATGAACTCCGTGGTCCAGATTCAGGTGACGATCACGATCGCAGGTGACCCGACGGCGTCATCAAGCGTTGCAAGAAGTCCTG
Organism: Acidobacteriota bacterium; assembly: GCA_029557535.1. Classification (GTDB taxonomy): domain Bacteria; phylum Acidobacteriota; class Blastocatellia; order Pyrinomonadales; family Pyrinomonadaceae; genus JAFDVJ01. Next base: position 5,978 of record JAKQII010000069.1, read on the forward strand.
TTTCTCTAAACGAGTTCATCAGTACGAAGAATTTACGTTATGAATCAAGCTAAGTACGAACAACCGATTGCGAATCGTCGAAAGCAGCTCGTCGGTCGTCAGAGCGAACGCGGCGTGAGCCTTGCCATTACCTTGATGGTGATGGCTCTTTTGCTCGGACTTGCGGCCGTAGCGCTGACCCGCACGGTTGCCGAGACCCAGATAACGTCCAACGACACCGCGGAAAGTCATGTTTTCAACGCCGCCGAAGCCGCCCTTGAGGACGCGACACGCGACTTCGCGACCGTCGTGGAAAACAGGCTGATTCCGACCACGCAGGATATTTCGAACATTCAAAACAAGCCGGTTCCCTACTTCTCGGATCAGGGTTACGCGTTCACCAAGCGGCTTACCCAGCTGCGCGACGCCCAAGTTGTCACCCAAACGAAAGGCCAGTATCAAGGTCTCATCAGCCTGCGCGATGAGTGGCAGATCGACGTCACGGCAAAGAACATAGCGACCGGCGTCGAAACTCAGGTTCGCCGGCGGTTTTTCAACGACCGCATTCCGATCTTTCAGTTCGGCGCGTTCTATCAGGATGACCTTGAGGTAACCAACCCGCCGACGTTCCTGATGAACGGCCGGGTTCACACTAACGGAAACTTCTTCGTCCATTCGAACGGCAATGACATTCGATTCAAGTCGAAGATCACGATCGGCGGCGAGTTGATTCGCGACATTTGGAAGAACGGGGCGTCACAGACCTCGTCGGAAAAGAGCGCCGCGGTCTATGCCCAGAACACGCTCAATGTTGATACCCAACTTCCTAATAACCGGGGAAGCGTAACCTGCGCCCAAGGGTCGGGCGGGATCCTAAGGGACAACACCGGCCGCAATTTCCCGTATCCCCGGTGTGTCAAGAACACGAACTGGCCGACCTTTTCGAAGAGCTTTGAAGGGAATGTTGTGACGAATGCAAAGCAGTTGACGCTTCCACTTGACCGCCTTCCGGCGCCCCTGATCGAAATGATCCGGCGCGGAAAAAACATCGGCGACATGGAAAACGTCGGCGGCAGCGTCACGGCCGTCACATCGGGCCGGGACGAGCAGGGAATTCTCTCGCGTGAGCGATATGCCAACAAAGAAGGAATCAGGATCAGTCTCGCGGATTCACGCGACCGCTTGCCCCAATGCGCCGGCGTTCCGATCACGACGGATTGTGGTGTTCGTCTTGACGGACCCTTCGGGTCTTCGCTCGGATATCAGCCACGCGTGATGACCGACGGCTATCAAGCCACGCCGGTGAACGGGAATCGGCTCGCGGTCAATGGACGCGAGGTCTGGATAAAGGTTGAGCTCGTCACGTTCGACTACGACAACGAGCGTCCCATCACAGAGGACGTCACGGAAGATATTCTGAGTCTCGGCGTCACCGAGCCGGTTGTGACAAGCTCGACCTCGAGCCTGTTGGTCAACGGGTACACGACGGCGACCGATGCACGTTCGATCATCAAGGTCCAGCGATTCGTCGTACCAGGGCCCGCGATACCCGCCAGTTCCCCGGCGTACGCGACGAGTTTCACGGTGAACTCAAAATCGCTGAATCTCGTTACACGTTACAAAAGCGTCAAAACAACGGTTACCAATCCGGCAACACAGTGCACGGGAACTAACTGCACCGCGGATGATTCGTTTACGGCGTCAATGAATAACTCGGGTACTTCATCGACGTCCACGGACGAATCCGCTCATTACAAGATTGCGTCGATCAACGGTACTGCGCAGGCGAACCGTTATGTTATCGTCCCGTTTCCCATTCAACTTCACGACACGCGCGAAGGAAATCGCGCGGACAGCACCTCCGGATTGAGCACCGGTCGCGTATACAAGAACGGCGTGATGAGCGTCATTGATATTGATGTTGCGAACTTCCGAAGTTTTCTGGCGGGCGCGTGGGACGGCAAACTGCCGACCGGCACACGCTGGGCCGCGAGTCATGGAAACCAAAGCCTTCGAAGTACGAACATTCCGCAGAACCGCGGTTGGGTTGTGTATGTTTCGGACCGGAGGGGTGACAATAATTTCGACGGGCGTTATGACATGGAAGATGTTAATCCGGATGACAATTCCCTCATCGAGGAAGACATTGACAATGACGGTCGGATCGTGACGGATTACTCGAACGAGGCCCCAAATGCGGACTCGCAGGTTTACGCGAGTCAGGCCGCCGTGGCGGATCACTCGTTCTATCGGCGTGCGGTTCGCCTCATCAATGCCGCTACGCTTCCGGGGGTCTACGATTCGGCTGTCGCCGGGAACACCCGCGGCTTCACACTCGCATCGGAGAACCCGGTCTACGTTTGGGGAAATTACAACGCGACGTCCGTTACCGTAGCGGGCGGAACGAATGTATCGACCTCGGATCGTTATTATCCGTACAACACGTCGCTTCACATTCCCGCGTCGGTCGTCTCCGATCTCGTGACGATTCTCTCGGGATCCTGGAACGACGGCGAAAGCTTCGCGTATCCGAATGCTCCCGGCAGTCGCGTCGCCTCGAACACAGTCGTCCGATTTGCCATGCTCGCCGGCGATCCGATCACCGGCTACTCGCCGAGTGCTGGTCTGACGGGCAATCAGAACGGAGGCTTGATCAACTTCCCTCGGTTTCTCGAAACCTGGTCGAGCAAACGCCTGAACTACGCGGGATCGTTCATTAATTTGTTCAATGCCTTCAACAGCAACGCTCGGCATAAGTGTTGCAATACCGTTTACACCCCTCCGACCCGTGACTGGACGTTTGAGGAATCATTCCGCGAACCGAGCCGACTACCTCCCGGAACTCCGTACGTTTACCTGATCTCGTTCACCGGCTTTGAACGGGTCAACGACTAGCATTTTCAGAGAGTATTTGAACCAAAGCCCGAACATGACCGCGCAGAAATGCGCGGTCTATGTTGTTCAATATCGTTTGCAGGCGGCTGGCAAAGATTAGTTCAGTTTCTTGATCGCCGGCGGCTCCTCCTCGACTTCTTCGGGCAATGCCGGAGCGCCGAACGCCGAATACAGATCCTGCGCTTCCGGATCCGCAATATCATTTCTGACAAGCAGCATGAGGTCGACGCCGGGACGCAACGGATACGTTCCGACGAATTTGTACCGCGGCGCGTATTTCTCAATTACATCCGATTCCTGATCGACCATCTTCGCAATGATCATCTCCGAGGCGTTGGCGTCAACGATCTTTCCGTGGAAGTTCGCGTGTTCGTAGTCGTTGAGATACCAGGGCATCGGCCAATAGTCCGTTGTGACGATCTCGATCGCCGCTTCCTTGCCTTTGCCGCTCTTCTCCGCATATCGGTTTACCTGATCGATCAGTTCGAGGAAACCGCGCTTGGTGTGCGCATAAATGTACGGCATTGAATCGTCGTCGTATCGGACAAAATTGATGTCGTAGGTTTGATAGGCGAGGATCGAACTTCCCAGAGCCGCGGCGATCATTCCCGCGACGCGGATCGATGCGACTCTTGACGCCAGCATTTCGTTGAGCGCGTAACCGGCGCCGATCGCCATCGGCAGCAGGAACGAAAGCGCGAGCCACGGCGTCTTGTACGGAATGATCGTGTATGCGGCGAATAGGCCGAAAGCCCAAAGCCCCGTGAACAGCCCGAAACGGTGGCGCGTCCGGACGAGCGCGATCAGCAGCCCAAGCGCCGATATGATCATTATCGGCGATTCGAGTTTCATGCCCCACTTCACGTATGCCAGAAAACCGTTCTGCGTGTGATCCGTATTTCCCGTTTTCGTCCAGATCGCGTACGCCTTGAACGCTCCCTGAAGCCCCTCGGGATAGGTGAAAAACGAGGAGAAGAACAGAGCTCCGAGGTAGAAGAACATGACGATGCTCGCCGCGATCATCAGGATCAGGTCGGCCGATAACTTGGCGGGTCGTTTCACCAGATAAGCGACGGTTGCGACCGCCGCCAGAAACACGCCGAACGCGAGGATCACGAAGTCGAAGTTCTCGAAGTCCAGTTTGCGCCACCCGATCATCGCGTCGCCGCGTTCGCCGTACGACATGATCATCGCGACGCCGATTCGCACGAACGCCCAGATCACGAAAACCGCGATGGCCATGATGCCAGATTTCACGATCACGATCTCAACGAAACTCGATGCTTGGAGACGCTCCTCAAGACGTCCGAGCGTCAGCGAATCAGGTTCGTCCAGCTCCGAAGAATTCTCTCCGCGCCGAATCTCGACGAGATACATCACCCAGGCCGCGACCGCCGTCAGGACCAGCACCACGATCCCGTAAAACACGGCCGTCTGGGTAGCTTGTTTGAGCGGGATGAACTCATCGTAGAGTCTCGACACGCCTTCCTTGATCTGTCCCGACATCGCAAGCGCGGCGAGCGTCACGACCACGGTCGCGCCCGTGCAGATCCCGAATTTCGAATTCCCGAACATCTCGCTGCCGGCCAACTTCTGCCAACCCCAGACGCAGCAAACCGCGATGACCATCGTGCCGATCGTGATGAAAGCCGTTTCCTTTGTCGCGAAAAGCAGGATCATCGACGCTGACGCGAGCAAAAGGTAGATAGGCTGTCCGTCGTTCCATGCCAAGAGCATTCTGGTCACGAATCCGACGAGCGCCAGTTCGACGACGGCGAACAGAATCCTCGCCGGCCAAAGCAGGGATGGCGCGCTCTTTCCGATCATCGAGGCGATGTTCAGTGTCGAAGGCAGGAAACAGATGATCAGCAGGAGAACGATACTCGCGATCGCGAAAACGCCGGCCTTGCGCCGGTCAAGGAAATAAACCATCGAGACGACGATCGCCAAACTGAAGAAAACAAAGAGGATCTCGTGAATGAAATACCGCGAAATGAACACCATTCCGGGTGAGAGCGCAAGGAACAGCGCGGCGAACAATGTCCCGGTCTTGCCGATGTAGCGCTTCAGCGCGAAGACCAGCACGACGGTCAGGACCCCGAACAGAGCAACGCTCGCACGGACGCTCCACGTGTTTAGTCCGAAAAGCTTCGAGAACGTAAGCGAGAGGTAATAGAGATCAGGCCCGTGATAATTCGCCGGATCGTAATGGTACTCGCCTTTGCGAAACAGCGTCGTCAAGAAATAACCGTTGACGCCTTCGTCGTGGTGCAGCGGTTTCAGCTCGAGCCAGAAAAAGCGAAGGAAGGCCGCGATCGCGGCAACCAGGGCGCAACTTGCGACCCAAACATTGTCGCGTTCCGGCTTTCCGGCTTCATCGATCGCCGGCTCTGCAATTTCGATTTCCTCGTTTCCCATGGTTTGTTTCCGGGCGGACGCCGCGCGGTTATTTTACTTTTACGACACGGTAATCGCCAATTTCGGCAATCGTTGGAAAGCGGTCGAACGCTTCCCTGCGAACAGAAAGATTGGCCGTTTCCTCGGGCGAGATGATGACGTAATCGACTGAGTATTTCTCAAGCAACGACAGGTAGTTCGGCGATCCGGTGTAGATCCGTTTTACATCGGCCTCCCGCGGCGCATAGTCGATCCCGTACGAACTGAGATGTCCCGAATACCGCATCAATGAACGACGTCCCGTCAGGACGACGGCCGAATTGTACGTCGGCGCGTTCAAGAACATCGCGTTCGGCGCGGTCTTCGCCCGGATCTGCTCGGCGATCCGCACCGAATCGTGGCTGAAGACGCTGTAGCTGATCTGCGCCGAGACCGTCCGCCAGACGTCGAGCATTCCCGAAAGCGTCACCAACAGAAATGCCGCCAATGCCGCGGCGCGAAACGCGCCTTGACGATCCCAGGCCCACGCGATCGTCAGTGCGACGAACGGAAGTGAGCCAACGTACCAATAAATCAGTACCTTGATGTTGTCCCACTCCCACGGTGCGAGCTTGACGGTGTTTGAGACAAGAAAAAGGAACGCGAACGGAATGAAAAACAGCAGCGCCTGCGTCTTTCTCCGCGCGTCCGGATGGGTTTCATCGCCGCGGCTGATCAGAAACAGCCCGGCTGCGAGGAGCGGAATGAAGATCCCGAGGTTTTTCAGCCAGAAGAACAGAAAATTGTCGTTGCGCAGATCCCAACCGAAATGCCAGCCGATGAATTCTTTGAGATTGCTCGCGCTGCCCGTCAGCGACCACGCGAGTTCGGGTGCGGCGACGATCACCACGCCGACGCCGAATGCGATCCAGTCACGCCATTTGTCGAGCCTGAAGAAGAACAGGAACGCACAGACGACGAACAGCACCGCGAGGCTGTGGACGTGGATCAGCGGCAATGTTCCGGCGAGAAGGCCGACCAGAAAAAGGGGAAAAGGGAAAAAGGGGAAAAGGGGAAATGGGGAAAAGTGAAAACGGGAAAAAGGGGAAAAGTGAAAAAGGGAAAAAGGCGCAACCGTCTTATCAGCCTGTTTGCCTGCCGTCGAGTGGATCGGTTCCGCGCTTCGCTCGCTGACGAAAACGTCCCACAGTTTCGTCAGCGCGATCAGCGTCAGCGGCATTCCGAAAAGCAGGCTGCGCTGGGTGATGAAGAGCACGACGAGCGAGTTTCCCCAGCGGAATTTTTCGCCGATCGTGTAGTCGCGTTCAAGATTCCACAACAACTCGAAGAATCCTTTCGAACCGGTCCAATAGTCATGTGCGAACCAGACAAAGCCGAGTCCGCCGCTGAACAGGAGAATCAGCACCGCGATCTTGCCGGTCTTGAGAACGCCGGTGATCCGGATGACGAATTTCTCGAGGAGTACGAAAAGTGAAAAGCCAAGCAGGACGTTCTGCACGAGCATTGCTTGTCGAACACCGATCCCGAGTTTGACGAATTCGGCCGTTATCAGATCGGCGAGGAACGGATACGTGAATTTCGCCCCCGCGAACGACGGATTTGACGGCGGAAAGTTGTTGCCGTCGCTGAACGAGTAGATCGCGCCCAAATGAAACGGAAGGTCGCCGAGGTTCTGAGATGCGCCCGTGAAAATACCCTGATCGGTTTCGATCATCGCGCGTTCAAAGAAGAACCAAAGCAACAGAAGAATGAACGCGTGGTAGAAGAAACGGATCGTCTTCTTGAGGTTCGTGCCCTGCGTTTTGCCTTTCGCCTTCGCCACATCGTGGCGGAATTCCTTGCGGATCGACTTGTTGACGAACAGGATCGCGAGCGGCGCGAGAGTTATCAGCAGCGAAACGACCACCGTGGCGGCCGATAACCCGGCGACGCACGCCGCGATGAATCCGACCGTTCCCAAGATCGCCGAACCGATGACGTTCCCGGCGGCGAGGCGCGCCATCAGCGAGTCTTCCTTCTCGTAAAGGTATGTGATAGACGCCCCGGCGACGGAGATCAGTGCGATGATCGCAAAGGTCAGAATCATTGCAACATTTATAGCAAATTAGCGCCCGACGACCAATCAGAATCGAGTTTGGAGTCGGGAGTCGATCCCCGTAGGGGTTCGTTTTCGGATTTCCCACCCACCTTGTACAATAACAGTTTTGAATCCTTCATTGGGATCGTATCCATATGCTTCAAGCCGGAATTGTCGGACTTCCGAACGTCGGAAAGTCAACCCTTTTCAACGCGCTGACCGCGCAGGAAGCGGCGCTGGCCGCAAACTATCCGTTTGCGACGATCGAACCGAACGTCGGCGTCGTCGCCGTACCGGACGAACGCCTGGGAGTCCTTGAAAAGCTCAACAAGGCGCAAAAGGTCGTCCCGGCGACCGTCGAGTTCGTCGACATCGCCGGGCTCGTCAAAGGCGCGTCGGAAGGCGCCGGGCTCGGGAACCAGTTTCTGGCGAACATCCGCGAAACGGACGCGATCGTTCAGGTCGTGCGTTGCTTCGAGGACGACGACGTGATCCATGTCGAAGGTTCGGTCGATCCCGTCCGGGACATCGAAACGATCCAGATCGAGCTCGCGCTCGCCGATCTGGCTTCTGTCGAGAAACGCCGCGACAAGTCGATGCGGGCCGCGAAAGCGGGCGACAAGGACGCCAAGCGCGACCTCGCGATCATGGACAAACTGCAGCCGGTACTTGAAGAAGGGCGTCCGGTCCGCGCCGCCGGATTGTCTGACGACGAACGCGCGGTCGTCAAGGGCTGGTTCCTGCTCTCGTCGAAACCGACGATCTACGCCGCGAACGTCGACGAGGATACGCTTATGGACGAGTCGTCGAACCGCCATGTCGCGGCGGTCCGCGAACAGGCGGCGAAGGAAAATGCCGAGGTCGTCCTGATCTGCGCCAAGCTCGAAGCGGAACTCGTGGCGCTCGAACCCGAAGAAAGGGCCGAATTTCTCGCCGAGCTCGGCGTGACCTCAAGCGGCGTCGACAAGCTGATCAAAGCGGCTTACAAAATGCTCGGACTGATGAGTTTTCTCACCGCCGGCGAAAAGGAGGTCCGCGCCTGGACGATCCCCGTCGGGACGAAGGCTCCGCAGGCCGCCGGCGAGATCCATTCGGACATCGAACGCGGGTTCATCCGAGCCGAGATCGTCTCGTACGACGACCTTGTCGCGTGCGGCTCGCGCAAAGCGGCCAGCGAAAAAGGGCTCGCCCGGCTCGAAGGCAAAGAGTACGTCATGCGCGATGGAGACGTCGTCGACTTCCGTTTCAATGTCTGATGAACGGTGTTAGAATTCATTCGTTTTGATACGTTCCCACGTGCGGCGCCAAGTATGAACAGCCTGACCACAGAGCCCAAGATCGAACTATCCCCACGCGTCGACAAGATCGGTTACGACGAGTTCTTGCGCCGATTTCCGGACCAATACGCCGAGTATGACGACGGCGAAATCCCCACCGAAATGACTGTTACACGATCTCCCAGCGAACTGCGGCAATTCTTGTCGGCGATTTTGGAGTTTTACGTTTCCGAGCGCCGACTGGCAAGAATTTACGGTGAACCGTTTCAGATGAAACTCTCGATCGGATCAAGCGTGAAGGGGCGGGAGCCGGACATCTTCGTCGTACTGAATGAGAATCTTGAGCGCGTCAATGAGCTTTATCTGGATGGTCCTGCCGACGTTGCCGTTGAGATTGTTTCGAAAGAAAGTCGCCGCCTGGACCGGGTTGAAAAGTCGGAGGAGTATCGATTATCCGGAATAAAGGAGTACTGGCTGATCGATCCTGAGAATCGCTCCGCTGAACTCTTTGAATTGGATGAGAACGGGCAGTATTTCCCGATCCCGGTCAATCAGTCGGGAACTTTCAGATCGAGCGTGTTGGCGGGGTTTTGGTTGGACCCAAACTGGTTGTGGAGCGATCCGCGTCCGACAGTACGCGAGGTCGCGTCGGCTCTTGGACTGCTCTAGTTTTTGCGGAATAGTTGGAAATGAACAGCACTGACTACGAAAAGCTTGTCGAACAGATCACCGATCTTGTCTTGTCGAAGATCGGCGAAGACGCATATTGCCCGACCTTTTGCCGCGCCGATGTCGAGCGAATCGTCGATGCCGGAGCGTCGCGCATCGGGATCGTTCTCGGATCGACGGCGACGGCGCATGACTGGGCGTCGCTGATCGACCACACGCTTCTTAGGCCCGAAGCGTCCGAAGCGGACATCAAAAAGCTCTGCAATGAAGCGATCCAGTTCGGGTTCGCGTCCGTGTGCGTCAATCCGGCGTGGGTGAAAAAAGCCGCCGAATTTTTGCGCGGATCGAGCATTCCCGTTTGCACCGTGATCGGATTCCCGCTCGGCGCGACGTTGCCGGACGTCAAGGCGTTCGAGGCGCGGCGTGCGATCTTCAACGGCGCCCGCGAGGTCGACATGGTGATCAATATCGGCGCTTTGAAATCGGGCGACGATTGTCTCGTCGAGGACGATATCCGGGCGGTCGTCCAGGCGGCGCATGAGAACGGAGTTCTCTGCAAGGTGATCATCGAGACGGCGCTCCTGACCGACGACGAAAAGGTCCGCGCCTGTCTCGCGTCGAAGAACGCGGGAGCGGATTTCGTGAAGACCTCGACCGGTTTCGCGAAAGGCGGCGCAACGGCCGACGACGTGGCGTTGATGCGGCGATCGGTCGGGCATGCGCTCGGCGTGAAGGCGTCGGGCGGCGTGAAGGGAATCGACGATGCGCGCAAGATGTTCGAAGCCGGCGCGACGCGCATCGGAGCTTCGGTCGGAGTCAAGATCGCGCAGGAAGCGAGCGGCGTCAAATCGACGATAGTTGCAGGCAGCTACTGACAAATTCGGATTTGGGGTTTGGGATTGCGGATTTTGGTGGAAATCAAAAAATCAATTTGGACAGGCTACGCGACCCAAATCCGAATTCCGAAATCCCAAATCCGAAATGCTTTAGCTTAACTTGAAGTTGTAAACCACGGTGCCGGTCGCCCTGACCGGTTTTCCGCCGACTGTTACAGGCTTGAACTTCGAGCGTTTGGCGGCTTCCTCGCTGGCGTTCCGCAGTCCCTTCGGGCCGTTCGTCGCCTTTGCCGACATCACTTTGCCGGATTCGTCCAACGTCACCTGGACCGTGACGATCCCTTCCGTCCGGTTCTGCCTTTCCAACACGGGATACGCCGGGACCGCGAGTTTCAGGGCCTGTTCACGAAGAGACCCCGCTTCGTACGGCACATTGGCCGTCGCTGCAGGATCGGCGACCGGCTTCTCTTCTTCGGGCACGGTCTGCACTTGTGCAACCGTTGCCGGCGTCTTCGCGGGGGCCGTCGGTACCGGTTTGGGCACTTTCGCTTCGACTCGTGCGAGGGCGTTCTTCGCGGGTTCGTTGTCCGCGTCAAGCTCGACGGCTTTCTTAAGATCCTCGAGCGCCTTTTCGAATTTGCCGGTATTCTCGAGCGCTACTCCGCGACTGAAGAACGCCATCGACTCGGTCGGGTCCAGTTCGATCACCTTGTCGAAATCACCGATCGCCGGAATGAAGTTCTTTTTGTTGAAATAGGCCATTCCGCGCGAGAAATAGATGGTCGAGTCGGCCGGGTTCATCTCAATCGCCTTTGTGTAATCGGCGACGGCCGAATCGTATTCTGCCATCACGAACTTCGCATTCCCGCGGTTCTTGTAATACGCGGCGTCTGGCGGTTTCGGTGTCGCGACAGGTACCGGCGTCGCGGTAGGCTGCGGCTTTGCTTCCGGCGCCGGACCCTTCGCACGGATCGCGGAGATCAACTCATCGTTCGCACCGGCCGTGCGGAGTTCCTTCTCAAGCTCGCCGTTGAGTGCGAAGGTCACGCCCCGTTGATTAACTCCTTCGGCGAGGATCTGATTCTTTTCAACGGCAGTCGCTTTTTTTGATCGGAGCGCCGTGACGATATCGACAAGGCTCAGTTGTGTTTGCGCGAATGAATGCAACGCGCCGATCAGGACAATAATGGCTGCGATCGAGACGCTGACTGCGTTGATGGTGAAAGTTCTTTTCATGTCGGTTGCCTCGCTTTAGTTGTCTTTGAGGAGGTCGTCGAGTGTGACCTTTTTCTGTTGCGGCGCCGATTTCGGCGTCGGGGTCGGCTGTTTTTTTGCCTGCTGCGCAGGTGTCTGGGTTGCACGCGGTTTTGACTGCGTTTCCTGAGTTGATTCCGGTTGGGCGACCGTTTCGACAGCCGGGTCAGGTGTTTCGTTGTTTGACGAGGTCGAAACCACCGGACTTTCTTCAAGCGGTTTCGATTCAACGGAATGGACCGTCGCGGTCGGCGTGACAACCTTAACCTCGCCCGAGCCGTTGTCGCCGGCCATTTTCCAGATTCCGAATCCGCCCGCACCGAGAATCAAGAGCACGGCCGCAATTCCCGCGGTCTTCGCCATTGACCGGACCTTTCCCGGCGCGTCATCGACTTCGCCGTCATCGTATTCAAATTCTGATCTTTCGCGAACCTGTGGCATCGCCGGCTCGAGGTTCTGGTATACGGGTTGAATGACTTCCGTTCTTGCATTTTCGACAGGCGCCGCTCCGACGATCTCAACCGGCAGGTCGGCCAGTTTGAACTCGACGGTGTCGCGTTCCAAAAGTCTTTGTTCCGCTTCAGCGGCTCGTCGTTCAGCTTCCCGGCGACGGTCCTCCGCTTCGCGCAACTGCCGTTTGATGAGTTCAAGCTGCCTCGACTCGCCCGACTGCATTCCCGGCCGGACCGCGGGACGCTCCGGAGCGGGCGTCGGGATCTCAAGAACGGCGTCGTCCTCGCCGAAATCTTCGAGAAGCTCCGGACCGCTGGTTTCGTTGTCGCGCAGTTTCGAGAACGCCGAACGCAAAACCTGTCGCATGATCGACGCCGACCCGTAGCGATCCTCGCGTTTGATCTGCATCGCCCGCATCAGAATGTCAGACAGTTCCTGACTGACCGCCGGATTCGCCTTCGAGGCCGGGACAAGCGGATCTTCCTTGCCTTCAAGCAATTCGATGGATCGGGTCAGCGCGTCCGACGGAACCCGTCCCGTGACGAGATGATAAATAGTCGCGCCGATGGAATAGATGTCACTTTGGATGTCGAGCGGCTGTTCAAGGATCTCGGCCGAACGCTCGTCGTAGCCGCTGCGGATCACCTTGCGCGAGCCGACATCGAGTCCGAGCCAGATCTGCTCGATCGGAAGATAGCCAAGGACATTCGCGTCGAACGACATTCCATCGCCGTCGCTATCGTCGCTTCCGCCGTCGGCGCCGAAAACGAAGAGTTTCACGTTGCCGCCGGCGCTGAGCTTGATGTTCTCAGGTTTGATGTTCGAATGTATGACCGCCGGAACCTGCGAGTGCAGGTGATTGAGCGCGTCGAGAAGACCGTCGGCCCACAGCGCCACGTCCTTGAGCGGAAAGGCGCTCTTGTTCGTTTCGAGAATCTCAGCGAGAGTCTTGCCGTCGACGTGATCGGTGACAAGATAACGCCGGTTGGCCTCGTGGAACGAATCCGTCACACAAAGTAGTGACTGGTGCCGGACGGTGGCCGGAAGGACGTACGCCGGGGAGTTGTGAGCCCCGAGAGTTTCCTTGAGCATAACTGTTTTTCCGAGGGTATTGTCAAAGGCCTCGTAGCCCAGACCTGAGTCTATTTGTCCAAGCTGAGCGACAATACGGTATCGATTTTGGAGTGTTTGATTTGTTGATAGCATACGGGGGATGCTCCGAATCGCAGACAATTCGGGCACAAACATTATAAACAATCCAAAACATTATTGAAAAGAATTTTTTCCGGACTTTTTGCTGAAATGCGCTCAGATTGAATTGCCGGCGGCGAAGCCTGACGCCCATGCCCATTGGAAGTTGTAGCCGCCCAGCCAACCCGTGACGTCGACGACCTCGCCGATGAAGTAGAGACCGGGTATTGACTTGCTCTCAAAGGTCTTGGATGAGAGCTCCGAGGTTGAAACTCCTCCCGTTGTTACCTCTGCCTTGTGAAATCCTTCCGTTCTTCCGAAATGCACCCGCCAATCCTGAAGACGGTCGGCGATTTCCCGGCGGCTGCGCTCACCGAGTTGCGAGACCACTCGGTCCGGCGACGGCAGGAAGGTCTCCAAAAAACGTCTCGGAAGCAGGTCGGAAACGATCGATCCGACCGAGCGTTTCGAGTCGGCAGCGGCATCGAGGATCCCTGCGGCATCGGCGCCCGGAAGCAGGTCGATCGAAACTTCGAGCTCGGGTGACCAATAATTCGAGATCTGAAGGATCGCAGGACCCGAAAGACCATGATGGGTAAAGAGAATGTTTTCGCGGAAGGAGGTCTTACCGATCGAAACTTCGGAATCGATCGCGATCCCGGCCAGACTCGAATAAGCCGGCTCGTTGTCGGCGAAGCGAAGGGGAACCAGCGCGGGTCTCGTGTTGACGATCCGCAGTCCGAACCGTCGAGCGAGGCGGTAGCCGAAATCGGTCGCCCCGACTTTTGGAAACGATAATCCGCCGGTCGCGACAACCAGCGACCCGGTTTCGAAATCGCCGCAACTGCTCGAAACAATGAACTTGTCGCCGCGTTTTTCGACATCGCCGACCGCACACCTGGTTCGGATCTCGACACCCGCGCGCGAGCATTCCGTCAGCAGCATTTCGAGGATGTGTCTTGCGGATCCGCTGCAAAAGAGCTGCCCGAGCTTCTTTTCGTGATACTCGATCCGGTGAAATCGGACGAGATCGACGAAGTCGGAAGGCGTGAAGCCGGCCAGCGCGGACTTCGCGAAATGCGGATTTTCACTCACGAAGTTCTCGGAGGAAGTTCCCGTATTCGTGAAATTGCAGCGCCCGCCTCCGGAGATCAGGATCTTTCGCCCGGGTTCCGTGTTGTGCTCGACGACGAGTACCCGTCGCCCGCGCATTCCGGCCCGGATCGCGCAGAACAATCCGGCAGCTCCGGCACCGATCACGATGGCGTCGAATCTCATGTCCGAAGGTATCGATCGGCAACGACCCGACTGTGGTGGATCTCATGGCCGGCGACGATATATCCCAGGGCGCGGACGGTTATTTCATGTTCGCTGGCGACCCCGCGCCGGTTCCAGGCGTCATCGGGAAGGTTGTCGAACATCAGAATGTTGGCCCGCCGCATCAGAACAAATTCGGCGATCATCCCGCTCCAGTCGCGTTCGTCGAAGTTCGAATTGCGCATGAAATCGTCCTGATCCACGCCCGGAAGCGCGTTGTGGTCGCCGCGGGCGAATGAAAGGGCGCGGTACGACATGATCCGTTCCGTGTCGATGATGTGGCCGAGGACCTCGCGTATGCTCCACTTATGGGCGGCGTAGCGTCCAAGCGATTTCGCGGCGTCGATCGAAGCGTAGAAAGACTCCGCCTCTGTGAGACGTAAGTACATTGTTTGCAACAAATCCCCGTTCCCGACAAGCGAAACGTAACCGCCGTAATACGAAAAATACTCATCTGCTGCAGGAGGACCGACGCGTTTGAAAATCATGTTCCAATTCTAACAAAAAAAGTATAGAATCAGCGCATGAGAACTCTCACTAGTATTGTCGCGACAATCGTCATAATCCTTTTCGTAACAACGTTTGACGTCGGTGCACAAAGCGCGGCCCCGAACCGGATCACGTTTGCGAAAGGCAAAACCTCGGCAACCGTTTCGGAGACGCTGTCGGGCGATCAGGAATATGACATGGTGTTCGGAGCGAAGAAGGGTCAAACGATCACCATGAGCGTCAGGTCAGATGGAGGGCCTAACCTGTTTGATTTCACGTTCATGGGAGACGGATTTGATGTTCCTTCGGACGAACCTTCGTACACGATGTACTCGATAACGGCAACCGAAACGGGTGATTATCTGGTGACTGTCCGGAAAAACCCGAAGGTCGCCGTCAGGACCGCGAGGTTTTATTTCACGTTGACGATCCGCTGATTCCTGACCGGTTCGCAAACGAACAGATACCGACGTTCGGAAGCCGGCATGAGTTGCGATTCGCTGAGCACACCGGCGGCCGAAAGTGCTTCGGCGATATTCGGGCCGCCGAATAGAAGAAGAGGGCGACGATTCGCCCATTTTATGAGTCGCGACACTTTGGCAGAGAATTTGTCGAGCGCCCGGCAGGTGACGAACCCTGCGTCGGGAACCGGGATCTCCTCGAATTGCCGGTTGATCACGACCGCCCGCTGGGCGACGCCGCAAAGATTCAGTGTCTCTTGCAGAAATGCGGATTTCTTTGCCTTCGATTCGATCAGGAAGGCGCGCAGGTCGGCACGGGCGATCAGACACGGGATCGCCGGAAGCCCTCCGCCGGTTCCGACATCGGCGAACCGGGCGTTTTTCGGGAATCGCGCGAGAAGTGTGAGAGACTCGAGAACATGGCGCGTGGCGAATTCCTCCGCTGAGCACGGTGCGACGAGATGAAGCAGTTCATTGCCCGACCGGATGAGGTCCCAGAATCGATTCATCGCGACGAGCGCGGGCCGATCCAGTTCGATACCGTATGTCGCCTGATGTTTCTCGATCAAATCCGATAGCTGCATTCTGCGGAAGTTTAAATTCTAAGGCCCGCCGAATGCAAAAAGGATTTGTGAAAGCGTTCTCATGCTGTGATCAGAAAGATCACGAATACTTGCTGAGTTCGGGATGAAACCGCGGTAGGATCCGCTTTGGTCCCGATATGATCCGGAGGATTGATCTTGAACACGAAAAGGTTTTGTCTGAATAGGTACGGAAAGGCGTTGCGCGCTTTCCTTTCGGTCGTTTTTGCCGGGATGTTCGCGATTTCCGCCGCAAACACGGCATTTGCCCAAACGGCGGGCGAACCGGGACAGGTCCGTAAGCCCGGGGCCGAGTTCAAGGATGTTTGGGTCGACTACGATGTAACAGAATCCGGTCAGAAGGGCATGCGGATTCACGTGAAATTCACCGCTCTGGCGATGAAGGGCCTCGACTCGTATCTTGCGATCTACTTTGAGACGGCCGCGGGGGATCGATTGAGGGACAAGAACGGAAAGTTCAACAGCACGTCGGGAGAGGTCGCCGTTTACCGTGAACTGAAACCGGCATACGATCCGGCCGAGTACGCCGATTATTCAATATTCATGCCGTACGACGAACTCGATCTTAGTGCGGGTGACTGGAAACTGCGCATGGATATCGATCTGATCTACAAAGCGGGCGGGTTGATCCAGCATCTGACATACAAGGAATTTCAGTATACCAGCGCCGAGAAGCAGGAAAGCCCGAACAAGATCTGGATCGAATACAACCAGACCCGCAACGGGCGCCGCGGAATGCTGGTCCACGTCAATTTCGAGGTCACGGGCCTAAAGGGCGTCGACGCGAAAATGATCGTTCGGATCAAAGATTCCGGCGACGAGTTTCTGGCAAGCTCGAGCGCCGGATTCTCGAACGCCGACGGTGATTTCGAGGTCTCCTACGACATCAAACCCGGCTACGATCCGGCAGTTTACGAAGATGTCACGGTGTTCATTCCGTATGATGAGATCCGCATCGGCAAAGGGAACTGGTCTTTGAAACTCGACGTCGATATCGCGTATGAGAGCGGAGAACTGATCAAGCACATTGATTACAAAGAGTTCGATTTTTCGCGTCCCTAGCGCCGGCGGTTGATCGACGGCGACGATCTGAATGGCCCGGGCCGCATGTTGGCCCGGGCCGTTTTTTCGTTCCGCGCAATCCCGAAAACAAAAAAGCCGAAGACATGCTTCGACCTCGTTCGGCGGGGATCGCGCTCAGCAAATTCCCGACAGATTTCTTGGTGCGGACGAATGGAATCGAACCATCACGAGCTTAAGCTCACAGGCTTCTGAGACCTGCGCGTCTACCAGTTCCGCCACGTCCGCGTGAAAAGGTAAAAGCCAATATACAATTTGTGCCGTGAAAGTTCAAACGGTCTTTTGTTATCATTGAGCCATGGTTCAGGGGCTCGCCGAGCGCATTGCAAACGTTCGGGAAATGGTTGAAAAGGCGGCGGAAAGCGCGGGCCGCGAACGCGGTTCCGTGAGGCTGATCGCCGTCAGCAAGACCCATCCGGCGGAGGCGATCCGGGACGCCCGCGAACTCGGATTGATCGCTTTTGGCGAGAACAAGGTTCAGGAAGCTGAAGGCAAGATCACCGAACTCGGTCGCGGATTCGCGGAGTGGCACCTCATTGGACATCTGCAGTCGAACAAGGCACGTAAAGCGGTCCGGCTGTTCGACGTGATACAGTCTCTGGACTCGATCGAACTGGCCGCGCGACTTGAGCGGATCTGCGAAGAGGAAGTCCGCGAATCGTTGAAAGTGCTGATCCAGGTCGATCTCGGCGGCGAAGCGACGAAGAACGGCGCGCGGGAAGAGGAACTGCCGGCTCTGGTCGAATTTGTAAGCGGCTGCAGACGGCTCGAACTTGCCGGATTCATGACCCTTCCTCCGTATTTTGAAGATCCTGAGGACGTTCGGCCGTACTTTCGGAGGCTTCGCAATATCCGCGACAAGTTCGTTCCGGGGGGTGAATTGTCAATGGGAATGAGCCATGATTTCGAGGTCGCGGTTGCCGAGGGCGCGACAATTGTCCGCGTCGGTACGGCGATTTTCGGCGAACGGGAGTATTACCGGTAATATGTTGCGACTTTTTATCTATCCGTGGATCAGTCTGGTCGTTTCGATAGCGTTTCTCGTCTTTCTTGCGTCAATGATACTGCGTCTGATCTTCAACTACAGCGATCCGAATCCGTTCGGAAAGATCGGTCGGTTCTCCTACCACTTGAAAAAGCGGACGGACCGATTCGTTTACCCGTCGGCTCGGCTTCTTGCCGCGTTCCGGGTCGATACGCGCCTCGCTCCCCTGGTTACGATTTTCGTTGCCGGTTTGCTTACCTATTTCGGACTGAGCGTGATCGAGAACACCATGTTCGTTATCGATGGTCTCACGCTCGGGATCGCGGCCGGCAACGTGAAGGTGATAATCGGATTCATCCTTTACGGGCTGCTGAGTGTTCTCGTGCTCTTCATCTTTATCCGGTTCATCGCGTCGTGGTTCGTGTTTACTCGAAACACGTTTCTCGGATTCGTGCAGCGTGTCACGGACCCGATCATGCGCCCGGTTCAGCGCCTGATCCCGCCGATCGGGATGGTCGACATATCGGCGATGATCGTGCTCATTTTCATCGGATTCCTGCAGTCGTTCGTGCTGCGGCTTTTTGTCTTCCAGTGATCGAAATTCAGGAGAGGGACGGCGGCGTGACGCTTCGTGTCAGGGTCGTTCCGCGCGCATCGAGATCGATGATCGCGGGCGAGATCGACGGCGCGGTGAAGATACGGATCGCGTCACCGCCGGTTGACGGCGCGGCAAACGAAGAACTTGTGCGATTTCTCGCCAAATTGCTCGGAGTCGGGCGCAGTTCGGTTCAAATCCTCGCCGGACAGACCTCAAAAAACAAGATCATCGGCGTCAGCGGAATTTCCGTGGAACTGATCCGTTCAAAGCTCGCCTGATCACGTGCCCGCCTGGATGTACGGAACCTTTTCAAAGATCTTGCGTTCCTCGCCGCGCGGATCATTCTCGAGATGGGGCGGCACGTCGAAGACCATCGTTTCTCGATTCGCCATCGTGTACGGTTTCCAGACCGGGATCGACCTGTTGTTCGGATCGCCTTTCCGGGCGAAAACGATAAACGTCTCGCTCATGATGTCTGCCATGCGTTGCGACGTCGGACCCTCGGCGGTCGATCCGGGTTTTCCGATGTTGTCAAAGACAAGCTGAATGTCAGAAGCATGCGGCGCGCCGAATTTTCGGCCTTCGCGTGTGGACGCCCAATCGAGCTGGTAGGCATACGCCGGAGATCCCGATTTCGCGCGCTCCTCCGCCTCGATGATCGCCCCGCGCCAGCTCCTCGAAGCAGTCGTGATCTTGAACAGCAGATCGCTCGCGGTAAGATTCGGATAAAGTCTCCGGTATTTCTCGATCACCTCCTCGGGCTTGATGTCGACACGCATATTCGGGATCAGTTTCTCGGGAAGCTGCTCCCAGGTCACCGTGAAATTCGTCGGATCGCCGCCGAGAAACGCGCGTGTTTCGTCGTGCGTATTGCCGATGATCATCGGGATGTTTGCCGACTGCGCCGGGGCATCGGGGTAGAACGGATGCCGCAACAGGTTTCGTTCGTCGAGCGCCGGTGCGAAGTTGACGCCGCCGAACGGCAGAACGGGATCTTTTGTGTTCAGCACGTCGACGATCTTCTGGAACGGGATCGTTCGGATCTCCCGGACGTCCTTGAGCTGCAACGCGTCGACGATCGCCTTCGCGCGCAGTGTCCCGTTCAACGGTCCGCACGCCGTCACCTGCTGACCGCTCATTGTCGCGGCGCGATGAAAGAGTCCCGCTGCGGCCGGCATTGCCATCAATGTTGCGATCTTTGCTCCGCCGCCGGATTGCCCGAAGACCATGATATTGTCCGGATCGCCGCCGAATTCGGCGATGTTCTCACGAACCCATTTGAGCGCAAGGACGATATCGAGCTGGCCGGCGTTCCCGGAATCGGCGAATTCCGCGCCGCCAACGCGGGCGAGATAAAGATAGCCGAAGGCGTTGAGACGATGATTGATCGAAACGACGACGACGTTGCCGCGGTTGCAGAGCCGAACGCCGTCATAGAGCGGGCTCGATCCGGATCCGTTCGCGTACGCGCCACCGTGGATGTAAAACATGACCGGCCGTCTGCCGCCGTCGCGCAGTTTCGGTGTGAAAATATTGAGAAAGAGACAATCTTCACTGACGTTCGATCCGCCGCGCGACTGCTGCGGCGACGACGCACCGTAATTCTCGGCGTCGGCTATTCCTTGCCACGCCTCGGGAGTTCGCGGAGCCTGAAATCGATACGCGGACGTGTCCGCGCCGTAACGGATACCCAGAAATACATTGACGCCGTCGTCGCTGTAACCGCGGACCTTGCCGTATTTGGTCGTCGCGACAGGCGAATCCGATTGGGCCGTAACGCGTTTCGGGACCGCCGTGACCGCGACTCCCGCGAGCACATTTTTGACGAACGTTCGTCGATCAATCATTTTTTCATGAACTCCTTCGGCGCAAGCGCCCGGTCCGTTATCCGCACCTTTTTGATCGCACCTTTGAACCAATGAACCTTGTTCTGCCTGACGCCGAGAGACGTCCTGCCCTTTCCGAACGGAGCGATCTTCAACTGACCGGCCAATTCGAGATTTGCGTCAACGTAATGCCGCATTTCCTTGCCATCGAAAACCAGTGCGACGTGATACCACTTTCCGAGTGGGTGACGGTACTTCTCGGCATAATGCGTCAGTCGGTTGTCTCCGGATTTAATGAACGTATCGAGAAACCAGTCGTTGCCGTCGACGCGGATCTCGAGCAAGACCCGGTTGTCGGCGTCCGTCTGCTGAATATGGAACCAGCGCTGTTCCTTATTCCCGCCGTCAGGTCGAAATACAGCCTCGATCGTGAAGGCCGAAAGACCCTCGATCGGGTTCGCGTCGAGCAAGACCCCGTCCGCCGCGCCGTCAAACTCGATCGCCTTTTGGGCCACTTTCGGCGCACCGAGAACCTCGACCGCGTTTCCGCCGATCTTTGTCAGATTATCGAGCTTCCAGGTCGCGCTCGATTGCGCAAACGCCGCCGACGCGAGGCAAAGAGCGAGAATAAGCGAGATTGAGATTTTCATTTGCTACCATTTTCGGTCGGGTCTGAACTATCAGGTGTCAGCTCCCAGAAATCAGCTAAATCAAAGCATCAAAGCAGCGCGCTATTGTTGCCTGGTTTTGAGAAACGCGGTCATCATCGCGACGTTGCGGACGAAAACTCCAGTCGAATATCCGCGAATCATTTCGAAATCCCCGGAATTCATGCCGTTCGGAGTCGGGGCGTCGAGTCTGAGTACGCGGCAGTTCGTGACCCAAGCGCCCCGCTCGTCGATCGTCCGCAATGCCTCGGAAAGCCAGCGCGGATCGAATCCGGATCGCTCGGTCCAGCTCCGCTCGCGTTCGTATTCGGCGCGGGCAACCTTTGCGTCCAGCTTCGCGATCCGCTCGTATTCGGCGCGAAGCGGTTTTACGTTCACGACCTCCCGCGCCGCCGGAGCAATGTTTCCGAAGGATGAAAGTCCCTGCATGTTTCCCTGTGGTTCCGACGTGCTCCAGCGATAAAGACCGTAGCCTTCGGCGTTCGTTCTATCGGTGCGCAGAACATAGATCGGGAGGTTCGTCCCTGGTTCGTAATAGCGCGCGGGCACACGTTTGAGCTCGAGCGCTTCGTTGTTGACGCGGTCGAACCACGCAAGACAGCCCGGGATCGGCCGCAGATAGCGCCGGTCGCCGGTCATCTTGTAGAACGTCTCGAGAGTTTCGATGACCTGCTCGCTTTCACGTATGACGAAACCGGCTGGTTCGTGGGTCCGGGCCTTTTCTGGCCGCATCGTATCCGGGTGATATTGTTCGGCCCATGCCGCTTGATCTTCCGGTCCCTGTACAGCGATGAAGAAATCGACAGCGCGCCGCGCGGATTCGAGATACCGCTTGTCGCCGAGATTTTCGTATGCGTCGACGAGCACCCGGACGGTCGCCACCATCGCGCCGTCGTTCAGCGTGTAATACGGCGTGTAGTCGGGAAAACCGTCGTGGATGAAATCGTAATGCAGCGGAAAACGCTGCGGGAACGCGCCGTTCGGATACTGTGCCCTGAGGATGAAATTGAGTGCCTTCAGCAACGGAGCCTTGAATCGCGGATCCTTCCTGACGAGGTATAGCCTGAGCAGAAACCGCGTCGCCGACTGCGAATTGCCGTCGTCGAAAGTTGCGTTGCCGTTGAAAAACCGCTGCTCTTCCATGCCCCATTTGAACTTCGACGCGTGATCCCTGTACCACTCCTGAACGCCGCGGGGCTCGAAGTCGATCATGTAGTGCCAGCCGCCGCCGGGGCGCTGTCCCCAGGCGAGCGCCAGCCCGGCCTTTTCGGCGACATCGAGGTAGATCTTGTCGCCGGTCGACTCAAACGCATCGAGCATCGCCATTCCGACCATCGGCGTGGCCGATTGCACCCAGATCTGCGACATACGCGCCGGAATCTCGCCGTAATGGCGTTTGAAGTCCTCGGAGATGTTCCAAACGTAACCACCCCGTATCGAGGCCTTTGTCGAGAAGAACGTGGTCGCCTTCTTCATTGTGTCGAGCACTTCCTGCCTCGACTGGGCAACTGCCGTGGCCGGCAGGAACGACAATAGCAAGGCGAATGCGAGTCTCATCAAACGGGCGCGTGATATTGACGATCCTGTTCGCCACGCAATAGGGCCTCTGTTGGTTACCATTCTGGGGTTTTCTCCCGTGGCGCGAGCGCAAAACAATTTCTCGCGATCATAGAGTTCATTTGCTCAAGAAGTCCTCGCGGATCGGCGAGAAGATATCGATCAGGATCACTTCGTTGTCGAGCATCGTCGCGCCGTGCCAGTAATTCGACGGGAAGTGCAGGACGTCACCCGGGCCGCATACCTTTTGCTCTTCGCCGAGCGTGAACAGAACTTTGCCTTTCTCGACGATGGTCATCTGCTCGTGCGGATGCTCGTGCGCGGGCGTGACCGTTTTCGGCGGAAATCGCAGGCGGCAGATCATTACTTTTTCGCCGACGATCATCTGCCGTTCGATGCCTTCACCGACTGTTTCGAACGGGATCGAGTCCCAATTTAGTTGTTGATGATTGATCATGATGCCTCGGGATTTAAGCGATTAACCAGATTATCCACGAAACACTGTAAATGTTAAGCGAGCCGGCCGGTTTTGGGGTCGGGAATTTCGGATTTGGGTCAAGGCGGACGGGTAATCCCGAAATACCGGAGTTCGAGTCGCGAAAAACAGATTGACTGTGTTCGTCGAACCTTGATAACTGATAGTTGATAATTGAGAGTTGAAAGTTGATAGTCTCCCACAGCCCAAATGCCAAATCCCAAATCCCAAATCCCAAAGTGACGTTCTTGTCATCGTTCGGCGTCCCGCGATATACTTTCGTTTTCTTTAACTCAACCGAGGAAACACTGTACATGTCCGGACATTCCAAATGGCATACAATCAAGCATAAGAAGGGTGCGCTCGATGCCAAGCGCGGCAAGATCTTCACGAAGCTCATCAAGGAGATCACGGTCGCGGCGCGTACCGGCGGCAGCGGCGACGTCGACTCGAACGCCCGTCTGCGAAAGGCCGTAAATGACGCCAAAGGGCAGAACATGCCGAACGATACGATCGATCGCGCGATCAAACGCGGGACCGGTGAACTCGAAGGCGTCAGCTACGACGAGATCACGTATGAAGGCTACGGGATCGGCGGCGTCGCGATGCTCGTCGAAACGATGACCGACAACCGCAACCGCACGGTAGCCGAGATCCGGCACCTTTTCTCCAAGAACGGCGGCAATCTTGGCGAGGCCGGATCGGTCGCTTGGATGTTCGACAAAAAGGGACTGATCATCGTCGACAAGGAGGCGAAATCGGAGGACGAACTGTTTGAACTCGCGATCGAGGCCGGTGCCGATGATCTTAAGGACGAAGGCGATGTTTTCGAAATCTACACCATTCCCGAGAACTTTCACGCCGTCGACCAGGCGATCCGTGAAGCGGGTATCGAACCCCAGGCGTCGGAGTTGTCAATGATCCCGCAAAACTACATCAAACTCGAAGGCGCCGATGCGAAGGCCATGCTCAAACTCTACGACGCGCTCGACGACAACGACGACGTCCAAAAGATCTACGCCAACTTCGATATCGACGAAAGCGAGATGGAATGATCTCATTTGGGATTCGGGATTTTGGATTGCGGAATTGCTGCTGCATATTTGGAATCTCAAATCCGAAATCCCAAATCCCGAATCACAAATGGCATGCGTGTTCTAGGAATCGATCCAGGAAGTGAGACGCTCGGTTGGGGCATCGTTGAGGGCGAGAAGTTGAAGTACTCGCTGGTCGATTTCGGAACCGTCAAATCATCGCCCAAGGATGCATTCTCTAAGCGGCTCTTGCGGATCGGAGACGGCGTCGCGGAAGTGATCGCGAAGTTCCGTCCCGATGTTCTCTCGGTCGAAGAGGCCTTCTACGCGGCCAATGCCAAGGTTGCGATCAAGCTTGGGCAGGTTCGCGGCGTCGTGCTCTACACCGGCGAACGCGAGAGACTCGAGATCGCGGAATACAGTCCGCGGCTCGTAAAGCAAACGGTTGTCGGTTACGGCAACGCGGAAAAACGACAGGTACAGGAAATGGTGCGGCTGCTTCTCAGGCTGAACTCGGCACCGCAACCTCATGACGCCGCCGACGCGCTCGCGTTGGCGATCTGTCATTTTCATCACTCGGGCGTCGCGGCCAGAATCAGGACCGGACGCTGAATCTCACGACCGGCATTTGTCGGCAAAACCTCGATCAAACGGAGTTCCTCATGAAACGAACCACTATATTGTTATCTCTTCTTCTCGCCATTTCTTCAATTGCGGACGCGCAGCGCAACGTTCGATCGGTGAAGCCCGTTCGTGCGGTCGTCATCGATCCGCGGCTCGCGGTCATTCGCGACACCCCGGGATATTTCGGTAAAACGCTTCGACGGCTGCGACGCGGACGGGAAGTTACGATCGTTGGATCGAAACCGGCCGACGGCGTGACCTTTCTTCGCGTGACGATCACGAGACGGACGAATGGCTGGATCCAACGCGAAGCGGTCGCGACTCGGGCCGCGGATGACGAAGACCGCCTTTTCCGGATGACGATCGGGTTGGACGGATTCGATCAGCTTGAATCGGCGCGGATTTTTCTCGCCATGTTCCCGAATTCGGCTCATCGGTCCCGCGTACTCCTGATCTTTGGTGACTTGGCCGAGGCCGCGGCGGCGAAACTTTCGGTGCAGGCGAACAAACGTCTGGGTTCCGCGACAGGCGCACCTTTTTATGGATACCTGTTGAATTACTCGGGACTCGATCGATACCGCAAGCTCGGCGTGACGTTCGTCGTCAACAACGCGACCCGCCGCCTTCATTATTCGGGCGACGCTTGGACGGAGATCGTCAGGCGCTTTCCCGATTCGGAATCCGCGCCGGAAGCCGCGAAGCGTCTAGAAACGCTTGAAATGAGCATGAAGAAAACGATCAGTCCGTGAGCTCGTTGGCGACGAGCGAGGCGATGCGGGCATTGTTCACGAGAAGCGCGATATTCGATCTGAGCGTCCTTCCGCCGCTCCGATTCGACATTTCCGACAGCAAGAACGGGGTGATCTCTTTGCCGCGGACGCCTGCCTTGTCAGCCAAACTCAGCGCTTCCGCGAGAATCGACTCAAGTTCGGCACGCGGGACTTCGAATGCCTCCGGAACGGGAACGGTCAGCAGTAACGCGCCGGGAAGCCCGAGTTCGTCACGGGCGCGGATCACTTTGGCGGCGTCTTCCGGCGAATCGATCCGCTCGTCGATCGGAAGTCCGCTCGTGCGGCTGTAGAACGCCGGAAGTTCGTCGCACTGCCATCCGAGCACGGTGACGCCGTGGGTTTCGAGCCATTCGCGTGTGGCTTCGAGATCGAGGACTATCTTGGCTCCCGAACAGACAACGGTGATAGGGGTTCGCGCGAGTTCGGGCAAGTCCGCCGAAACGTCCGCGGAATAGCCGCGGTGGACGCCGCCGATCCCGCCGGTCGAAAACACACGAATCCCGGCGCGATGCGCGATGAACGAAGTCGTGGCGACCGTCGTCGCGCACGTCAGCTTAAGTCCGGCCGCAATCGCAAGATCTCGTCTTGAGATCTTCCGGATGCCCTTTTCGGTTCCGATCCGTTCGATCTCAGCTTCGCTCAATCCAACGCAGAATTCGCCATCAAGCATCGCGACCGTCGCCGGTACGGCGCCGTTTTCACGAACTGTCCGTTCGAGCAGATCTGCCGTCTCGATGTTTTTCGGATACGGGAGTCCGTGGGCGATGACAGTCGATTCGAGTGCGACAACCGGTCGGTTCGACCGCAGGGCATCCCGGGCCTCTTCGTTCAATCGGATATCCATCAACGATCAGGAGTCCTTATCGGATCAGTTTGCCGATCCGCGACAACCGCGGATTCGTGACACATCCGAGCATGCCGTTCTCGCTTGCTTTCCGGTCGCAGGACCAGTAGACGAACATCGCGCGCCCGATGACGAGATCGCGATGGACAAAACCCCAGAAACGGCTGTCCTCACTGTTGTTGCGGTTGTCGCCCATTACGAAATAGGAATCGTCCGGCACCTTCATAGTCTTCCCCGCGACCCCAAAGTTCATATCGGACGTATCGACCGCATTGCGTTCGGCGGACGCCATTGAACGTGACGAATACATCACGGACCATTGCGCGCCCTCGGGCGCGTCGTGCTCGCGGTTGGGAACCTCGGTCGTGTCGCTGACGTCGTCCGCGACCAGTCTTCTCTCAGGCAGAAGCTCCCCGTTGATGTAAACGTGATTGTCGCGGAACTCGACGGTTTCTCCCGGAAGACCAATGACGCGCTTGACGTAATTGACCTGATACGGCGTGATCCCGTGCGCCCGGTCGCTTCTTGGGTCGACCGTATTGCCCGGGTACTTGAAGACGATAATGTCGCCGCGCTTGATTTCCCGCTGAGGCAGTAGCGGCACCGGTTTTCCGCCGGGAGCGAAAACGAACTTGTTGACAAGAAGGTAGTCGCCGATGAGGATCGTGTTCTGCATCGAACCTGTCGGTACCGTGACGGCCTGGATCACGAACGTCATTCCGAACAACGCCATGATGAAAGTGACGACGAGAGATTCGAAATACTCACGGAAAGTCGATTTGGGCGGAGCGGCCTTCGCCGTTTTCGCAGTTTCGGTCTTTTCTTCAGCCATAAGAATTCGGGAAAACAAAAGGATAAAACAAATCAGCCGGTTTGTCGTTTTTCGGGATTCTCTTTTTGTTCGAGAATCTCGATCGCATTTCGCGCCGCCGTCATTTCGGCTTGTTTGATAGACGTGCCCTGGGCCTGGGCCGCGCCGCCGTCCCAAACCGCTTCAACGAAAAACGTGCGATCATGCGGCGGGCCTTCGGTTTTGACAACCTTATACGCCGGGGCCGCCAATTTGTTCTTTTGCAGGGTTTCCTGTAGCAGCGTCTTGTAATCGAGCGTGTTTTTCGGGGTCGCGCCGCGAAGTTCGCCGGCATAGATCCGCTTGACCGCAAGTCGGGCGGCGACGAAACCGGCGTCGAAGAAGATCGCCGCAAGGATCGCCTCGAGCGTGTCCGCGAGCAAAGCCTGTTTCCGGCGCCCGCCCGTCTTTTCCTCACCGCGCCCGACTCTCATATAAGAGCCAAGGTCGAGTCCGGCGGCGAGCCGCGCAAGCGTCTCAGTACTCACTAGATGGTGTTTCATGAGCGTCAGATCGCCTTCGGTGGCGTCGGGGTTAAGCAGGAAAAGTTGTTCCGCGACCGCGAGTCCAAGGACCGAATCGCCGACAAATTCGAGAGATTCGTTCTGGAGTTTCCGGACATCTTCCTCCGTGCCGTTCGGGCTGCTCTCATGAGCCCACGACCGATGCGTCAGCGCACGCTCAAGCAACTCGATCCGTTTGAAACGGTGAGAAAGCGATTGCTCGAGTTTTGCGAGTTTCTTTGACATCTGAGGCCGGAAATCAAAAAGCCGGACGCTTTTCTTGTAGCGCATCCGGCCTTTTGAATCAAGATTTAACTTGTTGATGGATTATTTGTTACCACTCCGACGCGGGGTGGTCTTCTTCACCGTGGTCACCGACGTCTTGGCGGCAGTTGCGGCCGCACCCGTTTTGACGGGCTCGGTGGAAGTGTTCGTGGTCTGTTTGGTATCCGTCGTCGACGTCGTTCCCTCGAGGACGACCGGCGCCGGAGCGGATGCGGGATCCGGCATCGGATTCGCGATCATGTCCGAAACGTACTTGTCGAGACCTTCGACCTTACCGTTGAACCGGATCTTGTAGAGCTCGGTCAGGGTGTCGCCGTATTCGGTCGTTTTCGTTGCATCGGTCGCCAGCGTTTTCGCACGTCCGAAGGCGTCGATCGCGCGATCCGCGTAGGCGCGGGCCAAACCGAGCTTTTCCTTCGCTTCGTCGGTCGCCACTTTGTCTTCGGTGGCATCGACAAGCTTCTTGTATTCGGCCAGAAGGTCGGTCGCTTTGCCGGTGTACCAGTAGCCGATCTCGGCAAACGCCGCCGAATCGGTCTTCTTGTCGCCGAGTCGCGTGGCCTTGTAAATAAACGGGATTCCAGTGTCCTTATCCTTCAGTTTGACGACATACGTGTAGCCGACGAAATAGTTGAGCCAGCTGATCGCGTTGTCGCGACTGTTGAACGGGGCGAATACTCCGAATTTCTGGGTCGAGGATCCGATACCCGAATCGATCATCTGAAGCGCCGTCTTCGAAAAACTGATCGTCTCGGACGTGTATTTGTCATTGCCGGCGACGACGAGATCGTAAAGAGCCGAAGTGTGCGTCAGCGTCAGGTCCAGAAGCAGCGGCTTGTTTTCCCTTGTTTTGGGGTCGTTCATGATCTCCTTGCTAACCGCGAAATAATCCTCCCACTGTTTGGCTTTGTACGTCGAATTGTACTTCGCCTCGCGCTTGCAGATTCGGACGACTTCCTTTTCCTTGGCCGCGCGTGCGGCAACTTTTGCAACCAGCTCCTTATTGAGCTCATCGTTCGCGAATTTTACGGCGATGAATTCACCAACTTCGACCGCCTTTCCGCGGTCGCATTCCGGTTTCTTGAGTTCCGCGCTGAACATCTTCACGCACGCCTCAAGATCCGGACAAATCTCAGTCTGCGTCGTATCCTGCGCGTTCGCCGTCAAGATTCCGACGCCCGTCACCAATATTGACAACGCAAAAGCCTTCAAAAAAACTTTCATCTGAACAATCCTCCAAACAAGTTAAATCCCTGCCTAATAATCTGTCCGGGCGTTGGGTCTCAACTGCCCGACATGCGTGAACATAGATGTCCCGCGCCGTAGAAAAGGTTGCAATCTTTGTGCTGTTTCCGGCATGGCAACCCGGACCAAAAGGGAAAATCCCCGCCTGTGGCGGAATGCTAAATAATCACGTAACTTTCGCGCCTGTGTCAAGCGTAATTATGCCTTGTTTCACACGAAAACCGCCCTGATTCTTGATGATTTCGGGGCGGTTCACGTCTAATCGAATGATGGTCAAGACTTTAGATACATCGAAAGAGCGGCTGATCAATTGCGAGTCACGATGCGCGGCCGCGTGATTTCCTGCGATTTGGGCGTGATCACGATCGTCGGGAACAACTCCTGACCGGCCTTCGGCGCGGGTTTCTTCGGATTTGGCGTGTCTTCGCTTCCTTTCTTGCCCTTGCGGAGCGTTCCGATCTCATCGTCGGAGTCCTCGGTACGCGCGTCGTCGAGTTTCAACGACGTCTTGGCGTCAACTTTCGGTTTCGGCTTGGGTTCCGTCGTCACCTTCGCCAACGGAGTCGTTCCGACACGTTGCGTCAGGCGCGATCGGAGCGCATTGTAAATTTTTCCGGCGACCCCGGCCGCGTATTTGCCTCGTTCAGACTGCCCGCGCGTGATGACGACGACCGCCAGACGAGGATTCCTGACCGGTGCGACCGAAGCAAAGAGACCGAGCCAAGTTCCCTGACCGATGCACGATCCTGTCTTTCCCGCGATCCCGAGCGACGCATCGACACCGTTCCGAGCCGTTCCGTAAGCGGCGGCTCCAATCATGCCCGGAAGGACCGTTTGGAGCGTCGAGCCGGGAAGATCGACCAGGCGTTTGTACGATCCGCGGAACGCCGCTTTCTCGTAACCGGCGCGAGGTAATTGCGGAATGATGATCCGTCCGCCGTTCGAGAGGGCGGAAACCAAGACCGCAAGCTGGAGCGGAGTGACTTGAAAATCGTCGCCGTGTGAATAGATGCGTGCGTTGCCATTGCCGTACGGGAGCCGGCCGGCCGTCTCCCCGGGAAGATTGATACCGGTCGGTGATCCCAACCCAAGGAACTTCGCGTAGTTGATCATCTTCTCGTTTCCGACACTCACGCCGACCCGCTGGAAGTAGGCGTTGTTCGAGTAAGCAAGCGCGTCGTCGAGACCGATCGCAATATTGCTGCCCGAAACGCCGCCGTCGGGCGTGATCACGTTTTCGTTGATTCCCGCGACCGAAGTTACGAGTTTTATCACCGAGCACGGCTTGAAACTTTGCCGGACGCCCCAGTCTTGATTGACGATGGTCAGCACTTTCCCTGTCTGCGGCTCAAGAACGACGACCGTTCCCGCCTTCGATCCAAGCGCTTCAACCGCCGCGCGCCGCACTTCAAGATCCTCACCGTTGGTCACGTCGACCGAAATATTCTCGACGGTGCTTGTCCGCAATCCCCGTTCGAAGGCGAGTCGTCGGGCCTGCGCTTCGCGGGCGGCCTGCTCGCGTTTGCGGCGCACCTCGTCGGCGGCCCGGCGCCGGGCCTCTTCGGCTTTCTTCGCGGCCGCGGCCTTTGCCGCGTCGGCGCGCGAGTTCTTGTTCGAGGAGGTCTTCTTGACGAGCGGTGCCTTTTTCGTCGCGGTTTTGCTCTTGGTTTTGCTCTTTTGGGCGAAAACCGAGACCGGAAGCAGGAGAAGGACAACGGCCGCGATGATCTTCATGGACAACTTTCGAGGGGGCGACGACATCGGTGATACCTCGGATAGGTTAACGGGAAAGCTTAAAAAGGAGAGCGAAAACGTTGATGAAATCGAGCAACTTTCGGTTGCCGCAATTATTTGCGCGAAAGCCACTTAAACTATAACATTCAAGTCGACCAGCGGCAACATTTAGCAATGCCGGATCAATGTCGACGCCGCGTTGTTCTCGCGTCCGCCCGTGTTGCGAGGAACCGATATCCGAATCAACAATGTCAATTCTAGATACATTTCGCGGCCGACTCGTGATCATCCTCGCGCTCCTGCTGATCACCACTCTCGGCGTTCAATATTATCTCAATCTGATGACGCAGCAGGAGAACAACCTGCTTCGCGAGCGTCAGGAGCAGGCGCTCGTCGCCGGGTTCGCCCTCGCGTTCAGCAGCATTACTTCCACGCAGTACCTGGAAGTTCTTGTGCAGCGAGGGGATCAGCCGTTTTACGACGAAATGACCAAGGACCGGATAAAGGAGATCCTTGTCATCAACAACCAGTGGCAGATAATTGACAGCCTCAACCCCGAGTACGCCCCGACGATAAACGACCAGAACGAGGCCGTTTACCTTGATCTCAGCGATATCAAGAATTTGCCTCCGCTGATGGAGTCGAACCGCCTTGGCGCGGACGCCGCAAAGTTCCCGAACTCGAGGTCCGATGACAACCTGGCCGACGGCGAGGCGCATGTGCTCCCGATCGACACCTCGTACGACGGACGCTGGTACGCGATGGTCGTGCTGCGGAACGATCGCAAGGAAACGGCATTCCGCGCAGCCCGTCCGCTGACTTACACGCTCCTGATCCTGCTTTTTTCATCGATCATCACGATGCTGCTTGTATGGAGGTTCACGCGCCCGATCGCTGATCTTTCGAACGCCGCGCGCGAGGTTGCCGGCGGAAATTTTGGAGTCCGTGTCAATGAGTACGTGCGCCGCGACGAACTGGGCGAACTTGCGCTCCAGTTCAACGTCATGACTTCTGAGCTCGAGAAGAAACAGGAACTCGAAGCGAAGTTGAAGGAGGCGGAGAAATCGGCGGTCGTCGGACGTCTCGGATCGGCGATCGCGCACGAGATCCGCAATCCCCTCAATTACCTGAATCTGACGCTGGATCATCTCCGTGCGAAATTCGCTCCGGCCGAAGCCGGCAAGCGCGCGGACTTCGAAAAACTGACCGCGCAGCTCAAAGCCGAAGTGGCCCGGATCAATCAACAGATCACTGATTTTCTCGGTTACTCACGACCGCCGAATCCGACGATCCGTTCGACCGACATCCGGAAGACGATTGAAGATTCGCTGCATATCATCGAGGTTCAGGCCGACGACCGAAACGTAAAGATCGGTCTCGTCGAGCGCGAGGACGTTCCACCGGCAGCGGCCGATCCTGATTACCTGCGATCACTGTTCAACAATCTGTTGATCAACGCCGTGCATTCGATGGAACCGGAAGGCGGTCATCTCGGTGTCACGATCTCGCCGGACGGCGATTTTGTGCGGGTCGAAATTGCCGACACCGGAAAGGGAATCGCGGCCGAGAACATGGAAAAGATCTTCGAACCGTACTTCTCGACAAAGGAAACCGGAACCGGGCTCGGACTGGCGATCGTGCAGAAAATAGTCGATGTCCACAAAGGAACGATCGAGGTCGAATCGGAGGTCGGAAAAGGTACGAAATTCATCGTGCGCCTCCCGAAGTCGACTGATACCGAGCAAGCCTGACGGAGCGACATTCGATTTGCGATTTTCGATTTGCAATTTGCGATTGAGCAGTTTTTCATTCAGGAGCGACCACCGCTTACGGCTTACCGACCACCGACCGATTTGCGATTTTCAATTGCAATTTGCGATTGAGCAGTTTTGAATTCAGGAGCGACCACCGTTTACGGCTAACTGCTTACGGCTCACTGCTCACTGCTCACTGCTCACTGCTCACCGACCGCCGCGCGGTAGCGCGCCGCTGAACATTCTAGATGATTCGGGCCGCGAGCGCCGCGATCTCCAGCGTACCGCCGATCTCGATCGTGTCCGCGAAGTCACGTTCCGCGAGTTCCGCCCGATCGAATCGGTAGACCGACCATTCGCCTTCAAGATACTCAAGCGACGTCAGATTCTCGATCCAGTCGCCGCTGTTCAGGTACGTTACGGATCCTTTCCGATTCTCGAATTCCTTGATCACCGGTTCGTGGATGTGGCCGCATACGACGTAATCGTAACCGTTGTCGACGGCGATCTCGGCAACGGTCGTCTCGAACTGATTGATGTGTTTGAGCGCCAGTTTGACGCTGTCCTTGACCGTTTTTGAGAACGAGTATTTCTCGCGCCCCAACCGTTCGAGGATCTTATTCGCAAAGCGGTTGAGGATGATCAGGATGTCGTAACCGAAGCCGCCGAGTTTCGCGATCCATTTCGCGTGGCGCATCGTCATGTCGAAGACGTCGCCGTGGAAGAACCAGAACTTCTTGCCGTCGATCTCGAGGAGCAATTTATCCTCGATCGCGAAGTTCTCGAGCTTGAATCCACTGTACTGCCGCAGCATTTCGTCGTGGTTTCCGGTGACGTAAACGACGCGCGTGCCGTAAGACATCATTTTCAGGATGCGCTGCAGGACGCGCGTGTGGCTCAGCGGAAAATAGCGTTTGCTGAACTGCCATCCGTCGATGAAGTCGCCGTTGATGATCAGCAGATCCGGCGCGATCGATTTCAGGTAGAGCTCTAGCTCATCCGCGTGGCAACCGTAAGTTCCGAGATGAACATCGGAGATGACCGCGATATCGAGTTTTCTTTTTGACATGTTTTGGAAGGGTTTCTTTGAAAGGTCGCACGCGAATGTGATCACCGTGTTATCCAAACGTTGCCGAAAACTTAAAACTTGCGGGGCCGCGACGGGGGCGGGCCGGAGTGTTTTGATCTATAATGGGCGTGAGATATGGCAAGAAAATCCATCCTCGTCGTCGATGACGAGAAATCACAACGCGAGATCCTCGAGATGATCCTGTCGGGCGAAGGATACGACGTCACGACGGCAAGTTCGGGCGAAGCGGCGATGAAATTCGTCGCCGACCGGCATTTCGACCTCGTTCTCACGGACCTTCAGATGGGCGGGATGAGCGGTCTCGAACTGCTCAAGGAACTGACTGACTTCGACAAGTCGATCATCGTTATCCTGCTGACCGCGCACGGTACGGTCAACTCGGCCGTCGATGCGCTCCGGCTCGGCGCGTTCGATTATCTTCAGAAACCCTACGAGCGCGAGAAACTGCTCGAAACGATCGCCCGCGCGCTCAACAAACTGACAAATCTCGACGCCGAGATCGTCTCGGCGTCGCCCGAGATGGACCGGGTTAAGAAACTGATCCTCAAGGTCGCGAAATCGAGCTCGACGGTTCTGATCCGCGGTGAATCGGGAACCGGAAAAGAACTGATCGCGCGTTCGATCCACAACAACTCGCTGCGGACGAACCAGATCTTTCAGGCCGTCAACTGCGCGGCGATCAATGAGAATCTGCTCGAATCCGAACTCTTCGGTCACGAGAAAGGATCGTTCACGGGCGCGATCGGCGAAAAGAAGGGACTTTTCGAGGTCGCCGACGGCGGGACGCTGTTTCTCGACGAGATCGGCGAGCTCGACATTTCGCTCCAGGCCAAGCTCTTGCGGGCGCTTCAGGAGAAACAGATCCGGCGGGTCGGCGGGACAAAGGAGATCGACGTCGACGTCCGCGTCGTCGCCGCGACGAACCGCGATCTGCTGAAGATGACGCAGGAAGGATCGTTCCGCGAAGATCTTTACTATCGCCTGAACGTACTCTCGATAGAGATCCCGCCTCTCCGCGAAAGGCGCCCGGATATCGATCTGCTGATGAACTATTTCATCAAGAAGCACACGCGCGACACGAACCGCAATATCAAGATGAGCGCCGAAGCGAAACGCATTTTCGACGATTACAGCTATCCGGGCAACGTCCGTCAGCTCGAATCGGCGGTGGAGCGCGCGATTCTTTTGTGCGAGAACGACACGATCACGGTCGATGACCTTCCTCCGGAAATGACGAACGGCGCGGGAGTGAAAACGGTCGCGGCCGGCGGTTCGGCCGAATATTTTCAGCTTCCGTCCGAAGGCGTGAACTTCGAGGACGTCGAGCGCAATCTGATCATTCAGGCCATGGAGCGCACCGACAACAACATCACGAAATCGGCGAAGCTGCTCGGACTGACGTTCCGGACGTTGCAGTACAGGCTCGAAAAGTTTGGGATCAAACGCGACGGAACGGAGGAAGAAGAAGAAACGTAAGCGCATTTGGGAATTGGGATTTGTATTGATTCAAAATTCAAGATTCAACAGTCAAGCCGTCTTCCTTTTGAATTTTGAACGTTGAATTTTTGATCGAAGGAGGCCTTGTATGGAATGGTTTTCAACGTTGACTTTGGCGCTCGGGTCCGCGTGGACATCGGGTATCAATCTTTACGCCACCGTTAGCGTTCTCGGTCTGCTTCAGAAATTCGCGCTGACGAAACTACCGGGCGGGCTCGACGTCCTCGACAACTGGTGGATCATCGGCGTCGCGGGCGGGTTGTACGTCATCGAGTTTGTCGCGGACAAAGTGCCCTACGTCGACAGCGTTTGGGACGTTGTCCATACGTTCATCCGCGTTCCGGCCGGAGCCGCGGTCGCGTATGCCGCGACGAACCAGATGGATACGACGGTTTGGGTCATCGCCGCACTTGTCGGCGGCGGACTCGCGCTCTCGTCGCACGGGACAAAGGCGGCGTTGCGCGCCGGGGCGAACCTATCGCCAGAACCGGTATCGAACTGGACGCTCTCGATCGTCGAAGACGTCGTCGCGTTCGCCGGCACCGCGCTGGCGGTTTTCGCGCCGATCGTTATTGCCGTCATTCTGTTGATCTTCGTCGCGTTCTTCACCTGGTTCGGTCCGAAGGTCTTTCGCGCGGACGGCAGGCTATGGCGGGCGACGAAGGCTTTTTTTCGCGGTGAGGGATTCAAAGAAGCGTGATGGGATTTGGGATTGCGACAGGTCCCGATCGTCATCTTTGCCGCCAATAATCGAGAATCGCGACTCCATTGTCGTAAACGAACAGTTAGGGTAGTGCAAGCGGGTCGTTTGATTTTCGTTCTTTCAGCATACAAGCGGGCTGTTTGATTCTAGTTCTTTCCAAAGAAAGGAGAAACCACTATGAGATCACTCAAAATGATCGCGATCCTTCTTGTTCCGCTCTTTGTTTTTTGGGGATGCGCGGGCGAATCGGCGCAGACCTCCCGCGACTCCACGGAAGCTCCGCAGTCACGGTCTGATGAAGCGTTCAAGCCGTCGAACACCGCGGTCGCCTCGAATTCGGCACCGAAACCCGCATCCAAGAATAAGACCACGACCGCGCAGGTTTCGCTTGAAACCGAAAAGAAGAGCGAGGCCGCGCCGACCGAGCGAAAGATCGTCCGCAACGCCGATCTTCAGCTTGAATCGGACGAGCCTGAGTCAGTTCAGCAGAAAATCACCTCGATCGCCGAATCGAAGAACGGATTTGTCGTCGAATCGACGCAGTCATCGTCCGACGTCCGCGCGAGCCGACGCGATACGGTCGTGATGACGGTTCGGGTTCCGGCCGAGAAATTCGCGGAAGCGATGACGGAGATCCGCGCCGCGGCGAACCGTGTGATCGTCGAAACGGTCAAAAGCGACGACGTCACCGAGGAATTCATCGACACCGAGGCGCGTTTGAAGGCCAAAAAGGCGCTCGAGGCCCAGTTCCTCGAGATCATGAAGCGGGCGAACACCGTCAACGATGCGCTCAACGTGCAGAGCGAGCTATCGGACGTCCGGGCCGAGATCGAGAGGATCGAGGGCCGCCTTCGTTTTCTCGAGAACCAGACGAGCCTTTCGACGATCAAGATCCGCATCCAGACGCCGGCCGCGTTCTCGGCAAATTCGAAGGGATTCTTTTATCGCTTCGGCGAATCGGTCGGAACGGGCGTTGACGCCGCGCTCAGCTTCGTTCTCGGACTGGTCACGTTCGTCATCGCGATCCTTCCGTTTTTGATCTTCATCGTTTTGCCGATCTATCTTGTGATCCGATATCTTTGGAGAAAGCGCAGGCGATCAAAAATGGAGAGTGCGGCGTCGGGCGTCCACACCTCCGATGAACCTTAAGGAATGATCTTCATATTCAAATTTCTGGCGGTGATCCTGGCAGCGGTCGCCGCCTATTTGTTGCTCATCGGCAACAAGGACTGGGGATTCGCGATCGCCGTCCTCGCGGCGGTTTCGTTCTTCCTGAGCATCAGGTTCGAGGTTAAAGGAAGGCTTGCCGAACGGGCCCGCAAGGAAAAAGAGGAACTCGTGGCGGAGGACGCCGAATGAAACTCCTTTTCGCGGGCTTCGGGTCGCTCGGCGACATGCACCCGCTGATCGCGGTCGCGCTCGAACTCCGGTCGCGCGGGCATGAAGTGATCTTTTCCGCGATGGAGTCCTACCGCGAGAAGATCGAGACGATCGGTTTCGAGTTCCGTCCGATCCGCCCGAATTTCGATCCCGACGACCGCGAACTCGTCAAGAAAGTGATGGACGTCCGCACCGGATCCGCTTTCCTGCTGCGTGAGATCCTGCTGCCGAACCTGCGTCCGATGTACGAAGATCTGCTCGCAGCGGCTGCTGACGTCGATTTGATTCTCACCGGCGAAGTTGTTTTTCCGGCACGTTCGGTCACTGAAAAGCTCGGGATCAAGTGGGTCTCGACGACGCTCGCGCCCGGAACTTTTCTCTCACCGACCGACCCTTTCATTCCGCCGACGGCGATGTGGCTCAGGCATTTCAGATTTCTTGGAAGCGCGTTTTTCGGACCGATGTTCGGGCTCGTGAAGCTGATCATCGGCAAATGGTTCAAGCCGTACCACGAATTCAGACGCGAGCTTGGACTTCCCGAGGCGGGCGATCCGATGTTTGAGGGCAAGTCGGAACTCTTGAATCTCGCGATGTTCTCGCGCGTTCTCGGCAAGCCGCAACCGAGCTGGCCGACCTCAACACTTCAAACGGGATTTTGCTTCTACGACGGCCAGAAAGATCTCGGAGCGATGCCCGATGGTCTCGAAGAATTTCTTGAATCGGGCGAGCCGCCGATCGTGTTCACGCTCGGGAGCGCCGCGGTGATGGACCCGCGCGACTTTTTCACCGAAAGCGCGAAGGCGGCGAAATTGCTCGGTCGGCGCGCGCTTTTGCTTTACGGAATGTTCAACGATTTGCCCGAGATCGATCAGACCGGCGATTGGAGGATCGAGACCGGAACCGGGATCACGTCGAAGATCGCCGCGTTCCCGTACGCGCCGTACTCGAAGGTGTTCCCGCGGGCCGCGTGCGTCGTCCACCAGGGCGGCGTCGGAACGACCGCGCAGGTCCTGCGTGCCGGCGTACCGCACCTGATCATGCCGTATTCGCACGATCAACCAGACAACGCGGCTCGCTGCGAAAGGCTCGGGGTCGCGAAGATCGTATCCCGCGGAAAATACTCGGCGTTGATCGCCGAATCGAAGATCCGGTCGCTGATCGAAAATTCTGAATTTACCCGCAATGCGGCGTCAGCGGCGAGCGTGATCGCCGGCGAGAATGGCGCCGCAACCGCCGCCGACGCGATCGAAGCCGTTTTGAAGAGTCAGGTTCCGCGCGTAAAATGACACAATGTGTTTGAGCAACTCGGGCCGCATATGAAAAATCGATTCCTCTTATTCTTGTTAGCCCTGGTCGTCGTTTCGCCGAGTTTCGCGCAGATGTCGCGCAAGCCGTCGCCGACGCGCGAGCCGGCGGGCGCGATGGACAAGCGCCCGGATTCCAAGGAAAACGCGCTGCTGAAGATCGGTTCGCGGGCGGAGTTCGAATCGATCGGGCGCGTCTACAACCCGAACACTCCGTACGCGATGCTTCACGCGATGTTCGTGATCGACCGCAAGAACAACAACAAGATCTATTACGTAAATTCGCAGAAGTTCCGCTTCCACAAAGATTTCCTGTACGCGACCGGGCTCGCTGCGCGCGGAACCGATATTTACAAAGCCGCTTATTTCAGCGACGACCGGCGGTTCATTGTCGGCACGATCGCCTGGCAGAAGACCGTCGACAAATGGACCTGGGAACTTTGGGAAGGCGATCTCGCGAACTCGTTCCACATCAAGACCGCGAATGCGGTGATCGCGCGGACGTTCTTCGAAAAGGTCTACTACAAACCGAACTCTATTTCGCAGGATGACGCGTCGGCGAATATCGGCATCGACCGCGTCACGCAGGACGAGCTCAACAAAAACCAGGAATATCTTGCGCTCAACGCCGGGACGGCGGTCGGCCGGATTCACATCATTGAGAAACTCGACGACACGGTCGAGATCGGCGACAACGAGATCGTCATTCTCAAGGAATTGCCGGTTAGCCTGCCGCCGGTTCGCGGGATCATCGTCGCAAAACCCTCGACGCCGCTGTCCCACATCAACATTCTCGCGAAGGGCTGGAACATTCCGAACGTCTACATCAAGGACGCGGACAAGCTTTTCAAGGAAATGGACACCTGGTGGGTCAGGCTCGACGCATCGCTCACCGATTACAGGATCAAGCGTCTTGTTGACATGCCCGACGGTCCGGAAGCACCGCCCGATCCGCCGGATCAGCAGGTCGCACCGGCAAACTTGAACGTTCAGAAGCTGACGAGCCTGCGTCAGATGCGCAAGGCCGACAGCATCGCTTTCGGCGGAAAAGCCGCGAACCAGGGCGAGATCATGCGCGCGCGGATCCCCGGCTTCGTCGTGCCCGACGGCTTTTCGATCCCGTTCCACTGGTATGACAAGTTCATGAAAGCCAACGGGTTCGACAAGGTGACCGACGAGATGATGGACGATTACAATTTCGTCCACAATCCGCGGTACCGTCGCCAGAAACTCGATGAGCTACGGGCGAAAATTCAAAATGGGAAGTTCGATGAATCGTTGCGAAAGGCCGTAATCTCGCGCTGGCGGACGGAACTCGGCGGCCGCGGCGTGTTTGTTCGCAGTTCGTCCAACGCCGAAGATCTCCCGAATTTTTCGGGTGCCGGACTATATTCGAGCGTGCCGAATGTGAAGACGGACGACCAGCTCATCGAGGCGATCAAGAAGGTCTGGGGATCGCTCTGGAAGTTCGAGGCGTACGAGGCGCGGGTCCGCAATTACGTCGATCAGGACAGCGTTTACATGTCCGCGTTGATCCAGGTCGGGATAAACATGAATCGCAGCGGAGTCTTGATAACAAAGGATCCGTTCGACGCGAAGAATAAGAACGCGGTTTATATCTCGGCAGTCTGCGGGCTCGGCGAAAGCGTCGCGAACAATAAAGGCATTCCGGAGCAGGTTCTGTTCAATCCGCGCTCGAACGCCGTTGTCGTGATGACGTATTCGGATCTTGTGAATTCGATGAAGTTTGACGACGCCGGTTTCGTCAAGGAGGTTCCCGACAAATGCGCGAACCCGAAAACAAACCGGATTCTAAGTGATCTGCAGGTCCGATCGCTGGCGCGGATGGCACTGGCGATCCGCCGGGTGTTCGGCAACAAGGCCGAACAGGACATCGAATGGGGAATCATGAACGGCCGGTTCTACATTGTTCAGGCAAGGCCGTATATTGAGAAATAAGTCCATTTTCAATTTGCGATTTTCGATTTGCGATTGAAATTTCGAAATTTCGCAACGGGCTCGTGCGATTCGACGATCGCAAATTGAAAATTGCAAATCGCAAATTTTTTATGAGACAACTTATCGTTATTGCAATTTCTGCTTTTCTATTTGCCGCTTGCGGAAATTCGCCGGCACCGCTCTCGAATACGAATGCGGCGGCGACGCCTGCGTCGAACACGAACAGCCTCGTGATTTCGAGCCACAAGTCGGAGACGAAGCCCGTGACCGAATCGAAACCGCAGTCGACCTCGGGCGGATCGCCGAATCAACGCCCTACCGACATAAAGGCGCAGACGGCCGCGATCGAGAAAGCGGAAAAGGAATTCAAGGCCAAACCGAAAGACGAAGCGGCGAAAAAGGCGCTCGCGAAGGCCTATTTCGACCGCGCGTTCGTTTTGACCGAAGCGGCGCAGTATTCAGCCGCTCTCGGTGACTTCCGCAAGGGACTGAAACTTGATCCTTCCGACGCGAAGGCGAAAGAGATGCATGACCAGATCGTCGAGATCTACGGGATGCTCGGTAAGGAAGTACCCAAGGAAGGGCAGGAGATGGCTCCCGACGGCACCGACAAACCAAAACAATAGCCGGCGGCGGCGCGTAAAATGTCGCATGAGAAAAGTCACGTACGGTTGCGCAGTCAGCCTCGATGGCTACATCGCCGGCCCGAACGGCGAAGTCGACTGGCTTATGTGGTGCGACGAGGCGGCAGAGGTCGCATCCGGCTATTGGGCAAATGTCGACGCGATCCTGATGGGCCGGAAAACGTGGGAATTTGCGGTCTCCGGGGGACAGGGCGGCGAATCTTCTTCCAAGATCGCCACTTACGTGTTCTCGCGAACGCTTTCGGAAACGCCCGGTGCGACGCCCGTGTCGGAAGACGCGGTCGATTTCGTCCGCAAACTGAAGTCGAAGGAGGGACGAGAGATCTGCTTGATGGGCGGCGGCGATATTGCTTCGGCGCTGATCGGCGCAGGAGTCGTGGACGAGATCGGACTGAATGTTCATCCGGTGATCCTCGGCGGCGGTACTCCCATGTTTACGGCGTCGACGCGCTCAACCCAACTTTCGCTCATCGAGTCACGATCGTTCTCGAACGGCTGCGTTTACTCGATCTACAGAACCTAGAACTGAGGCAGAGGTCGCAAAGTCATAATTGGAACTTGGCGGGCTTGGCGAACTTGGCGTGAGACAAGATCTTCTAATTTCCGGTCGCGGGATCTCACGCGGAGATCGCGGAGGTCGCAAAGTCATAAGTGGAACTTGGCGGGCTTTGCGAACTTGGCGTGAGACAAGATCTTCGAATTTCCGGTCGCGGGATCTCACGCGGAAATCGCGGAGGTCGCGGAGGGTTTAATTGATCTTGGCGCGCTTTGCGTGAGATGACGCCGACTTGTTTTGAAATTCCAAATCGGATAAAAGACACCCATGAAAAGACTGCTGCCCATATTCGTAGTAATTTTTGTTTTTGGTTCGATCGCCGCTTACTCCCAGTCAATTAGCAAACGAATACGCAGCTAGACAAAATCACGCCCGAATCATTAAACTAGCCCTTTTGCAATTAAAGGCAGTTACTTAACATATTCGGAGCGGATTCAAAATCTTATGGCAATTTCGGCAAATGATATCAGAAAGGGAATGGTGATCGTGTTCGAGGGAACCCCGTGCAAAGTGATGGATTTTCATCACCACACGCCGGGCAATCTCCGCGCGATGGTCCAGACGCGGCTTCGCAATCTTCTGACCGGCAATTCGTTCGAGCATCGGTTCCGATCGAACGACTCGCTCGACCGGGTGACGCTCGAGCAACACCGGATGGACTATCTTTACTCGGACGGCACGCACCATCATTTCATGAACAACGAGTCGTACGAACAGGTCGCGCTGACCGAGGAAGAACTTGGGGACGCCGCACAGTGGCTGACCGAAGGACTGACCATCGAGGTTGAATTCTATGACGGCACACCGATCGGGATCACGCTGCCGAGTTCGATGGAGCTGACCGTAGTCGAGACCGAGCCGGTTCTTAAAGGCGCAACTGCGTCGAATTCGAACAAACCCGCGAAACTCGAGAACGGTGTGACGCTTTATGTTCCGCCGTTCATCGTCGAAGGCGAACGCATTCGCGTGAATCCCGCGGAATCGC
This sequence comes from Acidobacteriota bacterium, assembly GCA_029557535.1. GTDB lineage: Bacteria > Acidobacteriota > Blastocatellia > Pyrinomonadales > Pyrinomonadaceae > JAFDVJ01. Next base: position 48,846 of record JAKQII010000069.1, read on the forward strand.
GTTACATGGAAAGAGTGAAATAATTTGGGAATTGGGATTTGGGATTGCTGATTTGAGCTTGTCTGACGCGAGTCGTGGAGTTCCAATCCGAATTCACAAATCCCTAATCCGAAATCCCGCGGATGTACACGATATACAGCATCCTTCTGACCGTCGGCTTCATCTTGATGTCGCCGGTCTTTTTGATTCGGCGCAAAAAGTACGCTACGGGTTTTCGTCAGCGTCTCGGCCAACTGCCTGAATTCAAACAGGATATGCGGTCGGTGATCTGGCTTCACTGCGTATCGGTGGGCGAGGTCAACGCGGCGCGTTCGCTGGTCGACGGCATTCACCGCGAATTCCCGAATTTCAGACTAATCATCTCCACGACGACGCGGACCGGCAACGAACTCGCTTCGGCGATCTTCAGCGACTCTGCCGAATGCGTGTTTTACTTTCCGTTCGACTGGCGTTTTTCCGTCCGCCGCGCCCTGAAGAACTTCAAACCCGGCATCGTGCTTCTGATGGAGACCGAGATTTGGTTCAATTTCATCCGCGAGGCGAGCCGTTCCGGAGCGTTCGTTGCAATCGTCAACGGCCGTTTGTCTGAGAGATCCGCGAGGGGTTACACACGGATCAGGAACTTCATAAAACGTGTCTTTCGCCGTGTCGATCTGGCGTTGATGCAGAGTGAAGACGACGCCGAGCGGATCGCGGGGCTCGGAATGCGGCAGTCGAAGATCAAGGTCACCGGAAACCTGAAGTTCGACCAGAGGCAGTCCGAAACCGACCTAACGCGCGAACTTCGTGAGCGCTTTTTTGTTTCTGAAAACTCACCGTTGATCGTGGCGGCGAGCACCCACGCCCCCGAAGAGCGACTGATCCTCGAAGCGTTTCGGGACGTCTACAACTCGCAGGCGGATCACTTGCCGCGTCTGCTGATCGCTCCGCGACACCCGGAACGGTTCGGCGAGGTCGCGGCGCTGATCGAAAAAACGGGCTTCAGTTTCGTTCGCCGTTCCGCCGCTCCTGAACCGGCGGACGATCTCGCGGATGTGATCCTTCTGGACTCCATAGGCGAACTTCGGGCGATCTACCCACTGGCCGAGATCGTCTTCGTCGGCGGCAGCCTGATTCCGCACGGCGGCCAGAGCGTCCTCGAACCGGCGTCGGCCGGCCGCGCGATCGTTACCGGGCATTACACAGCGAATTTCAAGGCCGTCGTCGCGGAATTCGCTTGGGGCGACGCGTTGATCCAACTGCCGAAGCTCAAAGAACGCGAAGTTCCGGCGGCTGTCGCGGCAATCTTTCGGGACCTGCTCGTCAAACCGGAACTACGGCGACTTCTCGGCGAGAACTCGCGGGCCGTGATGGAGCAAAACCGCGGCGCGACGGACCGAACGCTTCAACAACTGCGGACCTTCCTTCAGGTCCGCGAAATCAAATGACGGGCATTTACTACATCCTCGCGGCGGCCCTCGTCTTTCTCAGCTGGAAGTCGTTCACCGGCGGCGTCGCTTACCTTCGTTTTTTCCGATCCAGACTCGCGTCGGAGAGACCGGAAGACTCGCCCACGGCAACCGTCTTCTTGCCCTGTCGCGGAATTGACGACGGTCTCGAGGCCAATCTCTCCGCCTTTTTTGGACAGGATCATCCCGATTTCGAGGTCATCATCGTCGTCGATTCCGTATTGGACGTAGCCGTGCCGGTGATCAGGGATGTGCTGAGCCGGAATCCGAATGGCAAGCTCGTCGTCGCGGGCGCGGCGGAGAACGAGAGCCAGAAAGTGCACAATCTTCGCGAGGCGGTATTGCATGCCGAAGAGCGTTCGAAGGTATTCGTTTTCGCCGACTCCGACGTGCGTCCCGGAACCTTGTGGCTGCGCGACCTTATCGCGCCGTTGGAGGATGACGCTGTCGGATGCGCGACCGGCTATCGCTGGTTCGTATCGAAGCGTTTCGGATTCGCCGGCGAGCTGCGATCGGTTTGGAACGCCTCGATCGCGTCGGCTCTCGGTCCGAATCGCCGCAGCAATTTCTGCTGGGGCGGATCGATGGCTGTCAGGCGCGAGGTTTTCGAGAGGCTTTCGATGCGCGATCGCTGGCGCGGAACGCTGTCCGACGATTTTACGATGACTCGGGCGATGAATGACGCGGGTCTCGAAATCGAATTCGTCCCGCAAGCGCTTTGCATGAGCATCGAGAGTTGCGGATTCCGCGAATTGTTCGAGTTCACGACGCGCCAGATGAAGATCACGCGCGTCTATTCGCCGCATCTCTGGAGGCTGTCGTTTGTCGGTTCGGCGATGTTCAGTCTCGTGATGGTATGGTCGATTTGGCTTCTCGCGGTGTCGGAGCCCGCCACGACACGATTCGGCGCGGCCGTCGCGACGGTCATCCTTGTTTCGGTGTTCAGTATCGGGAAAAGCGTGGTCAGACTGCTGGCCGTGAGACGTGTGCTTCCAAAAGAGTCGGTTGACCGCCAGTGGCTGGCACAGTGCACATTTTGGATGATTTCTCCGTTGCTCTTCCTGTACAATTCGATCTGCGCATTATTCTCACGAACGATAGTTTGGCGCGGGATCCGGTACGAACTGCGATCCCCGACCGAAACGGTGATTGTTGACGATAGCCCGTGATTTGAAGGATTAATATGGTTCAACACGTAAGTCGAAGATTTCTCGTATTGGCGATCGCCATGATCGGCCTCGCGACCATCGCGTTCGGGCAAAAGTCATCGAAGGCCCCGATAATCATCATTCCGGGTTTGACGGGTTCGGAGCTCGTCAACAGCGAAACGGACGAACACGTATGGTTCAAGCCGAGCCGGTCGAAGGATGACGACATTCGCCTTCCGATCTCACCGGTCCTCGTCAGAAATCGGGACAAACTCGTGCCGAAGGACATAATTCGCGCCGTGAGTTTTGTAAAATTCCTGCCTGAAGTCGAAATCTACTCCGAACTCATCAATTCACTCGAGAAACGCGCCGGTTACGTCGAAGGAAAGTGGGACAATCCGCCCGAGGCCGGTCATGAATCCACGTTCTATGTGTTTGCGTACGATTGGCGCCGGGACAACGTCGAGAACGCACGGCTGTTGGTCCAGAAGATCGAATCGCTCAAACGAAAACTCGGTCGGCCAGACCTGAAGTTCAATATCGTCGCGCACTCGATGGGCGGGCTGATCTCGCGCTACGCCGCGATGTACGGCAACGCGGACATCTCAGGAAGGATGAGGCCAACTTGGGCGGGCGCGAAGCATCTCGACCGCATATTCCTGCTCGGGACGCCGAACGAAGGATCGATCGCAGCGCTCGATGCAATGCTGAACGGCTTCTCGTATTTCGGTCGCGGGATCAATGTGCCGTTCGTCCGGGACATTTCGCGGTTCGACGTATTCACGATACCGTCGATGTTCGAACTTTTGCCGCAAAACGGTGCGTTGCGGATCTTGGACGAGAGCTTCAAACCGCTGAAGATCGACCTTTACGATCCTACGACGTGGGACGAGTACGGCTGGAATGTGTGGGACGACAAGGATTTCGGAAAAAAGTTCGATTTCATTGAGCAAGAGCAGGCCCGTCCGTACTTTCGCGTTGTTTTGAAGCGCGCCAGGGATTTCCAGGCGGCGCTCAACGCCAGTTCAAACACAAAGCCGCCGGTTTCGTTCTATCTGATCGGCGCGGAGTGCAAGGACACGCTGAACGCGGCGATCATTTACCGCAAGAAGGATCGTTGGAAGATGATCTTCACACCCGAATCGTTCGAGCGTTCGGACGGCACAAAAGTTCCGGAAGAGCAGGTCAGGCGGATGATCATCGGCGGCGGCGACGGCGTCGTGCCGATCGAATCACTCAAGGCGGAACATTCGGGAGGGCCGAAGAACATGCCTATCGCCGGCGAACTTCGCCAGTGTGAATCACACGCGAAACTGGTGACGAATCCGGCGATCCAGGATCGTCTTTTTGCGTTGCTCTTCGGCGGGGCGATAGAATAAAAGCCGGAACGCATGATCAAGAATCTAATCAACGCCGACGACGAAGCGACCGCGAACGGGACGGTAGAAACTGAACGCACAAACGCGCTGGTTTCGCTCTTCGATCTCTCCCCGGCCACAACGGAGCAAGCGTCGGAGTTGAATGCCGCCGCCGAATCGTCGGGGATCGACGATTCCGGGAACGTTGAGCCGAAACAGGCTGAACCGGCGATCGTCATCGAGCCGTTCGTTCCGCCGTCGAAAGTTGAAACCATACGCCGTAGCGGACTCGCGTGGTCGGCCGGTGTCGTGTTTTTCGGCTCGGTCGGGTTCATGATGATCCTCGGTTGGTTTGCCGACCTGCTCCTCGATTCCGCGCCGTACGGGCTTGTCGTGGGAATCGTCCTCGGATCGATAATCGGATTCGTCAATTTCTTCCGCATTACGTCGCAGATTTTCAAAAACAACTGACGGACCCGGACCTCCGGTCGTCCGACCCTGATTTTTACTTGCGTCCGATTGAGTTTTTGCTCCCGACTTTGTAGAATTCTTGTTTCGCCATGAGCGAGAATTCCGACACGCCCGTACAGGAGGTTCCTGAGCTTTCCGATCGGCGGATCCTGATCCTGATGGGAATCGTGGTCGTCGTGGGTTCGATGCTCGGATTCGTACTTGTTTCGAACCGGTTCGGGTCGGGGATCCTCTTGGGCGGAACACTTGCGGGAATCAATTATTACTGGTTGAAGAACGCGCTCAGCGGAATATTTGAAAAGGCGATCCGAGACGGAAAGAAGCCGAAGTTTTTGATCGGCGGATATCTTCTTCGTTACGTATTCTTGGCGATAGCGCTCGTGATCGTTTATTACACGAAGGTCGTCGATTTTGCGGCGGTTCTTGCCGGTCTGGCAAGTCTCGCTGCCGCGATCATGATCGAAGGCATAATACGTTTGTTTTCAATCGTTTATAGCAGCAGGGAAATTTGACATGTTTCTGTTGTCGGAAGGCGGACACCATACGCCGCTCATCGTAGAATTCGTAAATCATTACATCGGGAAACCGGTTTATGACTTCCAGATGGCTTACACCAAGCCGCTGTGGGACAAACTGTTCTCCAAGTTCGGCACCAACGCCGAAGCGATCTTCGGTCCGTACACGGTCGAAACCGCGGTGCCGTGGTACACGATCATGTTTGTGATCGCGTGCATCCTGACAATGGTCGTGATCTGGATCATGAAGGGCAAGCTGTCCTCAGAAGATCCTAAGGCCAGCCAGTTGACGCTCGAGGCCGGATTCCTGGCTCTCAAGGACATGATCGTCAGCGTCGTCGGAGAACACGGATACCGCTATTTCCCGGTGGTTGCGACATTCGCAACGCTGGTCCTGATCTCGAATCTGATGGGCCTGTTCCCGATGTTCATGGCGCCGACCGCGCATATCAGCGTCACGTTCGCGCTCGGCATATCATCGTTCATCTATTACAACTCGGTGGGTATCAGTGAGAACGGGGTCCTCAAGCATCTTGGACACCTTGCGGGTCCGAAACTGCCGCTTTCGATCGGGATCGTCATCACGCCGCTGATCTTCAGCATTGAATTGATCAGTAACATGATCCGTCCGCTGACGCTCTCGATCCGGTTGTTCGCAAACATGTTCGCCGATGAGCAGATCTCGATGCAGATCTCGGGGCTTTACGCGCCGTTCACGCAGTTTTTCCTGCCGGTTGCGTTGCTACCGCTCGCGGTTTTCGTCGCTTTCGTGCAGACGCTTGTGTTCACCCTGCTTTCGATGATCTACATCAGCGAGGTGACCCACGGCGATCACGGCCACGACGAGGAACACGCCGAGGATAAGGCCGAAGAGGCGCATGCCGAGGCGGTTGCCGCGGCTTAAGATTTTTGAAAGGATTCGGACCAAGAGTTCGATTTAAGCGACACTGCGCGGATCGGCTTTTCATAGCAGTTAAGCCCGCACGCTACAGGAGCCTTGACTCGACGCGAGTATAAATCAAGCGCATACCGGAAGTGAGGCGAAATCATAATCCGAGCGGATCTTCGATGTTGTCGCAACAACACAAAACAACAGGAGACAATTGAAATGAACAAAATGAAGTATGTAGTTTTTGCGACGATGCTTCTCGCGTTGATGTCGATCTCGGCGTTCGCGCAGGGCGGCGCGGCCGACAACGAATCGACCGTCAGCGCGGCGAAGGCCATCGGTGCGGGTATCGGATTCGGTATCGTTGCCGGTTTGGCGGCGATCGGACAGGGTCTCGTCGGTTCGCGTGCGGCGGAAGGGGCTGCCCGCAACCCGGGAGCGGCCAGCACGGTCCAGACGCTCATGATCATCGCGCTCGCGCTGATCGAGTCGCTCGTGCTCTTCGCGCTGCTGATCGTCTTCGTTAAGCTCTAATCGACGATCCGCAAAGGATTTCGCGGACGGGGTTCTGATGAACTTTGTCCGCGATTTTTGTTTGTTATACTTGTGATTGCGTCTCGAGCGGGCCGGTTCGGTGCGAACCCGGACGCCGTTTTGGGACTCTAAAGCTTTATGCTCGACCAGTTTGTGGGAAAGACATTGGCGGACAAATACCGCATCGACGCGGTGTTGCGCGAGACCGATCTCGGCTCGATCTATCACGCGACGCACCTGTTGATGGACAAGCGCGTCGCCGTTAAGATCCTGTCGCCGGCGCTGGCCGTCGATGGCAACATCGTCGAGCGGTTCTCGCGCGAAGCACGCGGTGTTTCCAGGATCACGCATCCCAATCTTCTGAATGTGACCGATTTCGGGTCCGATGCCGATGGCACCGTCTTTATTGTTTTTGAGGATACGGAAGGAAAGTCGCTCCGGTCGCGGATCGCGGATGGCGAAGAGTTTTCACCGCAACGTTCGCTCAAGATCGTCCGGCAGGTTGCTGCGGCCTTGTCCGCGGCGCACATCAAGAATCTGCTCCACGGTCATCTGACGACCGACAACATCCTGGTCGACGAAAACGACGACGTGAAGGTGCTCGATCTCGGAACCGGTTGCGACCCGTCCGGATCGGAATTCACGGTCGATCGGATCCGCTATCTTTCGCCCGAGCAGTGCGTCGATCCACTTGGTGCCGACGCGCGTTCGGATATCTACAGCCTCGGCGTGATCTTTTACGAGATGCTGGCCGGCGAACCGCCGTTCATCGGTGAGAACACCGGCGAACTGATGCTCAAGCACGCGCAGGAACCGCCGCCGCCGCTTTCTTCATTCCGCCAGGATCTCTCGCCCGAGATCGAGCCCGTGATTCTGCAGACCTTGGCGAAAAACCCGGACATGCGGCATCAGACGGCCGTCGAATTGATCGACGATCTGAACCATGTGACGCGCGTCATCGGCGCGGCGCCCGTGGTGGCCACGAAGTCAGAACCCGGATCGGTCAATAATCTCTGGAAAACCGGGTTCATCGTGCTTGCCGGAATTTCACTCTTGTCGGCGGCGTTGATCTGGATGACTTCGAGCCGGCAAACGGATCCTTCGACGTACCAGTACGACGCGAATGCGATGCCTGTCCAGCCGATCAGCCCGGCGACGGGGATCAACGAACAGGGACTTTCGAACATCGCGCAGTTTCCGGTCGATCTTTCGAACTCGAACATGCAGCTGACCGCGCCGGACACGCTCTCGGGCGGCGCAAGCAATCCGCTTTGGGATCAGGGCTATGTTCCGCCGACCGGTCCCGTCTATGTTCCTCCCGGCGGCAATCAGATCACCGTCGGCCCGTGCGATCCGAACAACCCCTTCATGCCGTGCGACACGATTCAGGTTCCGCAGGCGAACGTCAACGTGAACTCGCAAAAAGCGCCGTCACCGAAACCGACCGCGACGCCGCAGGCCAACATCGCCGCCTCGCCGATTCCGACTGAGACGACAAAACCGCAGCCGAGCCCGTCTGCGAGCCCTTCAAGAACGCAGCCGACGAAACCGACGGAGCAGAAGTCGCCGACGCCTAAGAAGCCTGAAAGCGGCAAGCCTCAGGACGGCGACTGATCTGAATCCGGCCCGACGGCCTGTTTGAGAAGAGCGTTCAGGACCTCTGCCTGATCGAACTCAAGCCCGTTGACCGCGACCACGCATTCGACCTTCAGATTCACGCCCTTGAGCTTGACGGCATCCTTGCCCGTCGTGATCAGCAGGTCCGCACCTGCGGCACGCGCTCCTCGTTGGATCGCATCAGCGTCGTCCTTCGAGTAGAAGTGATGGTCGCCGAAAGTACGCGTCCCGACCGTCGCGAACCCTTCGGAACGAAGCTGATCAAAGAAATTCGAAGGATTTCCGATCGCGCAAAAGGCATAAAGACTGCGCCCCGAAGGCCGTTCGACAGGTTCGCCGGCGATCGAAATAAACCGATCGAACTGGTTTCGCGAGCAAATAACCGGGCACTCGGCGTAGTCCCTTATCTCAGTTTTGATCTCCGCGATTCGCGACTGATCAACGAGATTGGACCTCGTAATGACGATCAGATCGGCTCGCCGGAGTTCTTCAAGCGGCTCTCGCAGAATCCCAAAGGGCAGCGTTTTGCGATTGCCGAAGGGGTTGGTTGCGTCCACAAGAACGATGTCGAGGTCGCGCCTGGCGCGAAAATGCTGAAACGCGTCGTCGAGGACAAAGACCGTCGGCGAAAATCGAGCGCGCGCCCAGGCGGCGGCGGCAACGCGGTCGCGATCCGCGATCACGGCTGCCTTTCCGATCAACCGTTCGGCCAGTTCCGTCGGTTCGTCGCCGGCGGACTTCGGATCAGCCAGGACAGTCTCGCCATCGGACACAAGCACCCGATCTTTGGGATTTTCTCTTTTGTAGCCGCGCGAGATCACGCAGACCTTTTCGCCCTCTTCGGCCAAAAATGCCGCAACGTACGCCACCATCGGGGTCTTTCCGGTGCCGCCGACGGTGATGTTTCCGACGCTGATCGTCGGCGCCCCGAGCGAATGGGAACTATACACGCCCTGCTCGAAAAGCGATCTTCTGAAAGCCGTGAGTCTTGCGTAAATCGCGCTGAAGGGCATATTCCGATTTTGGATCTGCGAATACGGATTTGGATTGCTCGATTCGCGAACACCCGCTCTCATATCGTAAATCGCAAATCGAAATACGGCTACCTCGGTATGTAAAATTGAAGAACCTGGCAGCCTGTCGGAGAAATGCATCTAGTTCGGAACTCGCCGCAGGTCCGGAGAAACTCGTTCTAAGCCCCGCAGGGGCGCAGAAACGATAACCCCAGGCGAAGCCTGTGGGAGACGGCGAGAACCGCATCCAAGCCCCGCAGTGGCGCAGCAAATCCGAACTCTTGAGATCAATTACCGCTCGTCAAAATCGACCTTGTTGCAGATCAACAACTCACAATATTCAAGGACGCGCTCGGCAGTCGATTCGCTGACCGGGAACGCACCGTGACGCCCGGCCCAGGCGAATTGCCGGTCACAGGCTCCTTGCTTAGTGAGTCGAGTCGCTCCGGTGAAGATTACAAGGTCGCTGCGCCCCCTGCGGGGCTGAAATCGTCTTGTGCGATTTGTCCCGAGGCTTGCTTCGCTCCGCCAGGGGTTACCGCCACGGCGCCCCTTGCGGGGCTTAGAACGAGTTTTTTTCGAGCCTAGTTCCGAACTACGGCATTTCTCCGACAGGCTCCAAGATTCAAGAATCGATGACCATTCTGAATCTCGAATTTTGAATCTTGAACCACAAACTATCTCTTGTTCGTCGCCTGGACAAGCCGGTCAAGTTTGCTCTGCGCCTGGCCGCTGTCGATCGATTGCTCGGCGAGACGCGCTGCGTGAACCGGATCCTTTGCGATCCCGCCGATAAGGAGCGCGGCTGCGGCGTTGATGATCACCAGCGAGCGCGCCTCGTCGCGTCGCTTGCTGCTAAGGATGTCGCGAATGATCGCGGCGCTATCGTCAACCGCCGAAACACGAAGATGATCCGTCTTCCCGGTTCCGACTTTGAAATCCGAAGGCGAGATCTGAAACTCGCGCAGCTTTTTGCCCTTGACCTCGACGACCGACGTCGGGCCGGTGAGAGTGATCTCGTCGAGCCCGTCGGAGCCATGCACGACCCACGACATCTCCGTTCCCAAGACCGAAAGCGACTGGCCGATCAAACGCGCCAACGACGGGTGCCAAACGCCGATCAGCCTTTTTTGCGGGTTGGCGGGATTGGCGAGCACGCCGAGAAGATTCAGCGTCGTTCTGATCCCGAGGGCGCGCCGGACATCTCCGACGCGACGCAATGACGGATGGAACTTGGGTCCGAACATGAAGCAGATCCCGGCTCCGCTGAGGCTCGTCTGGGCGACCGACGGTTCGCTCGAGACCTTGACCCCGAGTTTGGCGAGCACATCCGCGCTGCCGGTTCGGCTTGCGACGGCCCGATTCCCGTGTTTTGCAACCGCAAGTCCGGCGCCGGCGGCGACGAAAGCGGCCGCGGTCGATACATTGAACGTTTTGGCCGCACTCGATCCGGTTCCCGTGATGTCGACGATGTTCTTGCGAGAGACGATCTTGACCGCCCGCTCGCGCATTCCGCGGGCCATACCCGCGATCTCTTCGTGAGTCTCACCCTTGGACGCAAGCGCGACAAGGCAACCGGCGATTTGAACCGGATTCGCGTCGATCTCGGTCAAGGCACGGAAAAACCTTGTCGCGTCGTCGTACGACAGGTTCTCTCCGCGTGTCAGCCGGTTCAGAAACGGGAACAGTGGAGTATCGGCCTTGGCATTTGTCGGTCGGCCCGGAGCGTCGGCGAGCCATCCGGATTTCGGCATACTAGAAGTTTACGCGGGAATGTCGAATCGGGGAAATACGATAGGAGAAACTTCGAAACGGGCGCAACCGCCGAAGGCGTAGCGCTAATCTTTACTATCTCAAAGATTTAGAAAGTTCTGCAAGAGATTTTTACCTTCTTTGGTAAGGATCGACTCAGGATGAAACTGAACGCCTTCGACAGGAAAAATGCGGTGACGGAGACCCATGATCAAGCCTTCCGGCGATGTCGCGGAGATCTCGAGGCAGTCGGGAAGTGTTTCCCGTTCGACGACGAGCGAGTGGTAACGCGCTGCCCGGAATCGGTACGGCAGGTCGGCGAAAATAGTCTTTCCGTCGTGGCAGATCTCGACCGGTTTTCCGTGTACGGGTTCGGGGGCACGGATGACGCGACCACCGAATACCTGGCCGATCGCCTGATGACCGAGGCAGACGCCGAGAATCGGGACGCCTTCCGCGAGGTTTTTCAACACATCGAGTGAGACGCCGGCATCATCTGGCGTTCCCGGCCCCGGCGAAATGACGATCTTCACTGGCCGGATGTCGCTGGCGATCTCGTCGAGCGTGACCTCGTCGTTGCGGCGAACCGTCATCGTCGCGCCAAGTTCTCCGAGAAACTGGACGAGGTTGTATGTGAACGAATCGTAGTTATCGATGACGAGCAGCATCTTACTGAAGGAGTTCGATCGCTTCTTTGTTTTTCGCCTTCTTTGCCCGATCTAGGGCGGTCCTTCCGTCTTTGTCTTTTATCGACTTGTCGGCGCCTTTCTCGAGCAGCAGGCGAATGATCTCTTTCAGGTCCGACCGCGGCATTCTGGTGTTTTGCGCCGCATACATGAGGACCGTGGATCCGTCGCGCTCGGGGATATTGATGTTCCTGGTTTTCGAGAGAAGCAGTTTGACGACCTCGAGATCGGCCAACCGGGCCATCGCGTGTTCCGAGACCGGCACGGCACCGTCAGCGTCGGGCTTATCGGGATCCGCACCCTTCTCGATCAGTTTCTTGATCGGACCGATACGGTTTTGGAGAATCGCGACATAGAGTACGGTTTGGCCCTTGGTCGATCCGGCGGTTCCGGTGCTGTTCGGGTCGGCGCCGCTGTTAAGCAGGAAGTCGAAATTATCGGACTTCTGCTTCTTCAGCGCGACGAACAAAGGCATGTTGTCGGCACCGTCCTTGAGATTCAGATCGGCCTTTGCGGCCAAAATTTTGACCGTCTCGACATTCGAATTCGCGGCCGCGAAAGTCATCGCGGTTTCGCCCTTTTCATTGCGGACGTTCGGATCCATCCCGGCCTGCAGGAAGAGTGCGACATCCGAGGCCTCGCTTTGCTTCAGAGCCTTGAAGAACTCGTCTTGGGTGAAATTGAATCCGCGCGCCTTGAGCAGGCTTTGCGCCATTTCCGGCGTGGTTTCAAGCGACCGTCCGCCGCACGCCGCCGAAAACGCTGCAAATATTGAACACGCAAGGATCAAACAACTTTTCATGTAAGAGTCTCCTCGTCAAAATTCTCCGCCATATCGACCGCGCGAATCAAAGCGCGCGCCTTGTTTATCGTTTCTTCGTATTCCTTTTCCGGGACCGAATCGGCGACGACCCCGGCTCCGGCCTGGATCGATGCCGTCCCGTCCTTGAGCCGGATCGTCCGGATCGCGATGCATGTGTCGAGATTGTCCGCGTAATCGATGTAACCGATCGCACCGGCGTAAACGCCGCGGCGATCGGGTTCGAGTTCGTCGATGATCTGCATCGCCCGCACTTTTGGCGCTCCGGAAACCGTTCCGGCGGGGAAACAGGCGGCGAGAGCGTCGAACCGGTCGCGGCCGTCAGCGAGGCGCGACTGAAGACTCGTCACCAGGTGCTGAACGTGCGAATACTTCTCGATCTTCATGAGTTCGGCGACTTCGACGGATCCAAAATCCGAGACCCTTCCGAGGTCGTTCCGACCGAGATCGACGAGCATCACGTGTTCCGAGATCTCCTTGATGTCGGATCGAAGATCCTCCGCCAGGATCCAATCCTCGGTCTCGGTCGCCCCGCGCGGCCGCGTACCCGCGATCGGGCGGTACTCGACCTTTCGTCCGTGGCACCTAACCAGCATCTCGGGCGAGGCACCGATCAAGGTTTCGTCGCCGAGGTCGAGATAGAACATGTACGGCGACGGGTTCGTTGTCCGCAAGGCCCGGTAAATATCGACGGGCTCGGCCGATGTCGGTCGGCGAAACTTCTGCGAGAGAACCACTTGATACGCATTTCCGGCGAAAATATGATCGCGGATCTTGCTCACCGCCGCCAGAAAATCGGGCTTCTTCCAGTTCGAGGTGAATTGCTTCGACGATTCAGACCCGGATCCCGAACGGGTCAGGTGCGGCCGCTCGCAAAGTTTTGCGGCGATGGATGCGGTCTGTTCGGCGGCCCGTTCGTAAAGTTCGTGCAATCGGTCGCGTTCACCGTTCGCCTCGTCCGTGAAAACGATCGCGACTATCTCGATGCGTTGGCGGAGCCGATCGAATACGAGCATATTGTCGAAAAACATCCAGACCGCATCGGTGCCGCTCGTCGGCTTGCCCGATAAGGCCGGCTCGAACCACCGCGCGGCATCATACGCAAAGAACCCGACGGCGCCGCCGCACAACGGTGGGAGTTTTTCGCGCCGTGCCAAACGAAACCGTGAGAAATGATCCCGTAGGTATTCGACCGCGTTCTTTTCGGGAAAGGTCTTTGCCGATCCGTTCTTTTCGACCGTCGTTACGGAGTTTCTCGAACGAAGCGTCATGAACGGCTTCGACGCGAGAAACGAATATCGGGCAAGGCGTTCGCCGCCTTCGATCGATTCGAGCAGGAACGACTGCGGCTGTCCCGCCGCTATTTGAAGGAACGCGCCGACGGGCGTTTGAAGATCCGCAAGGACGCTTCGGACGACCGGTACGACGTTACCCTTAGCGCACTCGGCGAGAAAGTCGTCGAAGTTGTTCGGAGAGATCGCGACCATCTGGATTCTACTGCGCGGGGGTGAAAATCTTTGGAGACTGGTATGTGACGCCGAACGTTATCCCCGTTCGCGGGCTGTTCTTGGTCAGACCGAAGATCGCTGCGGTGTCAAAGCGCAGGCCCGAGGCGCGGATCTGCGTCCCGATCCTGAACTGCCCGATGCTCTCGGTTCCGAGGGGCGCCGCGGAGCGTCTGGTGTTCATTCGGCCATTGACCTCGCTGACGATATTGATCCGGTCGTTGACCCTGAAAATTCCCGCGACACCGTAAAGGAAAACGTCGTTCTGCGTGAAATTCGCAAGCGGCGCGGTCATGATGCCGAGTCCCGCGTTGCCGAAGATGTTTGCGAGGGCGCTGCCGTTCGGCCGTTTGCCGAACCGCTTCTGAAGCAGGACCTTGGAAAAGATATTGATCTGGTTCGTGCCGATGCCCTTCGCCTGATCGGTGTTCGGGAGCTGGAACCCGAACTTCATTCCGATCGCCGGAAGACCGTTGCGTTCGTTCCGCAATTTGATTTTGGCGGAGACGGTTATGTCGTCAAAGTCGCTGGTCGAGTTGCCGGCGACATTGAGCGGAATCGGCGACGGGGACAACGCCGAATTGATCGCAAGGAAGTTTTGGATCGTCCCCTCGATCTGGATCTCGACGTTGGAGGCGAAACCCTGTCTGATGCGGATATCGCCGACACGGGTCAGATCACCTTTGAGACCGGAAAGCGGCATTTTCACGTTTTGAAGAAAATCGACGCCGGCCGAGACCTCGATCGCGCCGGTCGCCGTGATGTCGACGTCTTCGGTCAGCAACGGGCGCTGCTGTGCAAACACCGCAACGGCGGCCAACGCTATCAAAATCGCTCCGGCTGCAAGTCGAATCATCGAGTCTAATTCTGGCATTAACCGGTTGATTTGTAAATTGATTCGAATGTCTTGCCCGCGTTCCCGACCGGAGGTCACAAGTGGCGGTTTTGCAAAGTTTACAGTCCGGTATCGGGCAATCCGGCCCTTGATGCGCCGAACGCGAAACTACGGACTGAACGCCGCCGGTACCGGAAAGTCACTCGCGATCCCGAACTCGGTCGCCGCGAATCCTTCCGACGAACGATCCAAGAACCAAGTGCCTGCGCGGAAGACGGCGCGGTCGGTGCGACCGTCGCCATCGTAATCTCCGGCAACGGGAACGTCTCCCGCGAGCCCGAAATGAATCACGCTATAATTCTGAAATCCGACGAGCACATGCCAGTCGCCGTCGCGATAGACCCCGAGGTCGGCGCGTCCGTCGCCGTCAAAATCCCCCGGTACCGGCAAATCAGTATCGATCCCGAACTGGATCGCGGCGAATCCGAGGAGCGAGCGCTGCAAATACCAGATTCCATTGCGATAAACCGCGAGGTCGGCGTGCCCGTCGCCGTCGTAATCGGATACGACGGCGCGGTCGCCGGCCAGTCCGAATTGCTCCTGCGAGGTCTCCGAGTTCGTCAGGTTGTAGCGATACCAGATTCCGTCACGGAACACCGAAGGTTCGGCGAGACCGTCGCCGTCGTAATCCGCCGGGACCGGAACGTCGCCCGCGAGTCCGAAATTGAGTATCGACACGGCCGAGTCAGAACTGCGAAGAACGTACCAGACACCGCCGCGGAAAACCGCCATGTCGGTCCTGCCGTCCGCATCGTAGTCGGCCGGAACGAGCCGGTCCGTCGCGATCCCGAACTGCATTGACAAATAGCCGTCGTTCGAACGCAGGAGATGCCATGTTCCGTCCCTGAAGACCGAAATATCCGATCGGCCGTCACCGTCAAAATCGAACTTCGCCGGCTGTGCGCCGGATTGCGAAATCCGCAGCGTCTGCGCGCCGATAGTTACGGTCGCGGTTCGGGATGTACGTGCGGGATTCGGTGCGACCGTCAGTTGGGCAATTCCATTTCCCGACTGAGGGCCCGACGTGACGCTGATCCAGGTCGAACCCGTCGAGGCATGCCAAATGCAGCCGGCGGACGCCGTCACAGCCACGCCGATATTTCCTCCGATCGCTCCGACCGTCAAGGCCGATTCCGAGATCGACGTCGGACAACCGGAAGCTTGCTGCGCTTGAAACGTCTTTGTCGTGATTCCGTCGGTAACGCTGATCAGTCCGGTCCGCGCGCCAAGCGAGTTCGCGCCGATCGCGTAGGTGATTGATCCCGTGCCCTCGCCGGTTCCGGTCGACGTCAGCGAGACGTAGGACGAGAGCGACGATGCCGTCCAGGCGCATCCTGCGGGTATGTCGACTTGAAATGCGCCGTCGCCGCCCGATGCCGGAAAACTCTGTGCGGTCGGCGCGAGATTGAAAAGACACGCGTTGGGCGAAAAAAGAATGTCAAGACTCCATCCGGAATCGATCGTTCCCGCGTTCGAACCGGCGTCATCCACAATGAACAGCCGCCAGATCCCGTTCGGGTTCGTCCCGACGAGGCTTCCGAGCGAGTTCGACGGCGCGTTTTGCGGCGCCGGCGCCGGGAATGGATCGCCCGGCTCGAAATCCGACGGCTTGAAAAATCCCCGTTGAACGGCTGCCGAGTCGGGGAGCGTTGCCGGCGCCGAATCGTTGAACGTCAAATCGGCTCCGCTGACCGGGTTCGTCCCGCCGGCATCCGACATGAGAATTACCGCCCGTCCATTGGGCGCGACAAGCAGGATGTCGAGATCGTCGGGCGAGGCATGTGTCAGTCCGCCAAGGTTGACCGAAACGCCGGTAACGAACCCTGAAATTCCGGCGACGTTGATCGGCGCCGGGTACGGACTCGCCGGTCCCGAGCCGCCGATCGTTATTGGCGTTTGATCCGAGCCGGCCGGTATCGCCTCGAGCGTTACCGAGTCGATCCACCAGCCGTCATTGCCGAAACTCGCGTTCGTTCCGAGGATCCATCGAAATCTGACATATTGACCGAACGTTGATTTTGGGAGCCGAAGCGAACTCGAGGCGAATCCAACTTGCGTCGCTCCCGACCAAGCGCGCCGTCCCGAAAGAGGATTGGTTGAAAAGTTCAGGTCGTGCGTATAGCCGCCCGACAAAAAGACTCCGCCCGCATCGACGATGTCGTGCCACTCGCCGCCGGCCACGCTGATCTCAAGGACGCCGCCGTCGTAGGTAGTTTCCATCGCATATTTCTGCTTGAATCCGAGGACGCTGTTCGCGCCCGTCACGAGCATCGACGGGGAAGTCAGCGTTGTGCTGCCGGTCGTGGGCGGACTGACCGAATGGACTGAATTCGGGGCGGAGTCCGCAAGATCGGTTGTGATCGCGAAGGTCGAGCCGGTCCCCGTGGACGTGACAGTCCACCCATCAGGGAAGGCCGGCGCAGTTACGGAATCAAAATTTTCGGAGTATCGAATCGACCCGACGTCGACCGCAGCGTCCGTTCCCAGGTAAGGAAAGAAGGTCGCCAGAACGAGAAGCGATAAGAGCGCGGCAAGAGACTTTCTCAGCATTTTTCGACGGAGCGTTCGGCAAAAACACGTTACGGTTAAAATGCCTTCGAGTCAATCATTCCGCGTCGCGGCTACGATTTGTTTCGGCGACGAAAAAGCGGAAGTAGTCGTAAAGCGACCAAAGCGCAAGACCGACAGAGATCCAGAGCGCTCCGCGGCCGACAAGATACCCGAAAACCTCCCAGTCGTTAGAAGTAAGCGAAAAGGTCAGGAGGTTGGCAAACGCCGTCTGCACCTCGGCGACGCGCCAGAAAAAGATAGTCGGCAGGCTCCAGCCGAAGTTCGAAACCGGCGGATTTCCGTTGGCGCCGGCAACGAGGAGCGCGACGATCGCCACGCACTGCGCCCACATTTTGATCTTGCCGCTCGTTTTCGCCTGAATGACGATCCCGTCGGCCGCCGCGACCGAACGCAGGCCGGTGATGATGAATTCGCGACCGAGGATCACGACGACCGCCCACGCCGGCGCGAGGTGTTTTTCGACGAGCACGATGAGCGCCGCCGAGACCAGAAGTTTGTCGGCGATCGGATCGAGCAGTTTTCCGAGATTCGAGACCTGATTCCGTCGCCGGGCGAGGGCACCATCGAGAATGTCGGTCAGCGAAGCGAGAAGGAACAGCACGATCGCGAACGCGTAACCGCTGATCCCAAACCACTTATCCGACAAAGACGTCAGCAGTACGACGACCAGGAGCGGTACGACGAGAATACGGCCCAACGTCAGATAGTTCGGTAAATTCATTTAGGAGATTCAAAACTCAAAATTCAAAATTCAAGAATCCGGACTCACGATTCACGACTCAAGTGTAGGTACGGGTGAATTAGTAGTCAAGACTGTGAGAAAACGGCGAAATCGACGGCCTGCAAAACCGGAAATTCACTTCGACCTTCCGGCTCCAAGATCGTTGAGGCCTGAGACCGCCGACCACCGATCACATGAATTTGAGATTTGTGCGTTGTGATTTTCGGCCTTCCGGCTTTGAGATCGCCACTAGCCGATTACTTGAAATTTGAGATTTGAAATTTGAGACTTCCCAAATCCCAAATCCCAAATCCCAAATGCTACGCTGCTCCCATAAAACCGAGATTCGACGTCGGGAAATTCGCGAGTTTCGGGAAAACGCCGTTCATGTCACCCTCGGGCAACCCATACCAGCGCGATAGCGTTGCCGCGTACTGCTCGACGGATGAGGTCGGGATCCAGCGCCCGCGGGCGTTCGTACCGCTGTCCGCGTCGTCCGGCCCGTTGAAGGTCAGCGTCGGATAGTAATTTCCGCTGCCGTCCGGACGAAGACTGCCGTAGAAGTCGGCACCGACGATGCCGCCGCCTACAACGAACATGTGGTTGCCCCAGGCGTGATCGCTTCCAACGGTTGCGCCCGATCCGGCCGGGTTCAGCGTCCGGCAAAAATCCGCCATCGTGAATTGCGTCACCTTGTCGGCGATTCCCTGGACTACCATTTCCTCGTAAAACGCCCGCATTGCCTGGCTGAGCTGGACAAGAAGGTTGTTTTGATTTGTGAGCTGCACGTTGTGCGTATCGAATCCGCCGAGCTGACAGAAAAATATCTGTCGATTGACGCTGAGATCGCCGCGCTTCTTAATGACCCGCGCCACCTGTTTCAGCTGATTGCCGATATTGGTGGTCGGAAACGTCACCGTGACTTCCTGCGAGGTTTGGAACACCGCGTTGGCTTGCATCGCAGAATCGGTGATGTGGCTCGCCGCCGCGACGACCTCGGAATTGAGATCCATCGTACGCAGCTGATTGAACGCGGCAAGGCGCGCCTGCGACGCGGTGCTGGAATTGAAGCCCGCCGGATTGAGCACGTTTGCGAGCGACGTTCCGGCATTCGCGATCGCCAGCGGCAAGGTCGTCTGACCGGCCGTAAACAGTTGCGCCCCGGAGATCGAGGTGATCATCGGGATCAGTCCGCCCGGATTGTCCGGTTGCGTCCGCAGATCGGAAACACGACCGCCCCAACCCGTGAACGAGCTCGTGTCGCTGCGTCCGCCCTGAAACTGCGAAACCTGATCGGAGTGGGAGAAAAGCTGGAAGGGCTTTTGCACCGAACCGTTCTGGTATTGCGCTTTCAACATCGGCGCGACGAGCGTTCCGACGTTCACGGCGATCGCCATCTTGTTCTGCGCCCACAGTTCGTGGATCCCGTTGTTGACGATGTTCGCCGCCGGAGTCTGCGGACCGAGTCCCGGGTGGAGGCCATAACTGAGTCCGCCGAGCCTCGGCACCGAGATCGGCAACAGCGAAGCTTGCGCCAGCGCCAGACCTTGTGTGGTGCGGGCGTTGAAATACGTCGTGTAATTGCTTATCGTCGCGTCGTTATGGTTCGGAATGACGGTATTGTTCCCGTCGTTCCCCCCCGACATGAAAATGCAGACCAACGCACGGTAATCACTCGGGACAAGCCCGTTTCCGTTGTCGATCGCGGTTTGTGCCGCGGCATTCACGAGACCGAGGTGACGCATTTGCGTCGCCATCGCGGTCATCGACAGCGCGCATCCGGACTTGATCAAGAATTCTCTTCTGCTCTGTTTCATCGCTTTCACCTCACTTATCTCTGAACCTGGAATTGCGACGATGTCGCGATCAAATAAACGGCGGTCTGGGCGCGCGACAGCGGATTTGTTGTGGCGACCGCATTTACGGCCGTTTGGATCGTCGATTTCATTTGCGCCGACATCGTGCCGTGCATCATCCGCGCGTTGAGATGGTCAAGCAACTGGTTGCTTGTCAGATCAGCCGCTGCGATGGCCGCAAGGTCGGAATAATTCGCACGTGTACCGGTCGGGGAATCGGGTTGCGACGCGTTGAGGCCGGAAAACGCGAATGTGTTCATCAGGTTCGCCCGACCGATCGACGTACCCGTCGTGTAAATATTGAACTCGGGCGCGAGCAGCGTCGTTCCGGGAACGATGTAGTCCGGCGAGTAATAGTTGAATACGGTCGGCGACCGGAACGCGTCCTGCCCAAGGGCGACAACGACTCGGTTGACGTTGCCGTCACTTGCGCCTAGTTGATCAGCCGATCCGACGTTGAAATTCCGAAGGACATTGGTCAGAAGCTGAACGGGCTCACGAAGTTTGCCGTATCGGGCTTCGGTCTTTTCGTCGCCGCGCGCTTCCGGATCCAGCAGAATGGCCTTGATCACCTCTTTCATTTGCGCCGGATTGCTGCGGTTCGCGTTGAATACCGCCGCGACGCGTCCGACAAAAGCAGGCGTCGGATCCGACGTCACGAATTGCTGGATCAGCAGTTTACTTACGAACGGCGCGACATTCGGATGGTTGTAGATGTTATCGAGCGCCTGGTTCAACGAGTTGTTAGCGTAGTTACCGATCGCGGTGGCGGTCGTACAGCCGCTGCAGGCGGCAATATTGGTCGTCGTCGAACCCGAATAGCTGAGAAGTGTTTTGGCCGTCAGGTCATGGTTGGCCGTCGCGAGCGACATCGGGTCCTTGTAGTTTGGTGCGCCGACCGTATTGTTCGGACAAGACGCGTTGAAGTCGGTCGTACGGCAATCGCGCCAACCGGTAAAGACCTTCGTGAAGTTATTGACGACGTTCTGATCATAGGTCGGGATCGGATTGCCCTGGCCGTCCAGCTGAAGCGTGCCGTCCTGATTCAACATGAAAAGACCGATGTTGAATAACTGCAGTATTTCACGCGGATAATTCTCGTTCGGACTGTTCTTCGTCGACCGGATCATGTCGAGATAATTGCCCATTCCGGGATTCAGGGTTATGTCCTGCATCAGCTGGCGCCAATTGCCGAAGGCGTTGTTGGCGAGACGCTGATGATACGCGATCATCCAGGTCGATTGTTGCGTATCGACACCGGAGATCACCCAGATCTGGCTCAGGGCCCAGGTCATTCGGTGACGCAGTTGGGGCTGCCCGTAGAACGCCTCGCGGTAGAACCACGTCTGGATCGGGTACATCGTGTAGGTATCGCGGAAACAGGTGGTCGGAACATCCGGCACTGTCGTCTGCTCGCCGTCGCAATCGGACGGAGCGTTGATCGGTTTGAGCGGCAGGTTCGGGTATGGATTCGACGTCGACGGATACGGCATTTCGAGTTGTTCGTTCAGCCAGTTGCGGATTCCGAAGCTCCGAAGTCTCGTATCGAGCGCGGACGTCGGACCGAACGTCGCCTGTTCCATGAAACGCGTCCGGTCGCCGGCGTGACGGAATCCCGCGTAATCGGTTGACGGCATTTCCGGGGTCTTAAAAAGGTATTGCGAAAGTGGGGTCGGCTTCAGGTTCGAATCGTCGATCTTCCCGCCGAGCTCGCCGTAGCCAAGTTTGACCTTGTTGCTCGAAAGGCCGCGCCACGCGAGCGAGATCAGCAGATCGCCGGCATCGGGCGGTTGCCAGAAACCGAATTCGTCTTTGAGTAGGAAGGTCACGGTATAAATTCCCGGATAGACGTCCGATTCCCGAACCTCGCTGACCGGATAACGATAGACCCGCCCGTCCGCGCTTTGGGAGTAAACCCTGAACGCATTCGCGCCCTCGCCTTTCAGAAGCTCAACGTTCGTGACGTAAATCACGACCTTCGATTCCGGGCGGAACGCCTGCGGTTCGATCTTTCCGAGATCGGTTCGACCAGACTTTCCGGACGGCGTCGCGAGTGCCCGCGTCGAGTCCTCAATGCTCAGGATCACGGGCGTCGGCGAATTCGGGTCCGGATCAGTCTCGGCGGACGCCGGGACGACTGCGGCGATCATCAGCAAGCACAATGCGATAACCTTCGACCAAAGGCGCGAATCTTCGCGTTTCATACCT
This sequence comes from Acidobacteriota bacterium, assembly GCA_029557535.1. GTDB lineage: Bacteria > Acidobacteriota > Blastocatellia > Pyrinomonadales > Pyrinomonadaceae > JAFDVJ01. Next base: position 70,853 of record JAKQII010000069.1, read on the forward strand.
TTCCTCCTAACTTGACTGCTACAACTAAAATTCCTGGTTTCACATCGGCAGCAGGCCGGGTTGCTGCCGTTAAAGGATGTTTTACAATCTTAAGAGATAGCTCTCGTAAAAGACAAGCTATTTTTTTTGCATATTATCCAGCTCTGAGCGAAACCAAAAAAAACACTAAAGCTGACTCTTAGACGACGGACTTACGTGTTTGGTCGAACGAATCGCACGGATTTGTTCCGTGTGTTCCGTGACCTTAGAATTGAGTATCATGCGCCCCGAATTCTACCTTGAGGTTTCGTCGGATTTCAATTTCAAGACCGCGGTTTACAGCCACGGTTGGTGCGATCTCGCACCGTTTCGTTTCGACATCGATAATTGGCGGATCAATTATGTTTTCAGCGATCCCGACGGGCGTCCGTTTGACGCCCTGATAGAGTCTGTCGACGCCCGGATCAGAATCCTCGCGGAACGTGGTGACATCGATGCCGAAAAGCTCTTGCGCGATACTCGTCACATTCTTCGCCTCGATGATGACCTGACTCCGTTTTACCGGCTGACGGACCGGGAGAAACGACTGCGTTGGGTCTGTGCCATGAGCGCCGGACGGCTGCTCCGATCACCGAGCGTGTTTGAAGACCTCGTAAAGACTATCTGCACGACGAACTGTTCATGGAGTCTGACGAAAATCATGGTTGGGAACCTGGTCGAGAAACTCGGAACGCCGACCGCGAACGGCCTGCGTGCGTTTCCGACGGCCGACGCCATGGCGTCGGTCGACGAAGGGTTCTACCGTAACGAGATCAAGGCCGGTTACCGCGCTCCGTATTTTGCCGAGTTGGCGCGAAAGGTGGTCAACGGCGACGTCGATCCCGAAACCTGGCTTGTTTCTGATCTGCCGACAACGGAACTCAAAAAGGAAATGAAGAAGATCAAGGGAGTCGGCGATTATGCGGCGGAGAATCTTCTGAAACTGGTCGGAAGATATGACGGCCTCGCCCTTGATTCCTGGCTGCGCTCGCAATTTTACAAAAAACACAATCGGGGCGAAGTTTGCGACGATAAGTCGATTGCAGTATTTTATGAAAAATTCGGACGGTGGCGCGGACTCGCGATCTGGTGTGACATGACCGAGAAGTGGCACTGACCATTTGGGATTTGGGAATCGGGATTGACCGTCAAGGTGCGATCATCGCGAAGCTAAGAGTCAAGATTCAAGAGTCAAGATTCAAAATTCGAGATTCAGAAGTCAGAATCCAAAATCGAAATCCCAAAATCCGATATCCCCCATCGCAAGTCCCCAATGACGGGAACTCTAAACGCTTTTTGCTTAATTATTTACGGAAAAAGTTATTTTGATTTTTTTCCGGTTTTTCTTCGACTTTTCAAAATCCGTATGCGTCAGAACGACCGTGCGGGCAAGGGTTCGCAATTAGTTTTGCGGAATTATTTACGACAAAAAGGAGAGAATGATGAGAAGGCACTTTGTAAACATATCGATCGGTTTTTTTGCGGTACTAATGGTTCTGACCTTCGCGGACGCGAGCAACGCCCAGCGCCGTCGCGAGTCGCGCGGCCGGATGCGTTCGAAAGCTGAGGTCAAGCAGATCGTTAATCGTGTGGAGGACCGCGTCGACAACTTCGTCAAGAATTACGACAAGTCACTCGATCGCAGCCGGGCGGACGGATCGAACCTTGAGGACTGGCTCAATCGGCGCGCGAGAGATCTTGAATCGGCGACCGACGAACTCGCGCGCGAATTCGACCGGCGCGATGCCTGGGCCGAGAACAAGGAAGAAGTCCGTCGCTGCCTGAACATCGCCACCGACATCGACAAGAACATGAGAAAGACCCGCTACGGTGCGACGACCGAGGCGAACTGGAATCGCGTCCGTTATGAACTCAACACGCTGGCGGACGTATACAATCTGCCGAAGGTCGGATCGAGTTCGTACAGATAGACCTACAGTCCAACGATGAAACGTGGGCGGATCCGGCAGCGGGTCCGCCTCTCGTTTTTGGAAAAGTGTAGTAAAATGGCGCGAGTTTCCGGGTTTGAGAGATGATAGAAGCTGGTAAAGTTCTGCAGAATCGGTACCGGGTCGATCGACAGGTCGGCCAGGGCGGGATGGGGGCGGTTTACATCGCCACCGACGAACGTTTCGGAAGTACCGTCGCGATAAAGGAGACCTTGTTCACGGACGAGAAGTTTCGCAAGGCGTTCGAGCGCGAGGCGCGATTGCTCAACAGTCTGCGCCATCCGGCGTTGCCCCGCGTCAGCGACCATTTTATCGAGGGCAACGGGCAGTTTCTCGTGATGGAGTACATCGACGGCGAGGATCTTTCCGAACAGATCGAGAACGAAGGCCACGCGTTTCCGGTCAAGGACGTGATGAGCTGGGCATTGCAACTGCTCGACGCGCTCGACTACCTTCATTCACAGGCGATGCCGGTGATTCACCGCGATATCAAGCCGCAGAATCTCAAGCTGACCCCCGAAGGTCAGGTCGTCCTGCTTGATTTCGGACTCGCGAAGGGAAACACCACGAACCCTGATTCGGCGACCGCCGCAAAAAGCGTTTTCGGTTATTCAAGAAACTATGCTTCGCTCGAGCAAATTCAGGGGACCGGCACCGATCCGCGGAGCGACCTTTATAGTCTTGCGGCGACGCTCTACCATCTGATCGCCGGAAATCCTCCGGTCGACGCGCTCACGCGGGCGATGAACGTCCTCAGCGAAAAGTCCGATCCTTCCGTTCCGCTTCGGCAAGCGCGTCCGGACGTTCCGCAGGGGATCTCGAACGTGCTTGAGAAGGCGATGTCGCTGAACGCGAACCAACGTCCGGGATCGGCGACGGAAATGAAAGCAATGCTCGAAGCCGCCGTTGCCGGGGAAGACTTGTCGACGTGGGCGGCGGCGACGTATGTCGAACGGGCGGACACGTCGGTCGGTCGCGATCTCCACACACAGAAAACAGAACTCAAGTCTGAGTTCGGCGTTCCGGCGAAACAGTCTGAGATCAAGACGGAGACGTTTTCGAACGAAATGTCGAAGGTCACGCGGCTGCGGTCGGAGGCGGAGACCGGCTCGTTTCGACCTGATCTTCCGGCAAACCTTCCGGCCACGGCCCCGAAACGTCGGGCACTTGCGGCCGGTGCCGCGGCGTTGCTACTGTTTCTGGCCGGCGCCGGAACGCTCGCCTACTTTTTCATGTCGCAGAGGTCCGCTCCGATGGCGAACAGCACGGTGACGCAGCCGGCGTCCAACGTCGCGGCGGTTCCCGCGACGAATTCGAACAGCAATTCTCAAGAGTTCGCGTCGAACTCGAACGCGACCGAACAACCGATCGCGGGGACGACGCCGACGTCCGGTTCATCAAAGTCCGAAACGACAAAGACCGAGACCAAGACCCTGGCAGAGAAGACACCGAATGCTTCGGACGACGTTCGTACCGAAACACCGTCCGTCCCGGCGGTTCCGGATCCAAAAAACGATCCGCGCACCGCGGTCGGCGATCCCCGAATGCCACCGAACGCGAATTCCGGACTTCCGTCCCGCGATCCCCGGACACGTCAACAGGCCATTCCACCGGACGTTTGGAGGAAAATGTCGCCGGAGCAGCGACGCAAGCTGCGCCGGGCGCTTGAATTGCAGAAGAAGATGGAGGATTCGAATCGGCAGCGGGATCCGGACGACAATTGAACGTGCTCACAGCGCCGAACCGATGATCGACGCGATCCGCCCGGTCTCGGATTCGAGGAATTCCCGCGTGACTTCACCGTCGGCCGGTTTCTTGATATTCAGCAATGGATGAAACACGATCTCGACGCTGCGAAAGCGCGGGATCTTGTAGTCCTGCGGCCAGATCCTGTTCGCTCCGCGGACGGTGACCGGCAGAACCGGAACTTCGGCAACGGCGGCGATCCGCGCGGCGCCGGTTTTGAATTCGAGCATTTTTCCGTCCGAAAATTCACGAACGCCTTCGGGAAAGACAAGCAGTGTCGCACCGTCGCGAAGCGCGGCGAGCGATTCCCGGAGCGCCGTTTTCGTTCTCCCGGTGGCCGTGTTGACCGGAAATGAACCGAGAAACCTGATGACGTGACCGATCCCTGGCCAGCCGAATGCCCGATCCCAGGCCATGAACCTGAACTTGCGTTTCAGCGGCGAGCAGATCCAGAACGGGTCCATGTAGGTTTGGTGATTGGCGACGATCAGCAGCGCCCCTTCGGGCAGATGACGGACGTTTTCAAGTCCGCGATACCTGATCCGCCACAGGACGCGGCTGGCGTTGCGCACGAAAAACCTTACGCCGTCCATGATTTGCGGCGGCGTATACCAGATGGGTTTCGGAATCTTGGGTCGCTTCAGAGTTGTTCGATCCCCTCGAGCGGAAACTGGCCGTCGGTGAATCGCAGATGGATTCGAGGAAGCCCGTCGGTTCCAACCCTGACGTTTCTCACCTCCGCCGACAGCGTCAGATTATATTGGCGGGCCGTGACTTTGACAAGATCGCCGACGTTCAGCACTAGGGTCGAAAACACTGCGGCACCGCCGATACTGATGTTCTCGGTGACCGTGTCCTCCGTTTCTGCGGGCTCATTCGCCGAATCGAGCTTGGCGACGGTAACGCCGACGGGAATCGGATAACGGGGCTGTCGCCGACGACGAACACTGCCGGGGGTTTCCACGACGCGCCAAAGCCCGTCCGCGCCGTAGCCGGCGAGTTCGAATAGGGCCATCGGATCGCGCTCGTATGCTATCGGCGGCCTGGCTCCGATCAGCGCGACGCCGATGTGATGAACCTCAATGTTTGGATCAGGCACCCGATCGCAATGTCTGATGACGCCCCAGACGTGATAGTACTCGGATTCTGGGTCGAATTTTCGCAACTCGCGCGGCAATTGGAGCGAGAGCTCGACAAGCTGGCCTTCTTCAAGCTCTTGTTTGAGGCGGAATCCGATTCCGATGTCGGAAACCGACACCGCGCTGGTCATCTCGCGGACGATTACAGTCGGTTCGGGGCGATGAATGACGATGACGGGGATTCTCAAGGTAGCACGAACCGCACGGCGCTTTCTTCTTTGAGTTTCCGTCATTTCGATTCGGCCGCCGGTTCGTCGTTTTCTGTATCGATACGCTCGTAATCAGGCTCGCTTTCGGTCGATTCGTCGGATCCGGAACCTAGCGTCTCGGACTCGAGGACATCGTCCTCTGAACCGTACGTTCCCGAACCGTTTTTGACCAATTCATTTTCGGGTGTTTCAGGTTCGGGGCCTTCAATTTTAACCGAGGCTGAATCCTCGCCTCTCGGTCCGTTGATTTCTCGGATCGGGAACTCTGCGCCGATGAATTCGAGATTGATCCGGTACTGCTCATTGCCAAGTCGCGTCAGATTCCGGACGACCGCCAAGGCAGAAAAACGCGGCTGGTCGGATTTGAACCGGACGCTGTCGCCGACATTCAGTTTAAGGGAGGAAATGACCGCGGTGCCGCACCTACTTATGTCCTCGGTGACTGACGGCACGGGAATCGCACCCGGTTGGTCAACGACGGAACCTATGAGTTCGACGTCCAACGCGCAGGCGAATCGCGTGTTCTTGCGCTTGAGGAATGCCCGATCCAACTTGGCGACCTTCCAAAGACCGTCATCATTGATCCCGACGATTCTGAAGCAGCGCCGAACATCATGGTAATAGGCCGACGGTGCTTCGCGGCCGATGAACGCGATGCCGACCTGAAATTTCCCGGTCTCAGAATTGGGCAGGCAATGCTGAACAATTCCCCAGACGCGATAGTACTCTCTTTCGCGATGGTAGCTTCTTAGGTGGGTCGGGATCTGTGTCAAAAGCGACAGCAGCCGGCCGACCTCGCATGCGCGACTAAGAAAGAATCCGGCACCCGTCCGTGAGACGGTTATCAGTGTCGTCTGTTCCTTCCAGGTGTTGAGTTCGTCGTCTTTTCCTTTAACGATGACTGTGTTTGAGGTGAACGCGCTGGTTTCGCGTCTTCCGAGGTTCGCGGGACTGATTTTCATGAGCATGTCTCCAAAAAAACGCTTTGGTGGTAGGACGAGGCATTAACGTTTCGACACAGTGCCGAAGCCCTAATCGATTCCTTCCAGGGGAAAGAAATGATCGATGAATTCGATATGCAATCGGGGAATACCGTCCGGACCGAGCCGCTTGCCCCGGACGACCGAAATGATTGTCGTCTTGTACTGTTCGCTGGTCACGCGCAGGAACGAACCAACGTCGGCAATCAGCGACGTGAAAACGGCGGCCCCTCCGAGGGAAATGTTTTCCGTGACCGTCATCTCGGCACCCGTCACGTTGCCTTCTTCGTCGAGTGTCTCAAGCAGAAAATTGATCGGGATGGGATAACGCGAGTGCCGTCTCAATTCGCGCGGCAGGTCACGCTCGTCCGGGTTGTTGGGCGCTTCGGCGATATGCCAGAATCCTTGATTATTTTGATCGATGATTTCGTAGAGTGTCGCCGGGTTTTCCAGATAACCGTTCGGCGGGTTCTTGCCGACGAACGCAAGTCCGATCGCGTATTGCTCGGGTGAATTTGCCGTCGAAACGGAAATGCATCGCCGGACGAGACCCCAGATCTTGTACTGCGGCTCCATGTGGTCGTAGCACCGCAACTGTCGCGGCATCGGTAACGTCAAGGCGATTAGCCGTCCGCGTTTGACCGGGCGATTGAGGTGAAAACCGGCTCCGAAAGCCGAAACGTCCCGAAGCCGCGTAATCTCGTTCCACCCGATGGAGCGGTCGATCTTTCCTTCGACGCGAACCGGCAGGGCAAGCGCGAGACGCTGGATTCGACGTGCTTCTTTTTCGGTGACTGGAGTATTCGTGATCATCTGAAATCCTTTGCAAAAATATGATTTGGGCGGGTGGCGGGTTGGTCGTTTACGACGCTGGAAAAGCCCTGAAATGCTTGAATTTCGTGACTTTCGGATGTTTGCGTAACAGGCTGTGAGCCTGTAAAATAATCATACAATTAAATTGTTCGCGATTCCAGAACTTTATTCGGACCACCTCATTTGCGGAAACTCAACTAACAAAAGAACTTGCAGGATTCACCAAGAAATAGATGGATAATCTAATCGAACGCAATCAGATCAATATCGAAGATGAGATGCGGCGATCGTACCTCGATTACGCGATGAGCGTGATCATCGGTCGCGCCTTGCCTGATGTCCGCGACGGGCTCAAGCCCGTTCACAGGCGCGTCTTGTGGGCGATGCACGAACTCGGCAACACGTACAACAAGCCGTATAAGAAATCCGCCCGCGTCGTCGGCGACACCATCGGCAAGTACCACCCGCACGGCGACACGGCCGTTTATGATACGGTGGTGCGTCTCGCGCAGGACTTTTCGCTCCGCTATCCGATGGTCGACGGGCAGGGAAACTTCGGTTCGATCGATGGCGACAATCCCGCGGCGATGCGTTATTGCGTGACCGGAGACTCGATGGTGGTTACCGGCCGCGGACTCGTCTCCATCGGAGAGTTGTCGGATCGCGAAGAAATTGCGGAATCGGTGCTCTCTCACGGACAGAAGGTCAACACTGCGAGCAGGTGGTTTGACTGCGGGCCGCACCCGGTCAAAAAGATCCGGACCAAGCACGGTTTTGAGATCACCGGAACGGACAACCACCCGTTGTTGGTTTGGGAAGCCGGCAGCGATCTGAGGCCGCACTTCGTTTGGAAAACAATAGCGGAACTTCGTCCCGGCGATTTTCTAGTTCTGGATCGAAGTGAAACGCTTTGGCCGGAGTCCGAAGTCACACTCGGGGGATTCCGTCCTGCGTTTGAAAACCCGCGGGTCGGTCGGGACGAGATGCCGGAATCGCTGAATGAGGATCTTGCGTTCCTGCTGGGCGCGTTGGTTGCAGAGGGGACCATCAATCAGGACCGGGTCGAATTCGGCAACGTCGAGGGCGATTTCGCGGATGAATTCGCCGCCGCCTTCACGCGGGTATTTCCGAATTGCCGCCTTCATCGATGGCTGCGCGAGCCGGACTCCTACGGGAAGAAGAAATGGTGGCAGATGCAGATCGTCAGCCGCGAGGTTGTCTCGCTGCTTCTGAATCTCGGTCTCCACGGCAGGTCAAACGAGAAAACAATTCCGCAAGCCGTTCTCGAATCACCGAAACACGTTGTCACGGCGTTTCTGCGCGGGCTTTACGAGGGTGACGGCGCCGCCGAACGCTCGGGCAAAAGCCTGCTGCGCGTCACGCTGACATCTGTCAGCCGCGATCTGCTCAAAGAAGTTCAGGTCGTCCTCCTTCGGTTCGGCATCTTGACGCACATCCTTTCAAACGCCGGCCATGGCCGACCGACGTTTCGACTCTGTATCACCGGCTTTGATAATCTCGATCGATTCCGTGAAAAGATCGGCTTTGTTTCGGCGAGGAAAATCTATGCGCTTGACCGCCTGATCGCCGATTTCTCGGGCAAAACACTCGCCAAAACCGATTACGTTCCGTTCGTCGCCAGCTATGTTCGAGAGCGCGCTTTGGCCGGGAACCGGGGTTGGGTTGGAAAACACAATTTCGACAGGCTCCCGCGTATGCGTCGCTCGCTCGGACAACTTCAGACCGCGCTCGAAGCGGCCGATTTCGAATTTGTGCGCCAGATCGCCGGCTCCAACTATGTCTTTTCGCCGATCAGTTCGATAAGTGATGCCGGCGAGCAAAGAGTATTTTCGATCAGGGTCGACAGCGATTGTCATTCGTTCGTCGCGAACGGTCTTGTGAATCACAACACCGAAGTGCGCATGGCGAAGATCACCAATGACGTTCTCGCCGACATCGAAAAAGAAACTGTTGATTTTCAGCCCAACTATGACGACTCGCTGAGCGAGCCGAAGGTTCTTCCGACGCGCGTTCCGAATCTTCTGGTCAACGGTTCCGAAGGGATCGCGGTCGGCATGGCGACGAAAATTCCGCCACACAATCTTGGTGAGATCGTGGACGCCATCGTGGCGCTGATCCGCGATCCGGAGATCTCGATCGACGATCTGATCAAGCTTGTCCCCGGACCGGATTTTCCGACAGGCGGTTTTATTTACGGACGCGAGGAGATCCATCGTGCATACCGCGAGGGACGCGGGATCATCCAGATGCGCGCACGGGCGGCGATCGACCGGATCGGACGCGGCGATCGTGAAAAGGACGCGATCGTCGTCACGGAAATTCCATACCAGATCAACAAGTCACGCCTGATCGAGAAGATCGCGGAACTCGTCAACGATAAGAAGCTCGACGGGATCTCTGAGCTGCGTGACGAATCGAACCGCGAAGGGATGCGGATCGTCATCGAGCTCAAACGCGACGCCGTGCCGCAGGTCGTCCTCAACAAGCTGTACAAACTTACGCCGCTGCAGTCGTCGTTCGGCATCATCAACCTCGCGATCGTTAACGGCGAGCCGCGAATCATGAACCTCAAGGAGATCCTCGAGCATTTCGTCGAGTTCCGCCGTGAGGTCGTCCGCCGCCGGACGCTGTACGAGCTCAAAAAGGCGCAGGCCCGGGCGCACATCTTGGAGGGCTTAAACAAGGCGATCGACGCGCTCGATTACATCATTCCGCTGATCCGGAATTCGCGCTCGGTCGATGAGGCGAAACAGTGGCTGACCGGGAATTTCGCGACGCTTCACGAGTCGAAGTCGTGGCGTGGCGTTCCGACGGACAAGACGCTCGCCGGGTTCCTGAAGGATCTCGAACGCGTTGTCGGCGCGCTGGCGTTTTCCGACATTCAGGCGCAGGCGATCCTCGATCTGCAGTTGCGCCGGCTTTCGGCTCTCGAGCGCCAGAAGATCATCGACGAACTCGAAGCGATCCTGAAACTGATTGCCGAGCTCGAAGCGATCCTCGCCAACGAGCAGTTGCTGCGTCAGGTGATCGTTGACGAACTGACCGAGATCCGCAAGAACTTTGGCGACGCCCGCCGGACGGAGATCGTCGATGCGGGCGTCGAACTGCGCATCGAAGATCTGATTCCCGATGAAGACGTCGCGATCACCGTCACGAACGCCGGCTATATCAAGCGGACGCCGGTCTCGGTCTATTCAAAACAGGGCCGCGGCGGCAAGGGACGGCTCGGTGCGAAAGCCAAGAACGACGACTTCGTCCAGCATTTGTTCATCGCTTCGACGCACGCCTATCTGATGATCTTCACCGACGACGGTCAGGTGTTCAAGATCAAGGTTCACGAGATCCCGGAAGCCGATCCGTCGGCACGCGGCAAGGCCGTGGTGAACCTCGTTCAGCTGTCGTCGGAGCGAAAGCTTGTCGCCGTGATGCCGGTGCGCGACTTTGAGGAGGAGATCTACCTGACGATGGTCACCAAGAACGGGATCATCAAGAAGTCGTTGCTTTCCGAGTATCAGAACATCCGCGTCAACGGTATCAATGCGATCAATATCGACGGAGGCGATGAACTTCTCGACGTGATCCGCACCGACGGGAAGCAGCAGATCCTGATCGCGACCCACGACGGCATGGCGGTCCGATTCAACGAAACGGATGTCCGGCCGATGGGCCGGGTCGCCCGCGGTGTGATCGGCGTCAATCTGCGTTCGGGCGATTACTGCGTCGCGGTCTGCGCGGTTTCGCAGGACGGGCACGAGAAGATCCTTTCGGTCTCCGAAAACGGTTTCGGAAAGCAGACGCAGGTAAGCAACTACCGGCTGACGAAGCGCGGCGGGATCGGCGTCATCAACATGAAGACGACCGAAAAGACCGGCAAGGTCGTCGCGGCGTTTCCGGTTCAGGAGGATTCGGAGATCATGATCATCACCGAACAGGCGAAGCTGATCCGGATCGGCGTCGACAAGATTCGTGAGACGGGCCGCAGCGCACAGGGAGTGATGCTGATCAGGACCGGCGACGAAGACCGAGTGACGAGCGCGTCGCTTCTCGAAGGAGATGAGGAGGAAGAGTAGGATTCAAATTCCAGATTCCAGATTCCAGATTCCAAGATTCCAAGATTCCAACATTCCAAGATTCCAGGAAATGTTTTGAATCTTGAATCTTGAACCTTGAATCAGGGATCGGCAATCCGCAATCCCAAATCCGAAATCCCAAATGTGATGATCATCCCGGTTCAAGAGATACGGTCGCACTTTCCGGCGCTTTGGCGCACGCATAACGGTCATGAGGTCGCGTATTTTGACGGTCCGGGCGGGACACAGGTTCCGCACGCCGTTATCGACGCGATGACCGATTACCTTCTCAATCACAACGCGAACACGCATTGGGCGTTTCCCACGAGCGCCGAGACCGACGAGATCGTCGCGAACTCGCGGCAGGCGCTCGCGGATTTTCTGAACGCGTCGCCTGACGAGATCGCATTCGGGCAGAACATGACGTCGCTGACGTTTCACCTTTCGCGGGCGCTCGGCGGCAGATTTGCCGAGGGCGACGAGATCATCTGCACCGAACTCGATCACCACGCGAATATCGATCCGTGGCGTTTCCTCGCGAAAGAGCGCGGACTGAACATCAATTTCATCACGTTCGACACCGAAAGCGGCACGCTCAATCTCGACGAGCTTCAAGGACTCATAACCGATCGGACGAAATTGCTGGCGATCGGCGCTGCCTCGAACGCCCTCGGAACGATCAGCGACGTCAAGAAAGCATGTGCGATCGCCCGCGACGCGCGGGTGCTGTCGTTCGTCGACGCCGTTCACTACGCTCCGCACGAACTCGTCGATGTGCGTGATTTCGGCTGCGATTTCCTTGCCTGCTCGGCCTACAAATTTTACGGACCGCACATCGGCATCCTGTTCGGCCGCAATGAGTTGCTGAATTCGATCGATTTCCCCAAGTTGCGTCCGGCCCCCGATGCCGCGCCCGATCGGGTGGAAACGGGAACGCAGAGTCACGAATCGATCGCCGGCGCGGCGGCGGCTGTCGATTTCCTCGCCTCGCTCAGTGAAGACGGCGATTCAAGAAGGGAACGGCTCGCGTCTGCGTTTCGCGAACTCCACGCGCGCCAATCGGACCTCGTCCGCCGGCTTTGGGACGGATTATCGGCGATCGGCGGAGTCCGTATTTTCGGACCCAATCCGGAGATGCCGAGGACCTCGACGGTTTCGTTCACGATCGACGGCGTCGATTCCGAGACCGTTTCACGAAGACTCGCAGAAGATGGCCTGTTCGCCTCGAACGGAGATTTCTACGCGTCGACCGTCGTTGAACGCCTCGGCCTGCCTGAAACCGGTCTGTTGCGGATCGGATGCTGTATTTACACGACACAGGACGAAATCGATCGGCTCGTCGAGGCCGTCGTCCGAATCGCCGGCTGAAATGCTTCGTTGCAGTTTGCGGTAATTCCGTGCCGACGACGCTTGCGCCATCGAACCCAATCATCTGAAGCCAGGAAGACAACTCGGGACCGCCGGATCTTCCCCGTCACCGATCACAAAATCATCTCCGCAGATCATCCGTACGTAAATGTCGATTCTCACCCATGTGGGCGGTTTTCTTTCCGATCAAATCGGATAACGTATGAAAAGCGCGATCAATTTTGCGCCAAACCAACAAGACAAGGACAAACGAATGGGAACACTTAACAAGATCGTATCGATCATATCGATTCTGGCCGCGCTTCTCATGACGGCCTGCCAGAAAGACACGACTACCGGAAACAGTCCGGCGAACAAGCCCGTCGTGAACAAGACCGCCGAAAAACCCGAAAACGTCAATTCGGCGGCGAATCAAACGAAAACCGAATCAAATGCGGCGACGCCGGGCGAATCATCCGATGCTTCTCTGGCAACGCCAACTGATGCTTACAAGGCCGCCCACGCCGCGCGCAAGAACAAGGACATCAAAGGCCTTAAGCGTGTTTTGTCGAAGGATATGCTAGAGTTTTTCGGAATTCTGGCCGAGGACGGAAAATCAACTGTTGATGATCAATTGAAGATCCTCGCCGAAAAGCCGCAGAATCCGTCGAACGAATCGCGGAACGAGAAGATTACCGGAAACACCGCGACGCTCGAGTATCTAAACGAAAAAGGCGCCTGGAAGACGATGGATTTCGTCAAAGAGAGCGACGGCTGGAAACTGACAATCAATAAAGACCAGTAAGATAGTCATCCATTGACAAAGAAGAACCACGAGACGAACGGACCGTTTCGTGGTTCTTTCACGTGTCAGAACAGACCTAAAATCTCACAGGCAACTCCACTGTCCGCCGACGACCATCGCCGGAGCGCCGTTTCCCCCGCTTTGGCACGGCGTCGAGTTTCGCCGGCAATTTGAGCAATAGACGAGCGACCCGTTCGGGCGTCCCTGCGGCAGCGCGTTCTGGCCAAATGTAGGAACCTGAAGCGGAGATCCGAATTCGACGTCCGTACCAAAGTATGTCGGATGTCCCTGAACCTGGCCCTCCGACGGCTGGCCGGTCATAAAGACGATCGTCGCGCGGTCGAAATTTTTGCGCTCGGCGCCGCGGCATCCGAGGATATAGCCGTCGTAGCAGAAACGATCGCCGGTGGAGTAGACCCGCACGCGTTCGTCGGCGGTGAACGTGTTCGGGCCGTACGTGCTGCCGACCGACACGAACGTTCGGCGTGCCTTGAAAATGATCGGATCGTCGAAGATCGAGTTCAGAATCGTGATCGGGTACGAGTAATCGCCGGCGTTCGGATTTTGAACTTCGTTGTAGACCAGCGAATTGGTCATCGACTCGGTTTGCGAGCCGATCACTGTCAGACTTCCGTTATCGAGCAGGTTCAGGAATGTCCCGCCCTTTGCATTCGCGTATCCGCCGCCGAAGGTGTCCTGGACGATTACCATTCCTGAGCGCTCGAAATGCATCGAGTTTGCGGCCTGTGACGCGGTCCGCTGCGGATTGATGAATTCGCTTGCCTCGATCTTCCAGTCGGTGTTGCGCGTGTCGCAATAGACGCCCGAATCGGTGTTGTAGAGAAACCGCGAATTGCGGATTTTGATGTAATCGAACTGCCAGTTGAGATTTGTTTGCGGGAGTCCGTGGGCGTAAATGCCCCGCCAGAACGCGGTGAACGCGACGTTGTCGAAATAAATATCCTGCGTTGATGTGTACGCGCCGCGGGCCTCGACGCCGACAGATTTGGTAAGTCCTTGGACCGACGAGAGCTCGATGTTCTCGATACCGACCTTTTCCGTACATTCTCCGATCCTGAAGATCGGCTGGTTGGCGGCCGTCAACTGGATCCGGGTCGCGCTGCGGCGGATCAGATTGCTGGTTCCGGCCTGCGAGTGCAATCCGCCGGCGCCGCGGATCGTGATGTTCGACGGAAGCGTCAGGTTCCCGGTGACCGCGTAATCGCCTTCCGGAACGACAAGAATTCCGCCGTTCCGGGCGGCGACGAACGCAAGCGCGCTCCGAAAGGCCAGCGTGTCGTCGGCACGCCCGTCGCCGATCGCGCCGAAGTCGCGGACGTTGTAGGTTCCGAGCGTCGCCGCGTCCGGCGTCGCGATCCAATCGTAAACAAGACTTCTGACGAATTGGTCGCCGTTGAACGAGATCCGGTATTTTTTGTCTTCCCCCTGAAAGCACCATTTCTGAGTCGAACCGTTCGCTTTGACGATCGCAGTCGTCGCGGTCGATTTCTGAACCGACGATCCGGATCCGTCACAACTGCGCAGATTCATTGGAGTTGCCGTGTCAAGGTCGGCAATGGTGATGCTCGTCGCAGGCGGCGCAAAACGCAGCGCGCAAGTCGGCCCGCGATGCGAGTCCGGAGCGTCGAGAATGATGTTGTAGCCTTCGAATTTGTTTTGAGCCATCGCCGCGGCGGTCAGAGAAATAACCACCGCAAAGGTCGCGAGAATTCGTCTCTTCATGACAATCATTATTGCCCAATGGCGTTGCTTCGCCAACCCGTCCCGTTTTCGGGTTTCGCCATTCGGTTGAAAGAATTAACGATCCCGTAACATTTGCCGGCACTGGCGAATGGTAGGATTGAATCCTGACAAAAAAGTAATCTTTTGAACAATTATGGAAACAGTACTCGGATTGGTCGGTGGAATCGTTTTGTTTCTTTACGCGATCAGCAAACTCTCGGGCCATATTCGCGAGTGGGCCGATGAGCGGATGAAGGAGTTCGTGGCGCGGTTCACGCGGAACATCCTGACGGCGATAATCACGGGAATTGTGGTGACCGTGTTGCTGAAGTCGAGCTCGGCGGCGATCATCATTACGATCGTCCTCGTCGGAGCGGGCGTCGTCACGTTCAGGCAATCGCTCGGCATCGTTCTGGGAGCCAATATCGGAACGACGATCGCGAGCCAGATAATGGCACTCGATGTCGCCGAGTACGCGCCGGTCGCGCTGGCGGCAGGATTTGCTCTTTTCATCCTGTTCGAGCGTCCGCTGATCCATCGCGTCGGAACCGTGATCTTCTACTTCGGAATGATCTTTTTCGGACTCCTGACGATGGAGAACGCGGTCGAGCCGCTAAAATCACACGATTATTTCAAGGAATTGATCGCGAGCTTTGAAAACCCGATCTCGGGAGCGCTGGCCGGCGCCGGCATTTCCGCCGTGATCCAGAGCTCGTCCGCGACCGTCGCGCTCGCGATCACGCTTGCGAAACAATCTTTGATAACGCTGCCGGCGGCGATTGCGGTGATGATCGGCGCCGAGCTTGGTACCTGCGCCGACACCCTGCTCGCGACCGCCCGTTCAAACCGGCAGGCGGTCAAGACCGGTTTGTTCCACTTTTCGTTCAACCTTCTTTCGATCGTCATCGGCCTTGCGTTGTTTGTTCCGTTCGTCAGTTTGGTCGAGTATCTCGCCGCCGGAAGTCAGGTAAAACAGCAGATCGCCCATGCGCACCTGATATTCAACCTTCTGGGCGTGGCCGCGATCGCCGGATTTCTGCCTTGGATCGAACGGGCGTTGAACCGGCTGCTGCCGGACACCGATTCGTCGCCGTTCGACGCGCAACCCGCGTAAACGGTCGCGCCCGTTGAGCTTCCGACGACGTCTGGTATCATCGTAATAAGCGCAAAGATACCAACCAACAAGGAGAACGACTATGCCAGTTAGAACTGCCGACGCCGAATGGAAAGGGACGCTGACGGACGGGAGCGGATCCGTCAAACTCGGAAGCGGAGCATTTGAAGGACCGTACACGTTTGCGTCCAGATTTGGCGATGACGTATCGGCCACGAATCCCGAGGAACTCATTGCGGCCGCCCACGCCGGATGCTTTACGATGGCGCTCGACGCCGCACTCTCGCGCGCCGGCCATGTCCCCGAAAGGCTTCATACAACCGCGCGGGTGAAGATCGAGAAGGTCGGCGACGCGTTCACGATCACCTTGATCACGCTCGAACTCGAGGGCAGCGTTCCGGGCCTCTCAAAAGAAGAATTCGAGACGTTCGCCGGCGACGCGAAGAAGAACTGCCCGGTCAGCCGAGCTCTTGCAGGAACTGAGATTGAACTCATCATTAATAAGTAGAAAAAAGGGAGAACATGGGAGAGATTACCAGAGCATACGCGGCCGGCGAGCCGCGTGGGAAGTTTGAACGTTTCGACTACGACGCCGGCGAGCTCGGTGGCGACCAGGTCGATATCAAGGTACTGGCCAGCGGGATCTGCCATTCCGATTTGTCGATGCTCAACAACGACTGGGGAATGACGCAATATCCGTTCGTTGGCGGTCACGAAGCCGTCGGAACGGTCATCGCCACCGGCGCGAACGTTCGGAATGTCGAGGTCGGCGATACGGTCGGACTTGGATGGAATTCGGGCAGTTGCAACCACTGCGATCAGTGCATCAACGGTTACCAGATCAACTGCCGGGAACTCGAACAGACGATCGTCGCCCGTCACGGCGGATTCGCTGATCGTGTCCGGTGCAATTGGGAATGGGCCGTCAAGCTTCCCGACGGAATGGACGCGTCGAAGGCCGGTCCGCTTTTTTGCGGCGGAATCACGGTGTTCAATCCGTTCGTGCAGGACGAAATCAAACCGACCGACCGGGTCGGGGTAGTCGGCATCGGAGGGCTCGGTCATCTCGCGCTTCAGTTCGCCGATAAATGGGGCTGCGAAGTGACGGCCTTCACCTCGAACGCCGCAAAAACGGACGAGCTCAGATCGCTTGGGGCGGATTATGTCGTCGGTACGCGCGACGACGAGGCGATCAAGGCTTTGGCCGGAAGATTCGACATGATCCTCGTGACCGTCAACGTCCCGTTGAATTGGGATCTCTATTTCTCAGCGCTCGCCCCAAAAGGGAAGCTGCACGTCGTCGGAGCTGTTCTCGATCCGATTCCGGTCAGCGCCTTTTCGCTGATCATGAATCAGAAAAGCCTGACCGGTACGGCAACCGGAAGTCCGGGAGTGGTCGCGAAAATGCTTGAGTTCTGCGCGCGCCACAAGATCGAAGCGGTTACCGAAACGTTCCCAATGTCGCGGATAAACAACGCGTTCGAGCATCTTGAAAGCGGAAAGGCCCGTTACCGGATCGTCCTTGAGAACGACTTCGATTAACTTGACAATTGTAACACGCCCAGTTACAATTCATTCGGTTTTGCGGAATAATTTCCGCGACGGCTATAATAAATCGTCGTAATTTCAGGAGAAATAAATGGGAAACTTTACTAAACAAGTCAGCGATTCGAGCTTTCAGAACGATGTTCTGGGATCGGATCAACCGGTTCTCGTCGATTTTTGGGCCGAATGGTGCGGTCCGTGCCGCGTGATCGCACCTACGGTCGACGCGGTTGCCGAACAATTCGACGGCAAGGCGAAGGTCTGCAAGATGGATGTCGACGAAAACATCAATGTGCCTCAGCGTTACGGGATTCGCGGAATTCCGACCTTGATCCTTTTCAAAAACGGAGAGGAACAGGAACGCTACGTTGGCGGCAACATCAGTCGCGAGCGGCTCGCGGAAATGGTTCAGAAGTACCTTTAATCGGGGTTGACCTTTGACTTTGCAAATTGCACGGATCGAAGCTTCGATCGCGTGCAATTTCTGTTATTCGAACAAATTGACATGAAAGCGATTGTTGTCAGGGAATTTGGGCCGCCCGAAGTGATGAAACTTGAGGATGTTCCGGTGCCGGATGTCGGCGAATCCCAGGTGCTTGTCCGCGTCAAGGCGGCAGGCGTCAACCCGGTCGATTGTTACATCAGGACCGGGACGTACGCTTCGAAGCCCAATCTGCCCTACACTCCCGGAAAGGATGCCGCCGGAACGATCGAAAAGGCCGGGAATGCGGCTTCCGGTCTGCGGCCCGGCGATCGCGTCTACCTTTCTGAAGTTCAAAGCGGCACCTACGCGGAATACGTTATTTGCGATGCGTCGCAGGTCCACGAACTGCCAGAGAACGTTTCGTTCGAGCAAGGCGCCGGCGTTTTCGTTCCGTACGCGACCGCGTGGCGCGGCTTGTTTGAAAAAGCGCAGGCGAAGACAGGTGAGACGGTTCTGATCCACGGTGCGTCGGGCGGAGTCGGGATCGCCGCGATCCAGTGGGCGAAACACGCCGGATTGCGTGTCGTCGGTACCGCCGGCTCCGAGGAAGGAAAGCGGCTCGTCTCGGAGCAGGGCGCTGACCTTGTCTTCGATCACTCTGAACCGGATTATCTCGCGAAGGTCCGGGAGGCGACCGGCGGAGTCGAGATCGTGCTCGAAATGCTCGCGAACGTCAATCTCGTGAACGACTTCGAGGTTTTGAAGATGTTCGGGCGGATCGTCGTTATCGGAAACCGCGGGTCGCTCGATTTCAATCCGCGGCTGACGATGGGCAAAGATGCCTCGATTCACGGTTTGGCGCTGTTCAACGCGGCGCCCGAAACGATGTCGCGAATTCACGACGAAATTCGATCGGGCCTTCGCGCCGGATTCCTTGTTCCGGCAGTCGGTCGCCGGTTCCCGCTCGGGGATGCGGTGCGGGCCCACCATGAGGTCCTTGAAACAAGAGCACTCGGAAAAATCGTCCTTCTACCTTGACCAAATGAAGAAATCAAGTGACTACGCCGAAATCATTTTGCGCGACAATCTGTCGATGATCGCCGCGGAGCAGACGATCGTGTACGAATCCGACCGGATCGAACGACTGTACAAGTTTCACGACGGAGCGATCGTGAGGTACGAGTGGCAGGGGATCGGTAAGAGCCGGACCGTTTCCGGCGAGGTCTTCAATCACCGTTTTTCGCTTGTTGAGCCGCCCGACCCGAATCCGAACGGCTTCGAACGCGGCGTAATCAGGACCATCAACTATCCTTCGTAGAGTCGAATCGGAATCAGATCGCGGCAAGAAGTGATTTACTGTTGGGTCGATATGAGATTCCTGATCGCAACATCGCTCCTCATTCTTGCCGTCCCGATTCTGTGGGCGCAGCCATCCGCGTTCACTGCCGAAACCGTGCCCGCACTGGAATCGATGTTCGCACGGAAGTCGGGTTGGACAGGCGCTGACGGCGATTATTCCTTGAAACTCCCCGATGGACGGATAATTTGGCTGTTCAGCGACACTTGGATCGGCAGGATCGAGAACGGCGCTCACCGCGATTCGGTGATCATCGATAATTCGGTCGGAATCCAGACCGGAAACAAGATCGATTTCTTCTACGGCCGAACCGACGGGAAGCCGGCGGCAATGTTCACACAGCCCGACGCGGCGTTCTGGATCTACGACGGCGTGTTGCTCGAAGGCCGGCTTCAGCTGTTTCTCCAACGCGTCGACAAGAGCGGCGACGACGGATTCCGCCACACCGGAACCGTCCTCGCGAGGATCTCAAATCCGCATGATCCTCCAACCGATTGGAAAGTTGAATATCTCGAGCTGCCGTTCGGCAGATTCACTGCGGCCGGCGATACGCTCTTCGGTTCGGCGATCCTGCGTTCGGGCGGGCACGTTTACGTTTACGGGACGAGCGAGTCGGTGACGGGCGGAATCCACAAAAAAAACCTGATCGCCGGCCGTGTCTCCGAGAGTAAGTTCAGCAGTTTCAACAGCTGGAGATTTTTCGACGGGAAACGCTGGCGGCGCGACTGGCGTTTGGCGGCGCCGCTCGCTGATCGGTTCGCTAACGAATTTTCCATGACGTATTCAACGAAACTGCGCCGGTACGTCGCGGTCCACACTCTCGACGGGATATCGGCGCAAGTCGCTCTCCGTACGGCCCCGACGCCTGTCGGACCTTGGTCCGCGCCGCAGACCGTCTTTCGCTGTCCTGAAGCAGAGTGGGGCCCCAGGGTCATCTGCTACGCTGCCAAAGGCCACGCGAGCCTGTCCGGAACCGACGATATTGTCGTCAGTTATGTCGCCAGTTCGACGGACTTCTGGCAGATCGCAACCGATGCAAGGCTTTATCGTCCGAGGTTCTTGCGGATCAGGTTCTAATTTGATGGAGCCATCCGGCCTTTAAATTCATCCAATACTTCAAATACCTGCAGCGCGTATTTCACGTTCCCGAACGGCGCCGAGACCTGGACTCCCGCCAGTGCGTCGTGCACTTCGAGAAGCGACTCGCGCGCGATCGCGATGCCTTCGTCGCGCGCCTCGTCTTTTCCTTTTTCCGACGCCGCGCGCATCCGATCGAGGATCTCGGGTGTGACGTTGACACCCGGAACCTCATTGTGCATGAACTCCGCGTTCCGATAGCTGATCAAAGGCCAGATGCCGGCGATGACCGGGATCCGCACGTGTGCGATCCGCTCAAGGAAATGCCGGAGCTGCGCGGTATCGAATACCGGCTGCGTGATCGCGTATTCGGCGCCGGCCTCGACCTTCCATTCGAAACGCTTGATCTCCTCCTCCAGATTCACTGCACCCGGATTAACCCCGACGCCGAGCGAGAATGCGGTCGGACGTCCGATCGGATTGTTCCCCAGATCGAGTCCGTGATTCAGGCGGTTCGCCATGTTCGTCAGACCGATCGAATCAATGTCGAAAACGGCGGTCGCATCCGGATACGGGCCCATTTTCGGCGGATCGCCGGTGATGATCAGAAGATTGTGCAGGCCGAGCGCGGCCGCGCCGAGAAGATCCGACATCATTCCCAGCAGATTACGGTCGCGGCAGCAATAATGGAGCACCGCTTCGATCCCGATCTCGCGTTCGACGAGAACGGCGGTTGCCTGCGCGCTCATGCGGGTCTGCGCCCGCGGGCC
>JAKQII010000080.1 GCA_029557535.1 Acidobacteriota bacterium
CCGCTATTTCATGTACTTGTCCAAGAAGTCCGCGACGAGCGGATAAAGTTCGAGCCGGTTCTTGAGTTTAGAGATACCGTGACCTTCGTCGTCGAAGAGCTTGTACTCGACTACCGCGCCGCGCTCCCTCAAGGCCTTTACAACTTGCTCCGCCTCGGTGTACGGAACGCGCGGATCGTTCTTGCCGTGGATGACGAACAACGGGGTTTTGATCCGGTCGATCTTCGCGATCGGCGATATTTCACGCAAGAACGCCAGATCGCGATCAAGCATTCCGTACTCGACTTCCCGCTGGCGCCGCCGGTAACCGGACGTGTTGCGCAAGAAGGTCTCCCAATTCACGATCCCGACCGTGTCGACGGCCGCCGCCCAGAGGTCCGGATAAAGAGTGATCGCGGCCATCGTCATGTATCCGCCGTAGCTTCCGCCCATCACCGCGATGCGTTTCGGATCGGCGTTTCCGGACTTTTTCAGCCACTCGACCGCAAACGACAGATCACGGACGGATTCTTCGCGTTTGCGAACGTCGTCAAGATGAGTGTACGTCTTTCCATAACCCGTCGAGCCGCGCACGTTCGGCGCGAGGATCGCGTAACCGCGCGACAGATAATACTGATAAAGCGGATTGAATCCGGGACGTTCCTGTCCTTCGGGACCACCGTGCACGCTGACGATCACCGGGAGCCCTCTTCCGGCAATGATCTTGCCCGGGCCGCCGAGCTCGCCTGCCTTGTCCTTGACGATCCTGACGGTCTCATCGACGATGTCGCCGACTTTCGACGGAAGTTTGTCGCCGATCTTCGGGATCGAGATTCGCGGGCGGTAATACCAGGCCGGAATTTCACGGCCGTCGAAGGTCTTGAACTTGATCAGATCCGGCGCGACGAACGAGTCGGCGTTGATTCCCGCCCGATCACTCCGTGTCACCTGTGTAAGTTTTTTGGACGTGACCTCGTAAAGCCAGACATCCGAGTTGCTTTTTGCGGAAACGAACGTAAACACGAGGCGCGATCCGTCGGCCGAAAAATTCATCCCACCGACGATCCCTTGTCCCGGAAGATCGATCTTCGTTTCCTCGGAAAGGATGTTCGTGATCAGAGGCTTCCCGTTCACCTCATACTTCCGCAGACGCAGGTCAGAGAAGCCTTCGCGGTTGATCGTGTACGCGAACTGCGACCCGTTTTCGGGAAATGCGACGTTCTCAACATCCCATGATTCGTCCGTCCGAATCGTGTAAGACCTTGCATTCAGATTTGGCCAAAGGTCGTCGACCTGTGTCAGCGCGGCAAATTCGCGATCATTGTTCGACGTGAACAACAGGGAATCGCCGTCCGGCAAGATCTCGACATCGCCGAACTGGCTCGCATCGGAATGCGGGGTCAGAAGCGTCTCCTTATTTGTCTCTCTATCGTAGATGTAAAGGTTGTTGTCGAGACTGAACTCGATCCCTGATCTTGAGAAAATGATGTAGCGCCCGTTGCGAGACGCCGCGGCGAACGAATTCGATCCGTCGAATTGATAAACGAGTTCCTCGGAACCGTCGGCAACCGTCATCGAGTAGATGTCGAAGAACTGCGGATCGCGTTTATTTGAAGCGAAATAGATCTTCTTGCCGTCTTCGGACCAACCTCCGAAATTGTGCCTGATCCGCGGCGCGTCGGTGAGCTGTCGAACGTTTGTTCCGTCCGAATCCATGACGAAAAGTTGCGTGTTTTCGTCGCCTCCGCGGGCCTTGCCGAACGCGACCAGATCGCCTTTCGGTGAAAAGCGGACGAACCCGACATTGTCGTCGTAACTCGTGATCTGTTTCGGCGCGCTGTCCGGCAGGTCGATCATCCAAACCTGCGACGTTCCGGAAACGTTTGTCAGATAAAACAATCGCTTGCCGTTCGGCGCGATCGTCGGTGACGAAGCGGATCGGATATTCAAATACTGTTGGATCGCGTAGCCCTGACCGAACGCGACGAATGACAAGAACAGAATGATGACGAGAACTGCGATTTGGCGTTTCATTTTACGACTCCTTTTTCGCGATTATAGATCAAAATGCGGTACATCGCTTTTTTTCTCACGCAAGGCGCGCCAAGTCCGCGGAGATTGCCTTTGCGAACTTCGCGATCTCCGCGTGAGACCTTTCGTAAAACGACGGAGAGGATTCAATTCTGTTCGTCGGATTCTCACGCAAAGTCCGCCAGGTCCGCGGAGATTGCCTTTGCGAACTTCGCGATCTCCGCCCGAGACCGTTCGTAAAACGACGGAGAAGATCGAATTCTGTTCGTCGGATTCTGACGCAAAGTCCGCCAGGTCTGCGGAGTCGGAACTGGTCAACGTGCTAATGTTGACAAAAATGTAAAGATTTATGAACATTAAAGTTCGACAGAAAGATCAAAATGCCTAAGATCGCAGATATACAGGAAACACCGAATCCAAACGCCGTCAAGTTCATCTTGAAAGAACCCGTGTCATACGGCACGTCGCATTCGTTCAAGCAGGCCGCAGACGCGACGGACGACATTCTCGCGAAATCGCTGTTTGACGTCGGCGATGTCGTCTCGGTGTTCTACATGGACAAGATGATCACCGTCGAGAAGACCGACGATGCCGACTGGGACGAGATGCTGCCGGCGCTCGCAGTGCCGATCCGGGCTGCCGATTCGGTATCAGGCGGCAACGGCAACAACGCGAAAGAAATCGGAGGCTCGATCGGTGCCGCACTCAGCGACGATCCGCAGGTGCGCGAGATCGAGGCGATACTTGACGATCGAATTCGTCCATATCTTGCCAGTGATGGCGGCTGGCTCGAGATAGTGGGATTCGAAAACAAAACGCTGAAGATTCGCTACGAGGGTGCCTGCGGAAGCTGCCCCAGTTCGCTGACCGGAACGCTGATGGCGATCGAGAACATGATCAGGGACGAGATCGATCCTGAGATCGAGGTAATTGCCGTCTGATCATCAGTCCGAAGACAGCCGCGCTAACGCGCCTGTTTTCAGGAATTAACAGTTGATTAACCCGTCAGTCGCCCGGGATTTCGTGATCTTCACGTCCCGTAACCCATTCAATAAAAACATTTTCTTGACATGGATTTGTCAATTTCGTCATAATTTAGGGGCGGCCTGTTCAAGGTCGCCGCGTCTCGTCACCTAAGGGTCAGATCTGCACCAACCGCCAGTCTTTTTATCCGTCCTGAGAAAAGTACTGTGTTTTCAAAAACGGAGGAGAAATATTGTGAACAGTGAAGAACTCGAACAAAGTTTGCGAACGGAATTCGAGAGTTATCTCAAAAATGTTGTCGCGGATATGCGGCAAGAAGTAGCCGAATTTCAGAAAATGGTCGATGCGGAATTCGACAAGCACAAGTCCCAAATGGACGAAGCTTTTCGTAATTTCCAAGAGCGCTTTCAGTCAGACGCGAGTCTCGACGAAGCGTTCACGGAGTCCGTTGTCGAGCATCTTCGCCTCGCCCGCGACGAAGGCGCACGCATCACCGCGACCGCCATCGCCGAAGCCGAAGAACTGGAAAAAGTACAGGCCGCGGCCACCGATTCCTCCTTCGTTGTCGGTGAGATCCGTGATGCCATCAAGGACATCAGCAGCAAGACGACCCAGTCGGCGATTCTTAGGTCTCTCGTCGCGCACGCCGCGAAGTTTACTCCGCGCGGTGCGTTTTTCATCATCAAGAACGAACACCTTGTTGGTTGGCGCGTTTTCGGTAACGAGGCCGCGATCGATGACAAGTCGGTCCGCGAGGTTTTCTTCCCGACCTCAAGCGAAACCCTGCTGAGCGAATCGCTCCGGGAGCTCAAGACCGTCGAGGGAACTTACAATAGCCACGCGGACGATTCGCTATTTTTGAGCCGACTTGATTTTGGACAGCCGGACCGCATGTATGCGATTCCGCTCATTGTTCGCGAACGCGCCGTTGCGGTGCTTTACGCGGATTACGGAAACGAGGGCTCGAACGTCAACGTCGAGGCACTTGAAGCTCTGGTTCAGGTCGCCGGGCTTACCGTCGAGATATCGGCATCGGCACGGTCCGGAAGGGCCCATCAGGCAGAAGTCGCGCATGCGGACGATCACTCGATGGAACCCGATTCGTCCTATGCTGAGGCGCCGAGCTATGACGTCCCGGCACCGTCAAGTTATGAGACTTCGGTCGGATCTGAACACGAACGTGCTCAATCGTTTTCGGAGACCTCATTCGAAAAATCTCCGGCAGAGGATTCGATTGCAGAATCACCCGCGCAGTTCGAGAGCAGTTACAGCTTTGAAACCGACGCGATTTCCGAGGAGAAGGTTGAAGATTCGTACTCGGAGGAGTCTGACGTTTACGAGATCTCCGAACCGGGCGACGAGTCGGGGTTTGAATCGTCGGGTTACGAATTCGAGAGCTCTGACGAGGTTGATGAAACGTACTCGACCGGTTGGAACGCTGACGCCTCGGAAGCCGCTCAAGAATTTTCACCGAGCGAATCGGTAGAATTCGGATCTTACGAACCGTCTTCGTTCGATGAAGTTGCCGAAACCGATGAGTTTTCTGCACCGGAAGCCGCGAAATTCGAATACGAAGGTGTTCAGACCGCACCGACCACCGGCGTCGAATACGAGACATCGCCGTCATTCGATGCAACCTCGTTCGAGTCACCTGAGTCGTTTGAGGCCGACGAAGTGGTCGCCGCTCCGATTGCCGAACCGGAACCGGTCGTCGCGGCACCGCAGATACGTTCTCGTTTGAGCGAAAGAAACGTCGATCTCCCGATCGAGGTAACGGAAGACGAGCGTCGCCTGCACAATGATGCGCGACGATTTGCCCGTCTCCTGGTTTCCGAGATCAAGCTTTACAACGAGCAGAAGGTCAAGGAAGGACGCGACGCGAGTGATCTTTACGATCGGCTTCGGGAAGCGATCGATCGGTCGCGCGAGATGTACGACAAGCGCGTGCAGCCGCCGGTGGCGTCAAAGTTCGACTATTTCCATTACGAATTGGTGAGCAATTTGGCGGAAGGCGACGAGGCAAAGCTCGGCGCCGGTTATTCCGGAACCTCTGCCTGATCGACCGACCGAACAAGTCAAGGCTGTCTGAGCATTTCCTCAGGCAGCCTTTCTTTTGTTTTGACGCCTAAACGACGCCGTGCGTCACCATGCAGCCGCGCATCCAGCTACCGGATCCGGCGTCGCCTTTCGATCCGCCGTCGCAACCCGCGATGCCACCATGGGTCGTGTTGAACTTTCCGGAAATATAATTGACACCGGGTTCGAACTTTTTCGCGCAAGTTGGGAAAACGGACGCCCAGATCCCGTCCTTCTTGAGCGCTTCAGCGTGATAGCAGTTCTTGACGTTGCTCGGGACAGTATTGAGAAAGTCGGCGGTCGAGCCGTCCTGATCGACGGGATCGTAAAGGAACATCGCTTCGATGTCCTGTTCGAAAGACGACCGCTTCAGATCGAGCGCAACCTGAACGCAGGCCGCGGCGCCCCGGCTCCAGCCAACCAGATAGATCGGTCCCGAACCTCCGCGAATGAACGTGGTCGCATTGTCGGCCATCGTCCGGATGTTGATCTCGCTCAGGCTCCACGAGATCGTTGCCGGTCCGGGGATATAAAGCTTGCTCGATTCCTTTGTCTGCTTGTATGCATCCCAAACGTAGTATTTGTAATTATTTTCGCCGAGAATGGTCGGCGAACTCCCTTCCATTGCGATCAACATTTTTGCATTTACTCCGTAACTTCAAACTGAACATATTGCGTTGCGATCCGGTTCTTGGGTTTCACCAGTCCGTCGTACGCAATGACCTGCATAACATAATCTCCCGGCTCCATTTTCGGCGCCAAGCTCACTGCGCCGGATCCACGGACGCGCGTGAAGTCGTTCTGCCCCCCGAGATCGGCAGGAGTTTCCGTACCGTCGAGCACCAGCCGGCGCTCGCGAAAAATCCGGATCCGGAAGGTAAGCTGAGGACGCTTCGCAGCGTCGAGTTTTGCGTTATAGACCTCGAATCCGTAACGCAGGATCGACCCGCGCCTAAAAATCCGCTGCGAAGTGTCGATCATCGGATCCGTACCGTCGTTGGTGGGAGTCTGGACCGGGGCCGTGAAGTTTCTCCACTGATCGGCACTGAAGTTCTCGAGTACGATACCTGAGATCGTGAGTTTGTTCTTCTTCAAGTTCGGAACGTCGATGAACTGCGAGGCGGAACCGATCTTCGAATTGACACCATCCTGAATAGCGACACGGAACTGGTAGGGTCCCGGTTTCTTTATCGGAAACGTGAAGTGGTAAACGAATCCCTCTTTTTGAATCTTTTCGTAGGTCGCCCGGCTGAGATTGAGCGTGTATGACTTTCCGATCTGATCAACCGGAACGCCGTTGTCACCGTAGCTGACGGCCACGAGAACGAAACTGACCTTCTTGGTCCCGTCCGTATCGTCGGTGAACGTGAGATCGGACGCCTTGATGTGCAGCAATGATCGGACATAAGTCCCGATCTTCGGTTCGTAACCAAACAACGCGTTTAGGCGTAAGGGGATATCGTTGGCTGCAAACGGCGAGGTCAGCGCGTATTTGACGGCCTGTATCGGGGTTGAGGCCGACGGTGTTTTCGGTATCGACCTGTCGGCAACGTTGATGAACCCGCGGCGGTACCGGACGTTCACGCCCGGTCTCTTGACACGGACCTCGAGTTTGTTGAATTTCAGATTTTCAGCGCTGAACGAGTCGTCGTCGGGAACATAGCCGACGAGGTAATAGCTTTGATCGTCGATTGCCCTTCCGACACCGCCGCTGAGGTCGTTGTTGTTTATCGCTGCAATTCCGCCAGTCTCTTTGGCGAGGTACTGCAACCCTTCCTGCGTATCGAAGAGTGTTGCGCTGCGACTTGAAATTGCCTGCGAGATCGCCTCCGGCGACGGCGAGATTACCTGGTCGGCCGCCGTCAGCGAGGTAACGACCAGTCCGCGGGCGTCGATCGTGTAGAAGACAACCGAGGCCCGGTTCGCGTAGTCGACCAACTGGCGGGTGTAATCGAACAGACGCGTGTCGCCGATCGAGCCATCCTGATCGCGCGGGAACAAACGGAAGCCGTCAGAAAACAAGATGACCGATTTCCGGCCAGGCAGTTCCGCCATTCCGGTGACGATGAAGCGCAAGGCGCCGAGCGTGCCGAAGACGAACCCGGCGTTTCGGAAGTCTTCGAAACTCTGGAGCGAGTTCTTCTCAGACTGAATGTCCTCGTCCGTCACCGTTTCGTCGCCGGTCGCCGCACGGATCTCGTTCGGCGTCGGTTCGATCGGTGCAAACGCGGAAATGGTCCCGCTGCCCATCGGAAACCACTTGACTTTCTCGATCGCCGCATACAGCTGGGCCTTGTTCGAAGTGAACTGCTGGAGCGCCCCGATCCCGGCGCTCGTACGGATGATCGCAACGAGGTCGCCATCCTGCATCTGCTCATCAACGTATTTTTTCAGCGCCCGGCGCACCTGGTATATGCTCTCGAACGAAAGCGAGAGATCGTCGACCACGAGTGCGATCGCACGCCGAATCTGTTCGGGCCGCACGGAGGTCGGCGGAACCGGGATCGCGTCCTTGGATCCGCGTTCCTTTTTACCCGGTTTCTCTGCCCCTTCACGGACGCTCGAAACAAACGAGAAATTCGAGATCTCCTGCCTTTTGCCGTTTTCGTAGATCTCGATTTCTTCAGGTTTGAGATCGCGTACGGGTTTGCCTTTCTGATCGGTCACAGTTACGTCGATCTGAACCAGATTCGTCGTGATCTTGACGACGTCGCTGTCGGCAGCGGCCGGAGTCGGCGTCGGAGTTTGCGATGCGGTTATCGAGGTGCAAAACGCAAGGAGGATAATCGAAAGGGCGAGTCTGTTCATATGGACAACTTCGACAAAAATTCGGAATCGGGAAAGTTGCTGTTATCATATACCCAATTCGGGCCGATTCAAATTTGATCCCGTGCCCGTCCGCGGACAAATCCCCTTGGTATCTTTGCATCGAAAAACCGGAGAATGAGAATGTCAGTAAAGGTTCTGGAAGCGCGTGGTTTGAGCTGGTTCGCCGGCATGTTATTGGCGGCGATCGGGTTGTTGGTCGTGCCGTTTTCGGCGAGTTGCCGGTCGATCGGCGTGGATGCAAGCGAGGCCGACGCGCTGAAGTCGCTTCGGGACCTCACACGCGACAACAAGCTCCCGCCGGAATCGATGGTGATCGACATCGAGAACCGATTCCCGCGTGCCCGCGTCGGAACTCTTGCGCGGCTGCTTAGGGCGCGGATCAAGTTCGAGAACAGGGATTTCGACGGCGCCGTCAAACTGCTGACGAGCGACGCGTTCAAACAGCGCACTCATCTTGCGGATTATGCGCTGTGGCTCAAGGGTCGCTCGTTCCAGGGCGCGGGGAATCACGCCGAAGCGATGAAGACGTTCGAGAGCCTCGTCACGGATTACCCGACATCGCTCAGGCTCAGCGAGTCGAAAGTGCTATGGGCGACCTCCGCGATCGCTACCGGAGAGCAGGCGAGAGTCCCGTCGTTTCTCAAGGAACTCAACGACCGCAATGATCCGGCGGCGTTGCTCGCGACGGCCAAAGCGTACGAGGCGGCCGGCGATCAGCCGGGCGCGATCGTGTTTTACCGTCGTGTGTTCTTTTTTGGGGCGGGCAGCGGCGAATCGAAGGAAGCCGAGGCAAAACTTGCGTCGCTCGGGCAATCGCTTTCTCCCCAGAGCGTCGATGAGGCGGCGAGCCGGGCCGAGAAGCTGTTCAACGCCGGGCAATGGGCCGACGCTGACGTCGCCTACGCGAATCTGATGCAGAGTTTCTCATCGACCGTGACGCACGCAGTCAATCTTAAGCGACTGATCACGCTCGCGAACGTCAAAAAGATGCCCGACGCCGCGATCGCGTTCGGGATGATCCCGGCAAACGCAAAGGAGAAGGAAGACGCGTACTATCAGCTCGCGCTCGGATACGCCAAGAACAAACTCTGGCCGGGCGCGCGTGCGACCGCGGACGAGATGCGGTCAAAGTTCCCGAACGGGAATCGCGTCGCCAAGACGTTCATCGATCTCGGAATGGCTGCGCGCGATGCGAAGAACAAGTCCGAAGAGAGCTACTACCTTAGAACCGCCGTCGCCGCGTATCCGACCAACGTCGATGTCGCGAAGGCTCAGTTTGAGCTCGCCTGGCTCCAGCATGATTCGAAAAGCTACGAGATGTCGTCGCAGATGTTTGTCGAGCATCTCGCCAGGTATGTCGACAAGGACTCTACCAATCGCGGAAAGGCCGGATACTGGGCGGCTCGCGATTCGCAGCTTGCGGGCAAGATCGATGCGGCCTGCGCGCTATATGACGCCGTCGCTTATCGTTACGGTTCGAATTGGTACGGTCATCTCGCGATCAAGCGGATCTCGGCATTGCGGACGCAGGGAAACTGCCGGAATCCAGCCAATTTTCCAGCCGGATCGCTCGTTCCGAAAGCGGTGACAAACTTGAGATCGGTCACGGTTGCGGCCGAGACTGCCCGTGAACACGAACTGGAGCGCGCCGAAAAATCCGACGATCTGAGTGTTGTCGGATTGTTTGAATGGGCGATCGATGAATTGAACGAAGCCCGGCGGACCGCTCCGAATTCACCCAAGATAAATC
Organism: Acidobacteriota bacterium; assembly: GCA_029557535.1. Classification (GTDB taxonomy): domain Bacteria; phylum Acidobacteriota; class Blastocatellia; order Pyrinomonadales; family Pyrinomonadaceae; genus JAFDVJ01. The sequence goes on from JAKQII010000080.1 coordinate 9,650, forward strand.
TGGCGCTCGCACGTTATCATCGCCTTCGCGGCGAACAGGCGAAGGCGCTGCTCGCGCTCGCGAAGAGTTATCCGGATTACGCGCAGATGTTCCCCGAGGAGATGGGGCGCGAAGAATGGGACATCTTCTATCCGTTGACGAACTGGAGCGATATCAAGTATTGGGCGTCGCAGCGCCGCCTCGATCCGTATCAGGTCGCAGGCTTCATTCGGCAGGAAACGATCTTCGATCCGCGGGCCCGGTCGTCCGCTAACGCCTACGGACTGATGCAGCTGCTGTTGCCGACGGCGAGAACGGTGGCCCGCAAATACAATCCGGCGGTCGGGACGCTCTCGGCGGAGATGTTGTATCAGCCGACGCTCAATATTGAGCTCGGCACGGCATACATTCGTGATCAGTTTGATAAGTTCGGTCAGGTTGAGTTTGTTGCGGTTGCGTACAACGCCGGTCCTGGACGTGTACCGCAATGGAGGAATTCGCTCCCGGCCGAGATGGACGAGTTCGTCGAGGCGATTCCGTTCAAGGAGACGAAAGGATACGTGCAGGGAATCATCCGCAACACGGCGCAGTACCGGCGACTGTACGACGAAAGCGGCAACTTCAAATCGAACGTCGGCACGCGTCCCCTGCGCGCCGAGATCGATTCAAAACCGCGCGATCAATTCGTCGCGGAGAATCCTGAGATCGACCTCGACGACAGCCGTTCGGAATGAACCCATTTGGGATTTCGGATTGCGGATTTGAGCGGAGCGCGGGCTGATTGGAGCGCGGGCGTCCCGCTTGCATGCGTCGCAGACGCACTGATTTCCGTCGCTTCGCGCCGGTGCGAGCGTGACGCTCGCGCTCCAGTCGGCTTGCGCTCCATTCAATCCCCGATCACTTGTCAAATCTGAAACGGATCGGCGCGACCGTCGCCTTTGCCTCCTCGTTGTAATAGTCGTACAGCACCGACGCCGGTGTTTGCGCATTGATGCCGTACCGCGGTTTGAACGAAAAACTGAACTTCGTCCCGCCGGGTTTTGCCCAGAGATAGAGTTGAAGACGATCGGGAAGAACTTCGTAGCGACCGATCGCCTGGTCTTCATTCTTCGCTTTCTCGAGCGACTCGCGCGAGACCTCCGCACCCGGCGGAATGCCGATCTCGGCGAGCAGCATCCCGTAGCCTTTGAATCCGACACGTTCGGCATCGACGGTGCACGTTACCGTCTCGAGTATTTTCGCGTAGGACTTGTCGCAGGAATACTCGAGTTTGATCAACCGCGACCGGTTCGCTTCGATGTTCGTGCTCGCAGAATCGCTCCAAGGAATGTAGTGCGTCCGGACGAGACGTGCCATCAATGCCGCGCCGGAATAGCCGCTGACCGTGATGTTTCCGCCGGAAACGAGTTCGTCTTTAAGATCGACCGTCGCCGGCTCGATCTGATCGGCGGCGATGTCGATCGTCCTGACGACCGTTCCGTTGACCGACACCGTGACCTTCTGCGCCGCCGGTTTGGTGAGCGTCGCGAGCAGCGCGTCGAGCACGTTGACGGTTGCTTGCGTTGAATACCAGACTCCGTAACGGTCCTTGTTCTTCAGCAGGAAGAGGGTGGCCTTTGAGATCTGATCTTTGACCTTTGAACTTTGATCTTGGTCCAGTTCGCCGACCCGGGCCAAAAGCTGAACGACCAAAGCCGTCGTCTCGATGCGTCCCGGAGTTCCCCAGCCGTAGAACGGCGTGTTCGTCTCGAGATTCCAATAGACCTTGTCGGGGCCTTCGGCGATCGCCATCGACGAAAGTTTGTCCGCGATCCGCCGCGCCGTTTCCGTGTCGTTCGAATCGAGCGCCGCCAGCCCGTAATTCGCCAACGCGTACGGCTCGTCGATCTCGGCATTGCGGGTTTTCAAGTACGCGAGCGCCTTCTTCAGAGCCGACTCGGACGGCGAATCCTCCATCGCTTTCGGATCGCGTTTCGGCATCGACATCGCGAGCACACGTGCCACAAAGGCCGTGATTTTGCGTGTCCGTTGCGTGTCCTCTGCCGGCTCCCAGGAATATTGCGTGCTCCAGCTGCCGTCGCCTCGCTGCATTGCGATCAAACGTCGGCGGGCGTTTTCGACGATCGAATCGTCGACTTCGATTATCCCTGTCGCGTCGCTCAAAAAGCGCAGTGCGTAGGCGGTCAGCGCGACGTCCGTATCGCTTTTTCCGCCCCAGTAACTGAACCCGCCGTCCGACGATTGATAACCGACGAGGCGATCGTAACCGCGCTGCAGGTTGCGTTTCGCCCGTGCGCGCAGTTTCTTTCGGTCCTCACTGTCGTCGCCCGTAACTTTGAGGATCATCAGATTTGGGAAGGTCGACGAGATCGTCTGCTCGGCGCATCCGTAAGGCCGTCGCAATAGACCCTCGATCGACTCCTCGACGTGCGACAGCAGGTTCGGATAGATCGTGAGTTCGGCGCGCGACGATCCCGGCAGCGTGTTGGCCGGAAATTCAAGAGGGAAGTCGGACGATCCCGTGAACACGCGCGAATCGGTGCGGCTGATCTCCTCGCCGTCGGGCCGAACGGTCACCGGTTT
>JAKQII010000084.1 GCA_029557535.1 Acidobacteriota bacterium
CGCTCACCGCTCACCGCTCACTGCCCACTGCTCACTGCTCACTGCTCACCGCTCACTGCTCACCGCTCACCGCTCACCGCTCACCGCTCACCGCTCACCGCTCACTGACCTTCCTTCTCCCTTTTCTGCCGACGCTGCTCTTCGAGCCAGATCTGGTACGCCGCTTTTCCTCGTTCAAACTCGGCCGCAGAAGCGTAGAAATTATGCGATCCGTCGTTCTTTTCGACGTTCAGAACATAGAAAAGATAGTCGGTCTTCTGCGGGTTGAGCGCCGCTTCGAGCGCCGATTCGCTCGCACTGGCGATCGGTCCCGGCGGCAGACCGGCAAACTTGCGCGTGTTGTACGGCGACGTCGATTCAAGGTCGCTCTTGTTGATCGTCCCGTCCCAGCGGTTCTCCATCTTGGCGATATAAACCGCTGTTTGGTCGATCCCGAGCGCCATCCCGCGGCTCAGCCGATTGTAGATCACCGACGCGACGATCGTGCGTTCGGCATCGAACTTCGATTCGGTTTCGACGAGCGACGCGATCGTCACGATCTCGTGCGGCGTCCGCCCGAACGCCTTCGCGCGATCATTCCACTCGGGCTTCCACGTCTTGCGGAACTGATCGACCATGCGTTTCACGACCGCTTTCGGCTCCGTTCCGATCGGGAAACTGTAAGTGCTTGGATACAAATAACCTTCGAGATTCTTGGCGTTGATGTCGATATCCGAGATCAATGACACGTCGTCCATCATCGCGAGGACCGTCTTTTCGTCGGTCGCGGGTTCGGTCGGGAACTTCTCGACGATCCGCTTGGCGATGTCGAATCGGGTCCAGCCTTCGGGGATCGTGATCTTGATCGTTCGTTCTTCGCCTTTTTCAAGCTCCTTGATGACCTGCAGAGCAGTGATCGGCGAGTTGAACTGATAATCGCCGGCTTTGAGCTTCGACGAATCGCCAAGCGTTCGTAGATAGACCTTTATCGCCCACGGGCTGGCGATCACGCCTTCGGCCGCAAGTTTGTTGACGATCTCGGACGGCGACGATCCTTTCGGAATCTCGATGAAATCATTCGATCTTGAATGCTGGACCGGCTTGTTCATCGAGCTGTAAAGCCAGTACGAGACGCCGCACACGGCCGCGATCGACAAAATGACGAAGGCCAAAATCACTTTCATAGGACTCATCGCGGAGTTGATTCTAGCAGAAAGAATTTGAGAATCGTAATTGGTCAATTGTTGGTGGTAAATTGATTTCGACAACATGAAGACGACGAAGCGGATCTTTATCGGCATCGACATTTCGGACGAAGCGCGGAATCTCGCGGCGGCGTATATTCGCACGCTCCGCAGGTCGTTTCGCGACATTCGCGTCGGGTGGGAACGTCCGGAAAAGATGCATTTGACGCTGAATTTCCTCGGCGAGACGGCGCCCAACGCGATCGAATCCGTTCGGGAGATCGTTGCGCGAGCTGCGACCGGCAATGGGCCGTTTCGGCTGCAGATCCGCGAAACCGGCATCTTTCCGAATGAGAAACGCCCGCGGGTGCTCTGGCTGGGCGTCGGCGGTGACTTAGAGGAAATTCGGCGGATCAAATCCGGGCTCGACGCGGGGCTTGCGGAGATCGGATTCGAGAACGAACGGCGGATCTACGCACCGCACCTGACGATCGCGCGGTTTCGCGAACCTGATCGGTCAGGCGCGATCGCCGCACAGCATCTTGCGAACGACTTCGATTCGCCCGAATTCATGGTCGACTCGTTGGTCGTTTACGAAAGCCGCCTTGATCGTCACGGTTCGGATTATTTTGTTCTCGATCGGTTCGATCTGAAATCATAGACATCCGGCTTTGTCTTTTGGCCTTCGCCTACCGCCCGCCGCTGGCGGTCCAAGAGTTTCGGACGCCTGACTACAGGCTCACGTCTGTAGCCCATCTTCTTCCGCCGCGAAGCGGTGTTTGAATTTAGCCGGGGATGCAATCCCCGGTGGCGTATAACGCCGGAGTGCAGCGTCGCGAGAGCGACGCCTGAATCAATCGTCGCTCTCGCGACGAATATCGTTTCCTTCGACGGACCGGGGATTGAAATCCCCGGCTAAATTCATCGGATCGCTTCCGCGATCCGTTCGAATTCCCGGCAATCCGGGATTTGGGACATTTAGGATTTGGGATTCTTCGGTAATCGAAGTGAGTCGAAGTGAGACGATCTCGAAGGGAGAGCCGGTCGATCTCGAACCGGTCACGGTCAAGGGGATGTTCAACGAGATTCTCTCGCAGAAACTGTCCATATTGGAACGATTTCGAGCATGCGGAGCACGCGCAGTTCCGATAGCACCTGGTGACGCCGTGAGGCGGAACCTGGTGGCGGAGATTCGTTCACTTCCCAAGCGTGTGAAACACGCCTCTCCGACGACGCGCGCCGATCGTCGTCAATAAGAAAAACCGCCTGAGTCGGTTTTCGACTCAGGCGGCGCAAATCATGATGTGTGTTCAGCGATTCAGTTCGCGCGGACTTTTCGGCGGGTTCGGCAACTGTTCCTTCTTCTCACCCGTCTCCGCAAAGACTTCCTTGAAGGCACCAATGCTCGCCAGCATGCTCGACGTCTCGACGGGCATGAAGATGACCTTCGAGTTCTGCGAGCGCGACATGTCGCGCAAGCTCTCGATGTAACGCGCCGTGATCAGGTATTGCGTCGTCTGTTCTGAGCTTCCGATCGTCTGCGCGATGTTCGCGATCGCCTGCGCCTCGGCGTTGGCTGCGCGAAGCCGCGCCTGGGCCGCGCCCTCTGCCTCGAGGATCGCCGATTCCTTCAAACCCTCGGAACGTGTGATCGCGGCCTGCTTTTCGCCTTCGGCACGCGTGATCGCGGCCTGCCGGTCGCCTTCCGCCTGCAGGATCAGCGCACGGCGGTTTCGTTCCGCGGTCATCTGCTTTTCCATCGTGATCCGGACGTCTTCCGGCGGCGAAATGTTCTTGATATCGACGCGCGTCACCTTGACGCCCCACTTGTCGGTGGCTTCATCAAGGATCATCCGCAATTCGTTGTTGATCTGCTCGCGCGACGAAAGCGTGTGGTCGAGGTCGAGTTTGCCGATGACCGACCGCATGCCCGTGTATGTCAGCTGGACGATACTGCCGACGAGATCATTGACCTCGTAGACCGACTTGATCGGATCCGTGATCTGCCAGTAAACGACCGAATCGACGTTGACCATCACGTTGTCACGCGTGATCACGGATTGCGGCGGCAGATCGATGTACTGTTCGCGAAGATCGATCGACGTCAGTCCGGGCCGGACATTTGTCCAAAAGACCGAGCGCGGAGACTCAAAAAACGGAACGATGATGTTCAGGCCGCTTGCGGCGACGCGGTGGAACTTTCCGAGTCGCTCGATCAGCAGAACGCTCGACTGCGGAACGATCTTGATCGTTTTGGCCGCGACGATGAGTGCCGCAATTGCGACGAACACGAAAAAGGCAAAACCCAACAATCCGATTTCGATTGGCATATTGACCTCCTGTAGATATGGCTCAAATATAACGCAAATCAGGGGCGTTTTCGATTTTCGAATTTCGATTTTCGTTTTTCGCCGCGGATATTCCCGTCCGCCGCGCCGGGTATGCGGATTTCGCCGTCAAATCCGCCTTCCGAATTCCCAAATCCGAATTCCTTTGGCGTATAATCGTCGGCAATCATGAGCGTCAAACTTACCGACATCCAGGAAGCCCGCAAGATTCTGTCCGGGATCATTATTCCGACGCCGATACTGTCGGACGAGAAGCTATCGATCGAGATCGGCGCGAAGGCGTATTTGAAGGCCGAATGCCTGCAGCGCAGCGGTTCGTTCAAGATGCGCGGCGCATACAACAAGATCTCGCGCCTAACGGCCGACGAAAAGAAGATCGGCGTCATCACGGCGTCTGCCGGAAATCACGCGCAGGGCGTGGCGATGGCCGCGCGTCTGCACGGCATCAAGGCGACGATCGTCCTGCCCGAGGCGGCACCGCTGACAAAGGTCACATCGACGAAGGCGCAGGGTGCGGAAGTGATTCTGAAGGGCGGCAGCTTTGACGAGGCGGTCGCGTATTCGAAGGAACTTCAGAAGGAGACCGGACAGGTTTACGTCCATGCCTTTGAGGATTACAACATCATCGCCGGGCAGGGAACGATCGGCTGGGAGATCGTCGAGGATCTTCCGCAGACGACGCTCGTCGTTGTTCCGATCGGCGGTGGCGGCATCATTTCCGGGATCGCGATCGCCGTCAAGAACCTGCTGCCGAACGTCCGTGTCGTCGGTGTCCAGGCGGCGCATTGCGGATCGGTCAACGAGTCGCTGAAGGCGGGAAAGCCGGTTGAGTTCAAGGCGCTGCCGACGATCGCCGACGGTATCGCGGTCAAACGTCCGGGCGAGCTGACGCTGCCGATCATTAAGGAATATGTGGACGAGGTGGTCGAGGTATCCGAAGAAGAGATCGCCCGCGCGATCCATCATTCGGTAACGAACAACCGCCTGGTCGTCGAAGGCGCCGGCGCGGCCGGAACCGCCGCCCTGCTGGCCGGGAAGATCAAGGTCAAAAAGGACGACGTCGTCTGCACGGTGCTCTGCGGCGGAAACATCGACGCGAATCTGCTGACCCGCGTGCTCGAACAGGTGCTCGTCCGTCAGGGCCGCTACATGATGCTCAAGGTGCTTGTCGCCGACCGGCCCGGGATGCTCGCCGGCCTGACGCGGTGCATTGCCGAAACCGGTGCGAACGTGATCGAGGTCTATCACCGACGCGCGATGTGGCTCGCGCCGCTCGGCTATGTCGGGATCGAGGCATTGCTCGAAGTCCGCGACGACGCGCACGGTAACGAAGTCATGAAACATCTCGAAAAAACCGGCTACCACGTCGAACGCGAAGGCGTCGACACGTGGACGGAATGAGCGCGATTTTGGATTTTGGATTCTTGATTGAAGGACTGGAGCGCTAGCGTCCCGCTTGCAATGAGCGCGAATGCGCGAACGTATACCGCGTATGTTGCGGTCGCTGAACGTCGAGTCGGATCGCCCGCGGCTGCGGGCGTGCACGCTTACTTCGTGCGCGTTTCTGCATTGCGCCGCACATCCGGGCGCTGGCGATTTTGGGTTTTTGAATTTGGATTTTGGATTGGGAGAGTTCGAAGTCCGCTCTGAACGGCTCACCGTCCAAGGATTTTCGATTTGCGATTTTCGATTTGCGATCGCGCGAGTCAATTTCAACGATCGCAAATTGCAAATTGCAAATCGCAAATGGCGGCTCACCGTCTCGAAAGATCTTCGTTGTAAAGTTCCCGATAGACGCGGTAGTTGCTCATCACCTTGAAAACGTAATTCTTGGTTTCGGCGAATCCGACCTCCGAAGCGAAGATCGCCGCTTCTTTCGGTTTTGTCCGGCCGAGCCAGCGCGCCGCATTGTCCTCGCCGCCGTTGTAGCTTGCCGCGATCGCCTCGTACAATCCGCCGAATTCGTTTTTCAGTTCACCGACATAGAGACTGCCGATGGCGATGTTGACCGTCGGATTGTAGAGATCGTCCGGTTGGAGATTGCCGTATCCGGCCTTGCCGCTGTATCTGATCGCCGTGTCGAATACGAGCTGCAGCAATCCGCGGGCGGCCGCCGGCGATTTTGCGTTCGGCCGGAAGCTGCTTTCCTGTTTCATGATCGCCAGCAGGAACCGCGGATCGATGTTGCGCAGTTTCGCGTTCCGAACGAGATCGGCACGGAACGGGACGGGATAGTCCGAGTAATTCCGCGCGGTCGCGCTGACGGTCCGTTTCACCTGGTTGCCGGGATCGAGCTTTGCGAGCCGTTCCGCCGCCAAACCGCCGTAATACGACGAAATTCCGTCGGGGATCGAACGGTAAGCGGTGACCGCATCCGCACGTTTCCCGAGCTTTTCGAGACCGTACGCGCGCAGGTAGCGGGCTTCGTCGAGAGTTACCATCGATCCGCTGAACTGGTTGATGAGCAACAGTTCGTCCGCGGTTTTGACGACGCTTTCCCAGTCCTGCCGGTAAAGCTCCATCCGCAGCCGTCCGTGGAGCGCGTTCGTTTCAGTCGGCATGCCGGAGAACCGCTGGCGCGTCTTCGCGACCCAATCGTTGACCTCCGCGTAGCGCCCGGCTTCGCGGAGCGCGTCGATGATGTTCAGGTAGGCCGACTCGATCTTCTCGCCGTACGGGAACATGATCGTGTACTGCTCATAAACCTTGAACGCCTCGTTCGGTTTGCTGAGCCTGACGAAACAGGCGCCCTTATAGGCCAGTCCCTCGCGCCCTTCCTTTGTCTGAAGATAGTCAGGCGAGAGTTTCTCAAACCAACGGATCGCATCCTGGTACTTGCGCTCCCACATCAGCGAACGTCCCGTTCCGAAAATCGCCCGCGATATTCCCGCGTCCTCGGGATAGTTTTCGATCACTTTCTGCCAATGTTCACGCGCCTGCGGGAACAACCGGTTCGCCATGTAAACGTCCGCGCGGCTCAGGTGCTCGGACGCCGGCAACAGCGAAAGTACGCCCTGCGGGTCGCGGTCTGCCGCGTCCTTCGACATGACGGCGCGGAGCGACGCGTCCGATTGGGCGAAGGCTGCGAATTGAAAAACGGTGATCAGAAATACGACAAGGAACGGCTTTTTCATACTGCGAATTGCGGGGAGCGGCTCAAACAAGATTAGCCTATTCTTTGACGCGAGGGAAACGGGGCACGTTCGCCGGACAAATTCGCGGAGGCGATCGCGCTTGCAAATCGTCCCCTAAAATCCGACAATCGGACAGTTCCCATTAGTTGCCAAAAAATTCAATCTGGAGAATCACTTGGTGTCAATGAAACGACTTTTCGCCGTCATTTGCGTTCTTTTTCTATCTGCGTTTGCATTCGGGCAATCGAAATCGCAGCCTTCGGACAAATTCAAGCAGCTCGACGAGGATCTGCCGACTCCGAACGAATATCGGACCGCGTCGGGCGCTCCGGGCAATAAGTACTGGCAGAATCGCGCCGATTACGTGATCGACGTCGAACTCGACGACGTCAATCAGAGGATCAACGGAAAGGAGACGATCACCTACAAGAACGCGTCGCCCGATACGCTGACCTACATCTGGCTGCAGATTGACCAGAACCTGTTCGCGAAGGATTCCGACACACAGAAAACCTCGCCCGCGCCGAATTTCGGCGGCAACGGTTTTCCGCTTTCGGCGGTTGAGCAGCTTGCGGCGCGCGAGTACGACGGCCGCGTCAACATCACCGAAGTCACGGATTCCACTGGAAAGGCGCTGAAACACACGCTCAACCGGACGATGATGCGCATCGATCTTCCGGCGCCGCTCGCGTCGGGAGGCACGTTCACGTTCAACATCTCGTGGAATTACGCGATCAACAATCAGCGGGTATTCGGCGGCCGGACCGGTTACGAATTTTTCCCGCGTGACGGAAATTACATCTACGAGATCGCGCAGTGGTTTCCGCGGATGGCGGCCTACACCGATTATCAAGGCTGGCAGACGCATCAGTACCTCGGTTCGGGCGAGTTCACCCTCGAATTCGGCGACTACACGGTCCGCATCACGACGCCGAACGATCATGTCGTCTCCGCGACCGGCGTCCTTCAGAACGGCGCGCAGGTGCTCAAACCGGAATGGGCGACGCGCCTGAAGCAGGCCGAGACCGCGAAAGAGCCGATGAAGATCGTCACGGCGGATGAGGCGAAGGCGAACGAATCGAGCAAGCCGTCCGGAAAGAAGACATGGGTTTTCAAGGCCGGCAACGTCCGCGATTTCGCCTTCGCCTCGTCGCGAAAGTTCATCTGGGATGCGCAGGGCCACAACGTCGAGGGCAACAAGGTGATGGCGATGTCGTTCTATCCGAACGAAGGCAATCCGCTTTGGGAAAAATACTCGACGCAGGCGATCATCCATACGCTCAACGTTTACTCGCGATACACGTTCAAATATCCGTACCCGGTCGCGCAGTCGATCAATGGACCTGTCGGCGGCATGGAATATCCGATGATCTGTTTCAACGGCCCGCGTCCGCTTCCCGACGGAACCTATTCGGCGCAGACGAAATACGGTCTGATCTCGGTCGTTATCCATGAGGTCGGGCACAACTATTTCCCGATGACGATCAACTCCGACGAAAGGGACTGGACCTGGATGGACGAGGGCCTGAATACCTTCACACAATACCTCGCGGAGCAGGAGTGGGAAAAGAATTACCCGTCCCGACGCGGTGAGCCCCAATACATCACCGATTACATGGTCAGCGAGAATCAGGTTCCGATCATGGCCCAGAGCGACTCGCTCCTGCAGTTTGGCAACAACGCCTATGCGAAACCGGCAACGGCCCTGAACATCCTTCGCGAAACCATTCTCGGACGGGAATTGTTCGACTTTGCGTTCAAGGAATATGCCCGCCGCTGGCAGTTCAAACGGCCCGAACCCGCGGACTTCTTCCGGACGATGGAGGACGCGAGCGGTACCGATCTTGACTGGTTCTGGCGCGGCTGGTTCTATTCGACCGATCACGTCGATCTCTCGATCGAGAATGTCCGCCTTTACCAGATGGACACGCGCAATCCCGACGTCGAGAAAGAGTTGGCGCGGAAGCAGGCGAACAATCAGCCGAAGACGCTTTCGGCACAGCGCAATGATGCGCTGCCAAAGCGGATCGACCAATATCCGTCGCTGCGTGATTTCTACAACGACTTCGATCAGTACAAGGTTACCGACAAGGACCGAAAAGACTACGAGGCGTTCCTTGCGAGTCTCGACGACAAGGAAAAATCGCTGCTCAACGGCAACTATTACTTCTACGTCGTCGATCTCAAGAACGTCGGCGGGCTGGTGATGCCGGTGATCTTCAAGGTCGAATATGCGGACGGGTCGAGCGAGGAGATCCGCATTCCGGCTGAGATCTGGCGGTACAACAACTTCAACGTCTCGAAGCTGATCATCACGAAGAAGGAAGCGAAGGCGATCGTGCTCGATCCGAATCTCGAAACGGCCGACGCGGATCTGACGAACAATTTCTTCCCGAGACGCTTTATTCCGTCACGGTTCCAGGTCTTCAAGACCGGACAGGGCGGCGGTGGCGGACGGCGTAGCGGAAACGCAAACCGGCAGACGACGACGACAACCACCAACGGAAATTCGTTGACGGGGCGCTGGGCGATCGCGATCGACGCCGGCGGACAGATGATCCCGTTGACGCTTAACCTCAATCAGAACGGCGCTGAAGTTACCGGAACGATCGAGGGGGCTCAGGGGACGATGCAGATCTCGAGCGGAAAGCTTGAAAACGGCGTTCTGACGATCAAAACCACTTCGCCGATGGAGCTCACGCTGGTTGGCAACATCAACGGGGTTTCGATCAGCGGGAACGTGACGGCGCCGCAGGGGTCGACCACCTTCAGCGGGTCCAAGTCCAATTGATGTACAGACTGTTTTTGATCATCGGTGTGGTCCTTTTGGCGGCGAATCTATCGTTCGGCCACAAGTACCACACCAGTCTGACGCGGATCGAATACAACGATAAGGACAAAAACCTTGAGATCTCGATCCGGTTGTTTGTTCATGACGTCGGGCCGATGCTCGAGAACCGGCTCCGCAAACGGGTCGATCTCGAGAAAACTCCCGAGGTCGATTCGGAGCTTCAGAAGTACCTGGCAGAGAACTTGGTGTTCAAGCGTCCGGGCGGATCTGATCTCAACGTCAAATGGGTCGGGAAGGAGTTTGAGAGCGACACGCTCTTCATCTATGTCGAGTGTCCTTTCGACGGAGATCCCTCCGAACTGAGCCTTCAAAACACTTTCTTTTTCGATCTCTTCGCCGAGCAGGCAAATCTTGTCGTGGCGAAGTTCGGTGACCGGAAGTACGATCTCGTGTTTAAATCAGGTGATCGGGTCAAGCCGTTTCGGTCTTGAGAAAGGAGGACGGCTGCCGTTGAGAAACCGCCGTCCCGCTTTTTGGTTGGAATGAAGTTTTTCCCCGTCCTCGTGGGGTTGTAATTATTTCTTCCGACTATCGTTAAGTGAGGCTACATCCCTATATGATTTCCCCGTCCGAATTCTTTCACCCTTTTTGAAAAAAAATTGAATTTTTTTGCGTGCCGCCGGGAAATGCACGGAGATACCCGGACGAAGTTAGCGTTTCCGGCGGGTTTTCACGTTTCTGCGCGACTGCCCGATTCTGCTAAACTGTTCAAAATACGATTTTTGGAGTAACCGATGAAAATTGCACTTAACGGCGCAACGACGATGAAAGCGGACCTTGAGACCGATATCAGGGCTGCCGCCGAGGCCGGCTTTGATCTGATCGAGATCTGGGCCGCCAAACTGCGCGTCTTTCTCAGGACAAGAACGGTCGATGACCTGAAATCGCTTCTTTCTGAAAGCGGATTGCAACCGTATTCGATCAATTCGATCGAACATGTTACTTTCCGTTCAGACGACGACTACGCGAAGATCACGGCCGAGTGTGAGGAACTGTCGTCGATCGCCGGGCAGATCGGCTGCCCCTATATCGTTGTCGTTCCGGGGAAACTTCCGGCCGGGGCGACAAAAGAGCAAATCATCGACGAGTCGGTCAGAGTGCTGAACGAACTTGCCGACATTGCGGGAGCGCACGGCGTTTCGCTCGCTTTCGAGTTTCTCGGCCAGACGGACTGTTCGGTCCAGACACTCGATCTTTGCAACGAGATCGTCGAAAAAGTGAACCGCGACAACGTCGGGAATGTGCTCGATACGTTCCATTTTTATGCGGGGAACTCAACCTTCGAGGCGATCGACACGCTCCGGCCCGAGAAGCTGTTTATCTTTCACATCAATGACGCCGAGGACCTTCCGAAGGAAACGCTGACGGATGCGGAGCGGCTTTATCCGGGCGAGGGCATCTTGCCGATCAAGGAGATCAAGGCCCGTTTCGACAAGATCGGATACGACCGCATGGTGTCGATCGAGATCTTTCGTCCCGAATACTGGGACCAGGATCCGTTCGAGGTCGCACGCCGCGCGCGCCGCGCAACGATTGAGGTGCTCGGACTGGAGAATTCCGCCGTCGGCGGAAGTTGGTGAGCCGATTTTTGATTTTCGAATTTGGATTGTCTCGAGTGCAATGGCCGAGTATGACCTGCAGGCGTGATCCGACGATTCGATTCTTAACAGCGAAAATCCAAAATCCAAAATCACTAGTGTCCAACTCTAAGTCGAACAGATTCAGTGTTTTGGGAATTTTGACCGGTCATGATCACGTTCGTGGCCTCGTAAATAGTTGAGACAAAACGGCATTCGTCCGACGGGAAATACTGA
>JAKQII010000134.1 GCA_029557535.1 Acidobacteriota bacterium
GCGCGTTTCAGATCACCGAGAGCGCGTACCGGCCGTTCGTCAAGCAGATACTCGAAGGGCTCGCGAAGAACGGATTCAAGAACATAGTCATCCTCAACGGGCACGGCGGCGGCCAGACGGCGGTGCTGCAGTCGGTTGCCGCGGAGGTCGCGACCGAGAAAAAAGTGCGGACGCTCGTCATCAACTGGTGGTCGTTCGCGTCAGACGAGACGAAGGAAGTCTTCGGCGAGGACGGCGGCCATGCGGGCTGGAACGAAACGGCTTTCATCCAGGCGATCGATCCGTCGCTCGTCAACAAGGAGCGGTACAGTCCCGAACTCGCGACTCCGTATCCGACGGCCGGAACCTGGTCGGCGGTGCCGTTTCCGTCGTCGATCGGGCTTTATCAAAAGGGTCAGGGCTATCCGCAATTCGATCAGAAGAAGGCGGACGAGTATTACCGGAAGGTCACGGACAAGGTTGCGAACCTCATCAATGAGGTCGTCAAGAAATGGAATTTGGCGGGTGTCTGAAGCAGCGGAGCGGTTCGGACGGTAAAGCTTGACCCTCAGTCTTCACAGTACCTGTCGGTCAGTTTCCGAAAGTGGTAGCCCATCGCGGCGAGCGTGATCCCGTGGGCGAATTCCCCGGGATATGATCGGAGCAGATTGAACAGATATTTCCAGAACTCCAATCGCGCCGGGTCCTTGATCCCGAGCGTCAGGAGAATCCTTCCGAACATTCGCAGATCGTTAACGAAGCCCGAATTTCGTGGTTCGGCGGCGTCACGGTTGAAGCGTCCGAGACAGTCGAGGGCGCGTCGGTAAAACTCGCGCGGGCTGTATATATTCCGCAGTATCTTCTTGTAACCGTCGATCAGCCGCTTTCGTTCCATGCGCGGAACGAAGTTCAGCGTGCAGTCCGTGTTGTCGCCGGTGCTTTCGGAGACCAGCCGGTGTTCCTTCGCGAGCCGTCGCCAAAGCTGCGTATTCGGCAACGCGGCGAGGAGTCCGACCATCGCCAACGGGACCGCGCTCTCGCGGATGAACTCGATCTGGCGGTCGAAAACGTTTTCCGGATCGTTGTCGAACCCGACGATGAATCCGCCCATGACCTCCATCCCGAAACTTTGTATCTTCCGCACCGAATCCAACAGGTCGCGCCGGGTGTTCTGACCTTTCCGCGCTTCTTTCAAACTCGCCTCGACCGGCGTTTCGATCCCGAGAAATACCCGCCGAAATCCGGCATCGCGCATCAGTTGGAGCAATTCGTCGTCTTCCGCCAGATTGAGGCTCGCTTCCGTGATAAATGAAAAAGGGAAGCCATGGTCCCGCGACCAATCGATTATCTCGGGGAGCAGTTTCTTGACGTTCTTTCTATTGCCGATGAAATTGTCATCAACGATGAACACAAGTCCGCGCCAGCCGATCTTGTACAACGCGTCCATCTCGCGGACCATCTGCCGGTTCGACTTTGTCCGCGGAACGCGGCCGTAAATCTCGATGATGTCGCAGAACTCGCATTGAAACGGGCAGCCGCGCGAATACTGAAGACTCATCGCGCTGTATTTGCCGGAATCGATGAGGCCGAAGTCGGGAACGGGCGTTGCGAGCAAAGAAGGACGGTCGTCGCTCTTGTAGAGATGCTTCGGCTGGTCCGCTTCGAGATCCGCGACGAAATCCCGGAGCGTGTCTTCGACCTCTCCGATGAAGACGAAATCGGCATCGGGGCAAGCGTCCGGACTGGTCGAAACAAACGGCCCGCCGAGCGCGATCTTCTTTTTCCTGGCTTTCGCGAGATTCACGACCTCGTCGAGCGACTCCCGTTGGATCATCATCGCGCTGATAAAAACGATGTCCGCCCACTCGATGTCCGTCTCGTTCAGCGGCTCAACGTTCATATCCACCAACCGTCTTTCCCACGTCTCGGGAAGCATCGCCGATACCGTCAATAGCCCGAGCGGCGGAAAGGCCGATTTTTTGCCCTCGAAGACCAGCGCGTGCCGGAAACTCCAGTACGTGTCGGGAAAGACGGGATAGACGAGAAGGATCTTCATAACGCTTGCGGGCACGGCCGGGACACCGGCGCGTCTTCACGATCCGGCCAGAAAAGACGCTCCGCCGGAGCGGACCAAGCGTTCAAAAACATCATCTGATACGGGAAGAAGATGAAGCGCCGGACGGGTTTGCGGTCTGCTGGATCTGCCGGAATCAAACTTGGCGTCGTCCGGTCCGAGTGGGATGCGGGCTGTGTTCCGGAAATCGACATACTTCCACCGCAACTGTCAACGGAATCGATTCGAACGGATGTTCAGTCTTTGCTAACAATGATAATACGCCCAAAGGACGCGATCAACGAATCGCCGCCGTCACGGGCCGGACGCCGTCGGCGAAAATTGTTGTCATCGATTTGCGAAGAGCGGTGTATTTCATTTGAACAAACAAAAAATTCTTCGGGAGAGTACTGATGTCAAATTACAAGAATCTATTGAAAATCGTTTTCGCGCTGATCGTGATCGTCGTCGGCAATTACGTGATCGTCGCGCAAAGCACCGTCACCGGTGAGTGGCAGGCTGAGTACCGCGCCGGAAAAAATGAAGACGGTGAAGGACTTCATATCAATTTCTCGCGCAAAGGCGATCGGGGGAAGAGCCGGATGGGCACGTCGTTTGAACTTGGCGAACTACAGGGACTCTCGTCGTCGCAGATCAGCGCTTCGAATTCGAGCGTCCGGTTCAGCATCGTCCGCGACGCCGGCACCATCGACTTCCAGGGCGTATTCAACAACGGCAAGGGCGAGGGTACGTTCACCTTCAACCCGAATCCGCAGTTTGTTTCCGGGATGAAATCACGCGGATTCGATTTTGATAAGTCTGACTCGAAGAACCGCGAAAGCAACGATCTTGGTGACAGGGTCTTTGCCGCGGCGACGCTGAACGTCACTTTCGCCCTAGCCGACGACCTGCTTTCGTCGAACTTCGGAAAGCTCGATAGCGACGATCTGTTCAAGGCCGCGATCTTCAAGATCGACGGCAAGTTTGCGAGCGAAATGAAAGCATCCGGATTTCAGAACCTGACGTTTGAAGACTTAGTGAAAGCCAGGATCTTCAAGGTCGACGCCGGCTTCGTCCGCGAGGTCGCGCAGCTGGGATTCCAGAACGAGCCGTTCGAATCGCTCGTCAAGATGCGCATCTTCAAGATCTCGCCGGACTTCATTTCCGAGATTCGGGCGGAAGGCTTCAACAACGTCCCGATCGAGGATCTCGTCAAGATGAAGATCTTCAACATCGACGCCGAATTCATCCGCAAGGCGCGCGCTGAAGGCGTGCCGATGGAGGTCGAGAAACTCGTTCAGAAGCGGATCGGGGTGTGGAGCCGCAACTGAATTCGGATCGATCAATTCCCCGCTGCCGGTCGTCTCACGGTTTACTTCCGAAAAGACGGCCGGCAGTTCGCTTTCAACGAACGCGGGGCGAGATCACACCGGCTCAAGGAGTTGAGTTCGCCGGTTTTTTATTGAAACGCCGCGACGAACCGCTCGGTCATATCATGAACGATTCTAAAGAGATCCGGTCTGAAGATGACGATTGAGAAGAAGGTGACCGATCCGACGAGAATCAAGGCCCGAAACGACATCGAACGATGCTCCGGAATTCCCGATCCGGCGATCGCGACGAGACGCCGGACCCGCCGGGAGATCAGTTCCGAATCTTCCGCGACAAGGTATGTGCCCGAGGGCAGCAAACTCGCCGAGCCTCCGCGCGGAACGATCCGGGCGATCTTGATCAACGCCGACGCCAGATCGAGCGCCGTCGTGTCGTTTGTTCGGGCTGCATGTTCGTCGGCCGCGGTTTCCGCCGTCTCACTCCAATCGCGTTCGATCGACCTCCAGACCGGAAACACCAATAGATCGCGGCTGATGCGTATCAAGATCCGGCAGAGGTTGTCCCGTGCGGCGAGATGGCCGCATTCGTGGGCGAACGCGGCGGATAACTCGCGTTCGTTCAGATTTTCGAGTACGAGCGAAGCGACAAACATCTTCGGCGAAACCGCGCCGACGATCGCAAGCA
This sequence comes from Acidobacteriota bacterium, assembly GCA_029557535.1. Taxonomy (GTDB): domain Bacteria; phylum Acidobacteriota; class Blastocatellia; order Pyrinomonadales; family Pyrinomonadaceae; genus JAFDVJ01. The sequence continues at coordinate 4,049 of JAKQII010000134.1, forward strand.
CCGGGAAATCCGTCGAAACACGAAAAACAGGGATCGTTACGCCCTCGATGACCATCGGTTCTGCGTCGCGAAGCCACTCTCGAATCAGTCTTCGCGTGGTCCACCACGAGCCGAAGACGCGCCAGACGGCGGCGGTGATCCCGATGACAGACAAGAAAGCGGCGACGGCCAGGCCGATTCCAATCCGCTCTTCTGCGTCGGGGGGTTCATGAATGATGTAGGCCGGAATCAAGATCGTACATACGAAAATGATCCCGACTATCGGCGGAGCAATGGCGAGAATGAAAAAAAGCCTGGATGCGGTTGTCGCCGGCAGCGCCAACGCCCGGCGTGAGAAAATTTGCCGGAAAACGCCGATCACCGACGAAGCGACGAGGTTGATCGCGAGCAACACCGCCAAGACAAGCGTTATGCAAAGAAGCAGATACATCGGCGGCTACTCCCGGTCCTCGAGTTCCTTCCTCTTGGCGCGAACCAGTTCTTCGAGCTGATCGAGCAGTTCGCTGTCGCTGTCGCTGACGGCGTCCACGATGCAGGCGAGAACCGGTTGAGATCCGCTCGTGCCGGCGTCAAGGAGCGAGCCTATGATCTGCCGCGCGACGCCGGCATTCAATTCTTCAAGCGAGTACTTTGCGGCGTAAACGAACGCCTTACCGACCTTGCGACGTTCGAGAACGCCCTTCTTGTAAAGTCGGTCGAGTGTTGTCATCGCGGTCGTATACGCAATCCGGTCCTCAAGACCCTGAACCACCTGCTTGACGTTCGCTTCGCCCAGTTCCCAAACCTGACCAAGAACCTCGCGCTCGAGATGCCCGAACGACGAGATAGCGGCCTCTTTCGGTCGGCCGTTGCGACGAAGAAAAAACTTGGGAAGGTTCATCGGCACGAGTATATTGCAGCCCCGGGATTTTGTCAGCCGATCACTCGAACTGTTTCCGGAATTCTTCGAATTGTTCCTTGAATTCGCTCAGCTCTGATCTGAGCGCTTCGATCTCCCGTTCCAGTTTTTCAAAACGCTCGTCGCCGGCGGAAGTTCGGGAAGCGCGTTCCGGCGCTTCGTAGGCAGTGACCTCGCCGCAAAGCAAGTGCGCGAATCGTGGTTCGCTCTGACCGGCGGAGCGCGGAAGTTTGACGATCAGCGGTTCCTCGCGTTTCGCAAGTACTTCGAGCGTCTCGTTGACGTCGTTCAGATCGCGGAAGTCGTAAAGGCGTCCGGTCCGGCCCCGGATCTCGCCGATGGTTTGCGGTCCGCGGAGAAGCAGAACACAGAGCGCCGCCGTTTCCGACGGTTCGAGCTCGAGCACGTCCGGAAGGATGTGTTTGTATTTCGGTACGCGCGAACTGCTGCCGTAAAAGACATAGACGACGTTTTTGTCGCGCAACGAATCGAGCGCCTTCTGAACCGTCGATTCGTCGTAGCTGACTACCGGATCACGGTTGGTCTTTTGGTTGCAGGCCGCAACGAGCGCATTGAGCGTCATCGGATAATACTCAGGCGTCGTCAGTTGTTTTTCGATCAGCGAGCCGACCACGCGGGCTTCGGTTTCGGTCAGGATCATGGCGAAGTATTTTGACGCAAAGCCGTCGATGGATTCAAGGAGCCTTTCGGAGAAATTGGTACAGGTCCCGAACTTGCCGCATCTCAACAATGAACAGGTATTGAGCCCCGAAGTGGCGCAGAGACGATAACCCCAGGCGCGCGAAGCAAGCCTGGGGATATGGCGGGAAACGAATCCGAGCCCCGAAGGGGCGCAGCAGTCCGGACTCTGCAGGTTATCTTCCCAACCAGGGCTGATCCGCCGTCGTCGTTCCTTTGTTCCGCAAGTTCGTGTGAGACATTAGGCTCCTTGAGGTGTTTTGTTTGTGAGACATGAACAGATAGTAAGTCGGTCCGCTGGGTGTTACAACTTTGCTGCGCCCCTTCGGGGCTGAGATCATCGTGGGCGATTTGTCCCCAGGCTTGCTTCGCGCGCCAGGGGTTACCGTTGCGCCGCCCCTTCGGGGCTTTTTTCTGGATTCAACGATTTAAGATCCAAGAAAGATTCAAAATTCAAGAAATTCAATAATCAAAATCGGGGTCACGCGGTAGTTCCCGAAGGTGTGCCGCTTCGTCGCCCATTGGGGATTTGGCGAAGATCCGAAGGCAGATTTGAAGATCCGGTATCTAAGTCGGTCCCTGAATCTTGAATATTGAATTTTGAACCGTGAAAATGACATTCGTGATCCTTCGAACCGAACGTGAGATCCAGATTGCGTACGAGCGGCTTGCCGCGGCGCCGGCGATAGGGTGCGACACCGAAACGTCGGGGCTTTCGCCGCGCACCGGACGGATATTCAGCGTCCAGTTCTCGGACGGCGAATTCTCGTGCCTCGTGCCGATCAGCGAAGGTGTCGGACTCGGACGATTGGAAGAGATCCTCGCCGATTCAGCGGTCGTTAAGGTCTTCCACAACGCGCGGTTCGACGTCGGGTTCCTGCGGGAAGCGGGAATTGAGACGAAAAACGTATTCTGCACGATGATCGCCGAAAAGGTGCTGACAAAAGGCGCGGACCAGTCGGCAAGTCTCGCCGAAACGCTTTATCGCTACTTCGCGATCGATCTCGACAAAGCGCCGCGATCGAAGTTCACCAAGAAATGGAACGGTATCTGGACAGAAGAATTGGTCGCGTACGCCCTCGCCGACGTCGCCTATCTGCCCAGATTGATGACGGAACAGCGGATATGGCTAGGAAAGCTCGGACTGACGGAAGCATTTGAATCGCAGGTACTCAAGGCACTTGGATAGACGCAAAATCGGCAAGGATTCACAGCCTCGTTTCTTTTTTCAGCCGCGGATCAACGCGGAAATTCGCGGATCTTTTCTGATCTATTCATCAGCGTCATCGCGTGATCAGCGGCTGAAGACTTCACCGATCAATCCGGGATGCAACCCTACCCACGTGTCGTTCCCGCAAAGACGCGAAGACGCAAAGTGTTCCGTCGAACACTTCAATCCAAAATCCAAGATCAAAATTCAAAAATCGGCTCACCATCGGTGATACGCCGGATGGCCTTCCTTGACCGCGACGAATGTTCCGCGGCACGTCGCGCAGACCTTGTCGTTCGCGATCAGCTCGGCCTCGACGATCGCGCGGTCGTCGGTCGATTCAACGACGCCGGCTTTGAGGTATAGCGTCGCGTCGAACGGAGTCGGGCGCTTCAGCTTGACGTGGAAATCCGCGGTCACCGTGCAGTCGGGCTCTGTCTTGCCGGCCTTGTTCATCAGGAACCACGCAGCGGTCCAATTTGAGTGACAGTCGAGCAACGATCCGATGATCCCGCCGTTCAGCATCCCCGGATACGCCTGATGGTGCGGCTCCGCGTGCCATTCGCACACAACCTCATCGCCTTCGGGATAGCTCTTGATCCGCAATCCCTTTTCATTTGCGCAGCCGCAGCCGAAGCAGATGCCGTTCGGCGAGTATGTTTCCTGTAGCGATTTCATAGGGAAAGTATACAGGACGCAGTGAGCGGTAAGCAGTAAGCCGTTCGGAGCGGTGAATGAAAGAGCATCGGTTCAGGCTTTGGTCGCATGTTATCAGCCCAACCACTCTCCCGGTTGCCGCTTCAGTCTCCACTGCTTACGGATCACCGCTTACTGCTCACCGTTTTGCTCTTTCAGCCGAAAGGTCGTAAATTGGTCACGCTTCATCATTTCCATTCGGAGAACAATTTATGCTGACCCTTTTGGCGATCGTCTTCCTCTTCTGGCTGGTCTTCGGCTACTTTTCATACGGGAGGTGGATCGCCAGGCAATTTCAACTCGACGACTCGCGCGAGACACCGGCGAATGCAGTCAACGACGGCGTGGATTTCGTCCCGATAAAGCCCTTCTACCTTTTCGGACAGCATTTTTCGGCGATCGCCGCGGCCGGTCCGATCGCCGGCCCCATCCTCGCGTGTCAGTCGTTCGGATGGCTGCCGTGTCTTTTGTGGATCTCGCTCGGAGTTGTTCTGATCGGCGCCGTTCACGATTTTTCGTCGCTTGCGTCGTCGGTTCGTCACGGAGCCCAGTCGATCGCGGAGATCGCCCGCGAAAAGCTCGGTACCGGGGCCGGTCGCGCGATGATGGCGTTCATCTGGATCGCGCTGGTTTACGTTATCGTCGCGTTCACCGACATTACGGCGGGAACGTTCGTTTCGGGCGACGAATCGCTCGCGGGTGTGACCGGGTTCAATCCGGGCGGTGCCGTCGCGATCGCCTCGGTATTGTATCTCGGTCTTTCGATCGTGCTCGGGCTCGTCGAACGGTATCTCAAACCGCCGCTCTGGCTTTCGACGATCATCTTCGTCCCCGCAACGTTCGCGCTATCATATCTCGGCACGAAGTTCTCGACCGTTCTCGTCCTTGACCATCTCTCGTGGTCGGTGATCATCCTGATCTATTGCGTGATCGCGTCGCTCGTTCCCGTCTGGGCGTTGCTTCAGCCGCGCGGTTATCTCGGCGGATTTGTGCTCTACACAGCGATCGCGGTCGGTGTGATCGGCGTATTTTTCGGCGGTTATGAGATTGCGCAGCCGGCTTTTAAGGCGTTCGATGTCGGCGGGATGGCCGGCACGATGTTCCCGTTCCTGTTCGTGACGATTGCGTGCGGCGCCTGCTCGGGGTTTCACGGGCTCGTCTGTTCCGGAACGACATCGAAACAGATCGACAAGGAAACTCACACTCACCCCGTCGGTTACGGAGCGATGCTCGCCGAGGGTTTCGTCGCATTCATCGCGCTTGTGACGATCATGATCGTGGCGTCGGATTCGACGAAAGGACTTTCGCCCGGCAAGATCTACGGCAACGGCATCGGCAATTTTCTGACGCTGATCATCGGCAAGGAGAACCTCGCGTTTGCGATCACGTTCGGCGCGATGGCCTTCTCGACGTTCGTCTTCGACACGCTCGACGTCTCGCTCCGTCTGGGACGTTACATCGTCCAGGAACTCTTTGGCTTGCGGGGTCGTTTCGGAGCGGTCGTCGGAACAGTTGCCACGGTCGCGCTTCCGTTCGCGCTGATCTTCTTCACGAAGTCCGGGTCGTATCAGGATTTCTGGACGTTGTTCGGCGCCTCGAACCAATTGCTCGCGGCGCTCACTTTGCTTTCGATCACCGTCTGGCTATATCAGGCACGCAAGCGTATAGCGTTCACTCTGCTCCCGATGCTGTTCGTTCTGGCGATCACGATGTGGGCGCTTGGCGGGCTGGTCATCGGCAATTTCAGGGCGGCGGTCGGTTTCGATATCAAGCTCGTGAACGGATTCGCGTCGCTCGCACTGATCTCGCTCGCGATCTATCTCGTCGTGACGGCGCTCATGAAGGTCCGCGCCGAGCGACACGGCAGCGGTTTGACCGAGGAAACAGCGTAGCCATTTGGGAATGGGTATGTGGGAATCGGATTGTGGTGACTTGATTTAACTGCGGAGACTTTCATCCGGGTTCCGCGGGCGGGCGAACCAAATTAACTCAGCGCCTTCGGTGATTGTGGAAATGGAGGAACCAATGAAAAACCTGATTATTGCGATCGCGTTCGTATTCATCGTCGCGCTCGGATGCGGCGGATCGAAAGAGGACGCGTGCGTCGGAAAGGTCACCTATCAGGGAAAGACGTTTGAAGGCAGAGGCAAGAACACGGACGATTCAAAGCGGTTTGCCTGCAACAACTATTGCCGCGATGCCGATCCCGAGTACGACGCGCGATACCGGATCTGGCTCGACTCGCCCCGCGGCAAGGCGGCGGGCAGCCCGTCAAAGCAGGAAGCGATATTCAAGGACAAGGACCTCTTGGATTTTGTGACGGTGAAATGCGCGGACAAATGCGTCCGCGAAATGAATCCCGGGTCTTCGTGCAAGTGATCAGCGCGGGATCTCGTCGAAGTTGCGGGTCGTGTTTTCGACAATGCTCGTGGGTTGCTTCGACTCGATAAGCTGCGCCGGGGAGCGCGAATCGAGTTGCGGGGCGACGTAGGTTTCGGGTGTCTCGGAATTTGAAGAACTGAGCCGCGCATCGATCAGCTTTGGAAGCATTCGCAAAAGCATGAAGCTCGTGAAGGTCAGGGCGACAAGGTAAATCACCGCGATGACACCGACGCCCGCCGGGTCGACACCATTCTTCAGCAACACGGCGACCAGCCCGATGAGAATTCCCAAACCACCGACGATGACGGCCGCAGTCGACGTCATGAACGTGTCGAACATCGATTTTGCGGTCGCCGGATCGACGCCCTTCTCAAGACGCTTGCCGCATCGCTTGCAAAAATTCAGCGTATCGTTGATCTCGTTGCCGCAGCTCGAACAGTACATTCTCTATGCGTTGGGTTTGATCTTGTCTTCAAGCCAGTTCGTCAGATCGTCGACCCACTCGAGATGGATCGGTTTGCCTTGATATGCCTTGACAGCAAACACGATGAGCATCACGGTCGTGACGGCCCCGAAAATCGAACTCCCGAACTCACCAAACGATGTCGCGCGGCCCATTCCGCTCAGTATCGCACTGATGACGAAGATCGCGATATGCGCCGCGAGGCCCTGCGCGGCGTGAAATCGAACCTTCTGCTCGCTTTTTGGCACGAACGCGAGTTCGAGAATCCCCGCGATGAGTCCGATAAAGAAAGGAATGTACGGCAACGCGGTCAGGATATTCTCAGCGATGCCGATCTTCGCGACCTTTCGCTTGCGTGTGTCCTGCTGGTAGAAACCCATCGGAGGCTGGTAGCCTTGCGGAACGTTCTGACCGTTATAGGGAGCCTGGTAGGCCTGAAAATCGGCTTCCTGAAACTTGCGTGTCTGATCTTCGGTCGGACGCGGGTCGTCGAAGATACGCGTCGCGACGTTGCCGCCGTTCAAGGCGACGGTTTCCTGCTCGACCTGCTCAATTTGCTCGACCGGTTCGGCTTGCTTGGCGGCGGCTTTCTTCGGAAAGTCGGGATCAAGTTGATTTGTATCGAACTTCTTCTTAGCCATTGTCATTGCCTCCTACGCTTTCGCGATCGTTTTGGTTCGCTAAATGATCGCAGGAAGAGGTGCTCGGACAAGACGGAAGCATAACCTCTGGCCGGATTTTATTCAACAAGAACCCGAAGGACCTCGGAGACGCTCCAGGCCTGGGCGAAGCATCCGCGCGGCGCATGCGGCGGGTCGGCGTCGAAGATCTCCGAGATCTGTCCGAGGCCTGCTTCGGAAAGGTGCCGTTCGAATCCGGCAAGGATCTCTTTGACCCGCTTTGAAGTTTGATTTCCGTTTGGATTGACACGCCGGAATGCGTCGATGAACGCTCCGATCGGCCAGGCCCAGACCGTTCCCTGATGATACGAGGAGTCGCGGTCGTACGGAGATCCGATGTAGATCGGCCGGTACGCCGGATCCGACCGAATGAGCGAACGCAGACCGACCGGGGTCAAGAGTTCTTTCTCGACCTTATCGACAACTTTGCGGGCGCGATCGATCGACAGCATCGAATGCCTCAGGCTGACCGCGAAGATCTGGTTCGGGCGGACCGATCCGTCGCGCTTGTTGTTGTCGACGACATCGAAGAGGCAGCCCTCCTTTTCGTTCCAAAAAACGGCGTTGAAGCTCTGGCGAGCGCCGTCGGCAAGCGCTTCGTAACGGTCCTTGTCCTCGTCGTCGCCGAAGCGGTCGGCGAGTCCGGCCATGACCCGCAACGCGTTGTACCAAAGCGCCTGGATCTCGACCGGCTTTCCGATCCGCGGCGTAACGACCCAATCACCGATCTTCGCGTCCATCCATGTCAGTTGGACGCCCCGGACGCCTGCCTTTAACAATCCGTCGGTATCAACGCCGATCCCGTAGCGCGTTCCGCGGACGTGCCACGCGACCGACTCGGCGAGTGCAGGGTAGATCTCATCGCGGACGAAATCGAAATCGCTTGTTTTTTCGAGGTACGCACGGACGGCCTCGAAGTACCAAAGTGTCGCGTCAACTGTGTTGTACTCGGCCGTTTCGCCTTCGTCCGGAAAGCGGTTCGGGATCATTCCCTTCGAGAAGTGCTTCGAAAATTCGAGCAGGATGTCGCGCGCGATCCCGGCGCGGTTCGTCGAAAGCGTGAGTCCGGGCAAGGCGATCATCGTGTCGCGTCCCCAATCGGAGAACCACGGGTATCCGGCGATCACCGTCTTGCCGTCGCCTCGCGAGACAATGAATTGATCCGCCGCAAGCACAAGTCGCTTCGCGAACGCGCCCGTGACGCCCGATCGCGAAACGAGCTCGCGCCGGCGTTTGATCTCGGCTTTCTCGAGCGCGGCAGCTTTCTCGGCGCATCTGTTGCCCTCTGTCGAAACGATCACTTCCGCCGGCTTTGAAAAGTCGAACGAAAGGACGAACGGCTGAAAGAGATCCTCGCGATAATCGAAACCGCGTTCTTTTTCGATCGCGTATTCGAAGTTTCGATACCAAAATCCGGACTCGGAAACCGCTTCGGCGTTGTGCGCGAAGAACAGTTCGGGCAGTCCGGGAAGTTTGGGAAGTTCGGGAAGTTTGGGAAGAGGAGCGACTGAAACAACCGAGTCATCGGTTTTGACCTGAAAGTCGAAGTCAGATGTTTCGTGCTGCAGGTGATGGTAGTCGCAGAACGCAAGCAAAGGACGCAGTTCGAGCCGCACATCCGACGGAGCTTCCCCGGCGATCTTCCAACGGCACACCGTCGTGTTCTCCCCGTGAACCATGAACACGCGCTTTTCGAGCGTGACGCCGGCCGCCTCGTACTTCCAGATCGGGAACGGATCGAGACGGAACTCGGCGAGCAGTTTGAAACCCTCCGGATGGATCGTTCCCGGATATTGATTCGATGAAAGTTCGTATCGCTCGCTGCCGACGATCAGCGTTTCCTCGAACTTCGAAAGCGTCGTGACGCGCCCGAGCGGAGGTTTCGTCGCGGCGGTAAGCAGACCGTGATAGCGTCGCGAGTTGGCGCCGGAGATCGTTCCCGAAGCGAAGCCGCCAATGCCGTTCGTCTCGATCCATTCGAGGCTTGTCGCGGCCGCGAAATCCCCGCAAACTTCTTTATCGAACTTGATCATGCAGTCGGTCAATTCCATATCGTTCATCGCTTATTCCACGTCGATCGCGAACGTCCGACCGTCCGGCCTGAGGTGAGGATTGTAAAACGGGTCGCGGTCTATTACCGCCGACCAGCGTTTACGGAAGTCTGCCAATTCCGATTCTTCGCGAGGCCGAATCCATGCCGTTCCAGTCAGTTCGGCGTAAGGCGTATGCACGATCCGCAGCCCGCGATCGCGGAGCCGAAGGCACAGGTCCGCGTCGAAGAACGACGTCGGGAAATCGTTTTCGTCGAATCCGCCGACCTCATCGAACGCTCCACGCCGGATCATCAGGCAGTCGATCGAAACCGCCGAATAATTCGAGATCACCCGGTTTCGGCACATGTTTCCCGGCGCGTCATCGGGAAAACCGGCGTGGGCGGGACGAACGGCAGCGGGTCCGCCGAAAACGATCCCGCCGCCGATCGTTCGGCCGCTTTCATCAACGATCTTTCCGCCGACGGCGCCGATGCCGGGCTGTATCGCCGCGCCTGCGAGTTCGCGGAGCCAATCATTGGTTGACGGAGTCAGTTGCGAGTTCACGAAACACACCAGATCGCAATCAAGCGATCGTGCGGCGCGGTTCAGATTGGCCGCATTCGGAACGAAAGCATGTTCGATAACGACTTTCGGATAGTCGCTCTGAATCGCTTCAACCGATCCGAAAGCAACCATGCCGATCCGCGGCGGCGGGTCGGGAAGTTCGTAACGGACGCGGTTGAGGTTCCAAAAAGTTTCCGAAACTGAGGCACGCACTCCGGTCCTTTCGAAATGCGCCGTGATCACCTCGCGCGCCCTGTCATAAGCATACGGCTTTTCGGCAGGATCGAATGCTACGGATCCGCGGATCGCGCGCCAGTGATATAGAATCCGCGGGATGTGCCGAATCTGCGATTCGTCGATCCGTTCGAGTACGCGCAGCGCCAGATCGTAGTCCTGGCTGCCTTCGGTCCCGATCCGGAAGCCATTGATGGCCCTGAGTATTTCGGTTCGGTACGCTGAAAGGTGGGTGATCAGGTTAAGCGAATAAAGCAGATCGCGGCTGAAATCCGGCTTGAACTTCGGTTCGGAACGACGGCCGCTCTCGTCGATCAGGTCCTCGTCGCTGTAAATGAAAGCGGTGTCGGGATGATCGACGATCTCTTTTGCGACATGGAAAAGCGCGTCTGGGGAAAGTTCGTCGTCGTGGTCAAGCAGCACCGTGAATTCGCCCGTCGCCAATTCAAGCGCGGAGTTTGACGCGGCCGCGATGTGGCCGTTTTCTTCACGGAACACAACCTTGATGCGATGGTCGAGCGCCGCGTACTCTTCCAGAATTTTGCGGATATGCTTTCCGTGACTCTTGTCGTCGGCAATGCAAAGCTCCCAGTTCCCGTAGATCTGTTCGCGGACCGAGTCGATGCAACGTCGCAGCCAGCGTTCGTCGACGTTGTAAACCGGGACAATGACCGAGATCAACGGCTTCCGTTCCAACACTCCGACATCGGACGTTGTCGCACGTGATTCGCGCTCCGTGATCCATCGTTGATAGTTCCGCGCTTCGCGACGCTGTTCGACGTGCCAGCGCGACTTGCGCCAGAAGGCTGCGAGGCCGCGTTCGCGAAGAACGGATACGGATTTTTGCAAGAGATCGCTCATTGGGCCGTCGCTTGATTCTAACCTGACGGCTCGCGTATTTAACAGTCATTCGACCGATGTGATTTACTAATGACGTGATGGAATTCAGTTGCCGCATCTGCGGCAATACATACGAAAACCGGCCGCACACGATCCGCGAGATGGGACTCGGCACATTCGAGGAGTTCGAATATGTCGAATGCGCCCGATGCGGGACGATCCAGATCGTCGAGATTCCGGATCTCGCGAAATATTATCCGAGGGATTACTACGCGTTCGCCGATGGTCAGGATTCGTATTTCACCTCGAAGATCCGGCGCCGGATCGCTGCCCGATTGGTCGGAAGTTACCTGATGGGCGGCTGGAATCCGCTCGGGAAACACCTCGCGGAGAAAAAGGAGCTTGGATTCGTCGGGTTTTTCCCGATGCCGCTGGCGGACCGCGAACTGGGCCTCGATCGCCGCTCGAAGATCCTCGATTTCGGCTGCGGTAACGGCAAACTCCTCAAGTACCTTTTTTATTACGGATTCCGCGACCTTACCGGCGCCGACGCGTTTATCGACGGGGACATCATTTACCCGAACGGCATCAGGATCTACAAGCGAACCCTCGACGATTTCGAATCGCAGTTCGACCTTGTGATGCTCCACCACTCATTTGAACACATACCCGATCCAAGGGCGGCACTGCGCGGAATTCGTCGGCTTCTTCCCGCGGGACGGTTCGCATTGATCAGAATTCCGATCGTCAATTATGCCTGGGAAAAGTACGGCGTCAACTGGTTTCAGCTCGACGCGCCGCGGCATCTTTACAGTTACACCGAACGCGCGTTCCGCTCGATGGCCGAGGATGAAGGATTCGCGGTCACGAAGGTCGAGTACGATTCCGAGGTTTTCCAGTTTTCGGTCAGCGAGCAGTACGCAAAGGGCATTTGGATGCACGACGAACGGTCGTTTCAGGGCGACTTCACGAAAGCGATATTCACCAGGGAACAGTTTGACGAATGGAAACGCGAGGCGGAGCGGCTCAACCGCGAAGGCCGCGGCGATCAGGCGTGTTTCTTTCTCAGGGCTTTGGCTTAAATTCCGTTTCCCAATCCATCAGCGGGCGCACGACGCCGTGCAGTTGTCCGGCGTAATCGCCGCGAGCCGTGTCGCCGTCGGGCGAATCGACGACCGTGAAGACGATCGTTTCACGTTCGACGAAATGGATCTCGAACGGTTCGTAGGTCGAAACGGCGGCCGTCACGAAGACGCTGCCTTCGGCGAGAAAGTTTCCCGGGATCTTCATCCGCGCGACGTAGGTTCCCTGCCGGCGCGGCGTTCGCCGCCATTCGTCGCTCCAATCGTGCGAAACGAAAAGACAGACGCCCTGATCGTTGTAGAAATGGAAGTTCGGGATCAGCACCTTCTTGTCATTCAGGGCGTCGAAGGTCATTTCGACGAAGACCGGACGGCGGATGTCGACCGACGAAACGCTCGAACCGCTTTCGTCGGCGATGCGGATGCGCCGTAATCGCGCATGCTCGTTTCCGGGCGCGGCCGCCTGATCGTCCCAAACGCGCTCGGCGCCGGTCAGCGACTGCTCGTGCAAATAGGCGCCGACGACCGAACTCGTCTCGCCGTCCTGCTCGATCCGTCCGTCCTTGAACCAGATCGTCCGCTCGCAAAGCCGGTTGATCGCCTGCATGTCGTGCGAGACGAAAAGCACGGTCCGTCCGGTCTTGCCGACGTCGCGCATCTTCGAAAGGCATTTCTTCTGGAACGCGGTGTCGCCGACGGCGAGCACTTCGTCGACGATCAGGATGTCGGGTTCGAGATGCGACGCGACGGCAAACGCGAGGCGCATGTACATCCCCGACGAATAGTGTTTGACGGGCGTATCGATGAACTTTTCGATCTCGGAAAAGGCGACGATCTCGTCGAATTTCGACTGGATCTCGGCACGGGTCATCCCGAGAATCGCTCCGCTCAGATAAATGTTCTCGCGACCCGAGAGTTCGTTGTGAAATCCGGTCCCGACTTCGAGCAGGCTGCCAACGCGGCCGCGGATCTCGGCAAATCCGCGCGTCGGTTTCGTGATCCGCGAGAGTATCTTGAGAAGCGTCGATTTTCCGGCGCCGTTGCGGCCGATGATCCCGAGCGTGACTCCGTCCTCTACCTCGAAACTGACGTCGTCGAGCGCCCAAAGCTCGTGGCGGTCGCCGCGCTTGAATCTGACGAATTCCATCAGCGTGTCGCGTAGGGAATTGTGCCGTGTTCCGCCGAGCCGATAGAGTTTCGCCAGATTTTCTGCCTTGATGACGCGCATTTCAGATCTCGTCCGCGAACGAATCCTCCATATTCCTGAAAACGAACAGCGACAGGATCAACAACAGAATCGTCCCGATCAGCGAGATCGCGATCACCTGCGAATTGAATTGTTCGCCGAACAGCGACGCCCGGAATCCATGAAGTACTCCGGTCAGCGGATTGAGCGCGATGACGAACCGCGCGCGTTCAGACAAGATATCGAGCGGATAGAAGATCGGCGAGACGAACATCCACACCTGAAGAACGAATGGCAAGGCGAACTTCACGTCGCGAAATCGAACGTTCAGCGCCGAGAAAAGCGTCCCGAACGCGAGCGCGACAAGGACCGAGAGCAGCAGAAACAGCGGCGTCAGCGCGATCTGGGCCGTGAGGTGAACTCCATACCAGAACATAACGCCGACGAGGATCAGAAACCCGAGCGCGAGATCGATCAAACCCGCGAGAACTGCCGCAAGCGGTACGATCAGGCGCGGAAAATAGACCTTTGTCACGAGGTTCGTGTTTCCGACCAGGCTGTTCGCCGCGAAGGTTATCGCGTTGTAAACGAACAACCACGGCAGCATTCCGCTCAAAACGTAAAGCGGATACGGCAGGGATTTCGATTCGAAGCGCGCCACCTGGCTGAAAACGACGGCGAAAATGACGGTCGTCAGCGCGGGCTGGAGGACCGCCCAAAAAACGCCGATCGCCGTCTGCTTGTAGCGTACCTTGACATCGCGCCACGTCAGAAAGTAGAGCAGCTCGCGATACCTCCAAAGATCGCCGAGTCCGAGTCCGAGCCAGGCGCGGCTCGGTTCGATTCTGGTTATAACGCTTGTTTCGCTCATTTTTCCGCGAGCAGTTTAACTCCCAAAACAAAACGAATCACTTTGTTGAAGGTCAACATCTTTCGTAAGCGATGCGGCACCCGGTCGAGAATTGACTCGGCGATACGAAATGGCATCAACGGGAGCAGAAATTCAAATTGGCGGAATTTCAAGTAGATCCTGAGAGTCGAAAATCCAACGTCGGTGAAAAGCTTCTGCAGTTCGGTCACCGTGAACTCGTGCAAATGGAGACAAGTTGCGACATTGTCAAAGTTTCGCGAAATATCATGCGGACCGCTAAGTCGGTTCGGTGTGATGCAGAAATAGATACCGCCGGGTCTGAGCGCGTCGAAGATGTTTCGGAGTTGCAAAGCCGCGTCTTCAGGATGTAGATGTTCCATCAACTGGTTGCTGTAAATAACATCAACTGAATTCGCGGGAACCGGTACTTCCGTTCCGTTCGAAATTATCAACTCGAAATTGTCCGGCCTTTCACCATTTCCGGTGACGATCTCGGAAACATCAACGGCGATGGCCTTCCGAACCTTCTTCGCCACTTCAAACGCAATCGAACAGTCGCCGGGACCTATTTCAAGATAAATCGTTTCCCGCGTCAGGAATCGGTTCAAGGCCGCGACCTCTTTGGCGATCCGATCGCGGTTGTTCAGATTGGAATCATTGTGAAGTAGCGGATGGTGCCGAACCCGCTCGAACAATTCATCATAGGCCAGTTGATACAGACTTGTTCGATCCGACGCCGTCGATTCACGGAGTCGTTCAGCGATCTGCAACTCGATCTCATAATGTTCGCGGACCTGTCCCGGAGTTCTGGAATCCATTGGTAGAGTGCTTCGCTTTCCCTTAAGCCGACGGCGAAAATTCACCAAAATTATAGCCGAACGTCGATTCGTACGCGACAGCATCGAGACGGGTCGTCACCTCGAGATCGATTTCGGTTCGTGCGCCGCGTTTCATCGTTTCTGCGAAAGGCTCCGCGCAACGTCGAAGTTCTTACGCTGTCGCCATTGCGACATCATTGAGAAGAGCCTTCTGGGAACCGCGAATCGAAAGAATGTGGTCAACACATCGATTTTCCTTTCTACGGCACCGAGATTCTCTGAGAAGAGCTTCCACGCTGTTTGCCGATTTCCGCGGCGCAGGAAGTCCTTCGCGCACCGAAATCTCAGTCTTGCCTGTCTCAACGCAAGTTCGCTCTCCGGCAATCCCAGTTCGGCTCGCGTTCTATCCTGAGCGGCGAGCCATTCGTTCATCATCCTTTCAAAATCGGCGCTCGTGTTGTGGTCGTGTATTCGCCATGCCGAAAGCGGGTCGGACTTGTCTAGGGCGAATTCACCGCGAACCGCAAGTCGCAAGTAGAGTTCGTAATCTTCGAGAATCGAGTCTTCGTTCCACCGAACCTGAGAAATGCTTTCCGTCCGATAGAGGACACTGGCGCTGGTAGGGTGAATGGGAAAAAGAAGCATTTCGAGCGCGTCGCCGTCGGCATATTCCGCCCAATTTCGTGTCGAATCCGTCACGACGTCATCGTCATCGATCAAAAAGGAATAGCCGTATGCGAGGACAGCCTTCGGTCGTTCATTGAGCATCCGGCTTCGGCTCGAAAGAAATCCGGGAAGCCAAAGATCGTCGGAGCTGATGTAGGCAAAGTACTCGGTTTCGGTTTTCAACAGCGCTTCGTTCAGCGTCGCGCACAGTCCGCGGTTCTCGCGGACGATAAGTTCGGATGCAAACGGACAGTCTCTCAAGGTCCGTTCGATGACGGCGACGGATTCGTCTTTTGAACCGTCGTCAACTACAATCAGTTTTTTCGGCGGCAAAGTCTGGGCGAAGATCGACCGCAGCGTCCGTTCAACGAACAACGCGTGGTTGTAGCTCGGTATTGCGACGGTGACATCCGGCACGAAGTTAGTTTAGCGGAAAAAGGCGCGAGATCGGAAAGATTGTCCGCTTCGGGAGCCTGCGACGATAATCTCAACG
>JAKQII010000233.1 GCA_029557535.1 Acidobacteriota bacterium
AAAGGGGAAAAGGGGAAAAGGGGAAAAGGGGAAAAGGTTAAAAGGGGAAAAGGGGAAAAGGGGAAAAGGTTAAAAGGTTAAAAGGGGGAAAGGGGAAAAGGGGAAAAGTGAAAAAGTGAAAAAGGGTCGCGGCCGCCGCTGTTAGAGTCTCGGTATAAAGGTTGCGGAGGTTTGGAAAACGTCATAACGCTCGTTGGCCGCGCTATTCCCCTTTTCCCCTTTTCCCCCTTTTTCACTTTCCCCCTTTTCCACTTTTCCCCTTTTTCACTTTCCCCCTTTTTCACTTTTCACTTTCCGTGATTTCAACCTCGCGCGGTTCGATCGGCGGAAGCTTCGGGATCGACAGCGTCAGAACGCCGTTCTTGATCTCCGCTTTCGCGTTGTCGGCATCCACGCGGAACGGAAGGTCAAATGTCCGGAAGATCCGGTTCGAGCGAACCTCCGTGTAAAGTTTGTCCTCTACCGTCTTTTTCGTTTCGCCCTTCAGCGTGATCCGTTTCGGCTCGACCGATACCTTCAGGTCATCGGCGGTGAATCCCGGAACCTCGGCATGCACTTCGAGTTTGCCGTCCATCTCTTTCATTTCGATCGGAACCCGTCGAAGGATCTCAGATTCGGCTTTGAGCCAATCCTCGAGCTCGTTGCCGAACTTACGCCCGCGTTCGTTGAAGATCTCAAACGCCCGTTTCCCGATCTCGTGCGTATATTTCGCAAAATCCTCGAAAAAATGTTCCGCCGTCACGAATAGCGACTCGGGAGCGGGTTTCTTCTCGACCTTTTCGATTGCTGTTTTTGATGCTTGTGTCATTTGCGCCTCCTATTTTCGCATTGATGATTACCTTCGCAATTGCAGCGTTTGAAATTGCGTTGGCTATGATCAATCGTGCAAGCGGCGTGCCGATGGCGGGACACCTGCGGTTGCCGTTTCTATTGTGGTTCGGAAACTGCTCGACGCCCGACGCGTAGCAATTTTACGCAATCGACAGGCGTCGTTGGGTAGGATCACTCGCTGCGTTCCCCGGGTTGCGACCTCGGCTGAATAATGCATTGTTGCGAGAACCGAGTCGGAGGTCGTTCGCCGCGGCTGGACCGGAAGAGGCGTTTGATCGTTGTTTGCCGTCATGTTCGCCAAAACAAGTCCGCTTGATTCGACTCCCGGCAGCATTCGCATGATGCGTTGAGTCAATCTTCGAACCGCAATACCGTCGTCTTCCCGTCACCACCGGTGATATCGAGCCCGTCGTTCATTTCGGTTGCGCTGAACGAGATCCGCACGGAGCGCGTGTCCGGAATTGTGTGCGTCATGCCCTCACCGAGCATGATCTGGGTCGTCACACCGCTCCCGGTGTCGAAATCAATACCGGTCAGTGGCAAGCCGTCCTCGATCCAATAATCATTGCCCGCCTCAAAAATACCGAGCCGCGTCGGCCGTCCCTTGTTCTGCTCGCCGTACTGACGCACGAACCCGGTCCAGGAAAATGTCTTTTTTGTTGCGCTTTTCATGATTCTTACCTCAGTTTATTGCCTCGCAGTCAAACTCAGCATTTACCGTGCCAGCCGAAAGTCCCGCGCTACCGCGGTTTGACCGGACGTCCGTGTGTAAAAATCCCCGAACTGTAATAAAATTGCGCGAGAATTATGCAAAACAGGATCGAAGTCTTCGAGCAGATGCTCGCCGCCGACCCGACGAATTCGATGGTCATGTTCGGGCTAGCGAAGGAATATGAGAAGACGGGCCGGCACGACAAAGTGATCGAATTGATCGAGCGCTACATTGCCGTCGCCGACGACGAGGGGAATGCCTACGGTACGCTCGCGCGGGCGTACGAGGCATCCGGCGACCGCGAAAAAGCACGGGCGGCGTTCGAGAAGGGGGTCGAAGTCTCGACGGCCCACGGACATCCCTCGATGGCTAACGATTACCGGATGACGCTCGATCTCGAATACGGGAACGATTAACCGTCGTCAGGCTGGAGAACTTATGAAGTCAAATCTACGCAACGCATTGATACTCTTCATGTTTTTGGCGGCTCTTGTCGCGCTGCCGCCGGCTTTTGCTCAGCAAACGACGCCGGCGGAGGTCAAGATCGATGCCAAGATCTTCGACGCTTATACAGGTCAATATCGCGACCCGCAGTTGCCCGACGTTGTTCTTTCCTTCTTCCGCGAGGACGACAAATTCTATGTCCAGTTGACCGGACAAGACAAGGTCGAGATCTTTCCGTCGTCGGAGTCGACCTTCTTTCTGAAGATCGTTGAGGCGAAGGTCGAATTTGTCCGTGATCCCGCGACCCGTAAAGTGACGTCGGTGATCCTGACCCAGGGCGGCGTGCCGCATACGGGAACGAAGGTCGCAGATACCCCGGCCCGAGACGGGCGTGTACCGTTTGTCAGAAGGGAAGCGATGATCCCGATGCGCGACGGCGTCAAACTCTTCACCGTGATCCTGGCTCCTGAGAAGCAGGACGGAAAACTCCCGATCATCATGGAGCGCACGCCGTACGGAGTGGCGTTCCAGAACTCAAATGCGGTGAACGGGCGCAAACCCGAACTTATCAAGGACGGATATGTGTTCGTCTATCAGGACATCCGCGGACGCTACAAGTCGGAAGGCGAGTTCATGATGAACCGCCCGCTCCGCGATCCGAAAGACCCGAAAGGCGTCGACGAAAGCACGGACACCTACGACACGATCGACTGGCTCCTCAAAAACATTCCTAACAATAACGGGCGTGTCGGGATGATGGGCGTTTCGTATCCGGGCTGGCTCGCGGCCGTCGCGCTCGTCGATCCTCATCCGGCGCTCAAGGCGACGTCGCCGCAGGCGCCGATGGTCGACACGTGGATGGGCGACGATTTCTTTCACAACGGCGCGTTCCGGCAATCTTATGGTCACGAGTATGTCTTCGAGATGGAGTCCGCAAAAGACGGGGCGAGCTTTTCGATGAATGGCGAGGATGGCTACGATTATTATCTGAAGTTCAGATCGCTCGGCGAGTTGACGCAAAAACTCGGCGGGAAACTTCCGACGTGGAACGCATTCGTCGCCCATCCGACCTGGGACGCCTATTGGCAGGCACGCGCGGCGCAGCTCTATATCAAGCATGCGTCGGTTCCGACGATGATCGTCGGCGGCTGGTGGGACCAAGAGGATCTGTTCGGACCGCTCGCTCTCTACGGGGCGCTCGAAAAGTCGGACAGGGAGAACCACGTCTCGCTCGTGATGGGACCTTGGAATCACGGCGGATGGAACGGTTCGGGAACGACGCTCGCGGACGTCAGTTTCGGGAGCGCGACGGGCAAGTATTTCCGCGAGAACATCCAGGCTCCTTGGTTTGCCTACTATCTCCACGACAAGGGACCGCTGAAACACGCGGAAGCGACGATGTTCCGTTCCGGCTCAAACGAATGGAAGGAATATGCCTCGTGGCCGCCGCGAAAAGAGGCGACGCCGCGCAATCTCTATTTCCGCGAAGGCGGAAAGCTCTCGTTTGAGGCGCCGCAGAAAAAGGTCGCGGGCGATTCCAATTCGTATATCTCCGATCCGGCCAGTCCGGTTCCGTACCGCAAACGTCCGATCGAGGGAACGTACGATCCCCGCGGGTCGCGTTGGCGGACCTGGCAGGCGCAGGACCAGAGCTTCAATAACGGCCGGGAAGACATACTCAGCTGGTCGACTGATGTGCTCGACGCCGACGTGACGATCTCCGGCGACGTTATCGCAAACCTTTTCGCTTCGACGTCCGGATCGGACAGCGACTGGGTCGTGAAACTGATCGACGTATATCCCGACAAGAACGACGATCCCAAATTGAACGGTTACCAGCTGATGGTCGCGGGCGAGATTTTCCGCGGCCGCTATCTCAGCGGATTCACGGTCGCAAAGCCAATCAAACCGAATGCGGTCAACAAATACGAATTCAGCATCCGCGGCAACGACCACACGTTCCTGAAGGGGCACAAGATCCTCGTTCAGGTCCAGAGCAGCTGGTTCCCGCTTTACGACCGGAATCCGCAGACATTCGTCGAGAACATCTTTTTGGCGAAGCCGTCTGATTATCAAAAGGCGACGCAAAGCGTTTACCGCACGCCGCAGTATCCGTCGAACCTGGCGGTCATGGTGGCGAAATAGCAAATTTGAGAGTCTGGGAAGTGAGGGGCAAATCTCTCAATTCTCAACTATCAACTCTCAATTAATCAGTTAGGCGACGCATTCGCTTAGAAACGGAACAGTTCAAACCTATGAGAAACCTGATTATTTTGATCGCTGTCATTCTTTTGATCCCGGGCTTGGCGGTCGCGCAGCGCGAACTCGGGGTCAAACCATCCGTCACTGGCGGCCCCGTGCCGTACGAGCAGGCGGCGTACGATGTCCAGAAATACGACATTTCTATCAAGGTCGATCCGGCGACGAAGTCAATCTCGGGATCGACCATCGTCACGGCGAAGATCGTCCAACCGATCAACGTCTTCGTGCTCGATCTCGACACACCTTACACCGTATCCGAGGTCACCCGGATCGAAGGATCAAAGTCTTCAAAGCTCAAATTCGAGCGCAAGGGCGGGAAGGTCTGGTCGTATTTTCCGATGACGGTTCAATCGGGCAACACGGTCTCGGTTAAGGTCACGTATGCGGGCACGCCGCGCGTCGCCCCGCGT
>JAKQII010000236.1 GCA_029557535.1 Acidobacteriota bacterium
CCTCGGCCGCGCGGTTCGCGAGCAGCGCGACCGGCTTGTAAACGGTCATCGACTGCGAGCCGTCGACGATCCGCTGCAATCCCGCGAGATCGGCGTCCTGGCCCGAAACAAAGACCTTTCCGGCAAGACCGCGTGTCGAGAGCGCCTGGATCGATCCGCCGGCGGTGGCGTCATTCGAAGCGACGACCGCGACAACGTCCTTGTTCATCGTCAGCGCGTTCTCGGTATGTTTGAGCGCTTCCTCGGCGAGCCAATCCTTCGCCCATTGGTCGGCGACGACCTTGATGTCGCCCTTGTCGATCAACGGCTGCAGCACGCTCATCTGCCCGCGCCGGAACATCTGGGCGTTGTTGTCGGTCGGCGCGCCGCCGATCAGGATGTAATTTCCTTTCGGAGCCTTTTCGACAAGAGACTTGGCCTGCATCGAGCCGACCTTCTCGTTGTCGAACGAGATGTAGAGATCGACGTCGCTGTTCCGGATCAAACGATCGTACGAAACGACCGGAACGTTCTTGCGTTTCGCCGCTTCGACGATCGACGCCGCGACCTCGGAGTTGTGGGGGATCACCACCAGAACGTCGATTCCCTGCGTCAGAAGGCTTTCGGCCTGCTTGACTTGCGTTTCGTCCTTTCCGTCGGCGGCCTGGACGAGCACTTCGGCGCCGAGTTCCTCAGCCCGTTTTACGAAGATGTCGCGGTCTTTCTGCCAGCGCTCTTCCTTGAGCGTGTCCATCGAGAGCCCGATGCGGATCTTGCCCGATTTCTTGGAGTTTCCGGAGTTGTCCGCCGACTGCTGCGGTGCCTGAACGCACGCCGTCAAAAGAGCAAATGCCGCGATGATGAGAAGAGTCTTGATCGTTTTCATAGATGCAAATTAGTCGACACCAAGCAGGATGTCCATCGTCAGTTGATCGAGCCGTTCGTATTTGAGCCCTTTCGACGCCAGTTCCGCACGATCAAACTCCGTTCCGAGAAGTTTCGCGGCGCCGTCGGCGCTGTACGCTCCGACCGACATCGCGCGGTTCGTTTCGTCGATCTCGGCGAGGATCGAGCGGATCTCCTCGTGGTTGTTCCAGCGTTCGGCCTTGTCCTTGAAGATCAGGTATGTCCGCATGCATCCGCGGGCGAAATCCCTGACGCCTTCATAGTCTTCAGTGCGATAGGCGTGCGCGTCAAAGTGGCGCATTCCCTGATAGCCGACGTCCTCGAGGAACTTGACGAGCCAGAAAGACTGTTTCGGACTGACCGAGCCGAACCTCAGATCCTGATCGTAACGTCCGGGATATTGGTCGTTGAGATCGATGTGGTAAAGCTTTCCCGCCTCCCAGGCCTGCGCGACGGCGTGCATCATGCTGAGGCCCGGCATCTGCTCGTGCGCGACCTCAGGATTCACGCCGACCATCTCTTTGTGATCAAGCGTTTCGATGAACGCGAGATACGCGCCCGTCGTCGGGAAATAGATGTCGGCGCGCGGTTCGTTCGGCTTTGCCTCAAGCGCGAACTTGTAGCCGTAATCCTGTGCCTTGTTGTATTCGCAGAGATAGTTCAGCGCTTCGCGGAAGCGTTTGACGGCGTCCTCGGTCTTGCGGCAGGCGTCGGTCTCGACGCCCTCGCGGCCACCCCAAAGAACGAAGGTCTCCGCACCGAACTCGGCGCCGAGATCCATCGCCCGCATCGTTTTCTGGAGCGCGTAAGCCCGGACGCGGGCGTCGTTCGCCGTGAACGCGCCATCGCGGAAGACCGGATCGTAAAAAAGATTGACGGTCGCCATCGGCACCTTGATGCCGTTCGCAACGCACGCTTTGCGAAAATCGGCGACGATCGCGTCGCGTTCAGCGGCGGAGGCGTCGATCGGGACGAGGTCGTTGTCGTGAAAATTCACGCCGTACGCTCCGACCTCGGCAAGCAGTTCGACAAGCTCGACCGGCGTTTTGCCTTCGCGCACGGCGTCGCCGAACGGGTCTCGACCGCGGTTGCCGACGGTCCACAGCCCGAACGTGAACTTGTGTTCCGGTTTGGGTTCATATCTTCCGTTGTTCATAGTTTCTCCAAAGATCATTGTCCGAGCGCCGCGATGACCGGTTTCAGCGCGTCATAAAGTTTCGAATACGCGCGATAGTTTGCGTCGAGCACGCGCGACGACTTCTCATCGGGATCGATGCGAAGGTTCGTCCTGATCGACATTTCGCAGGCCTCGTCGACCGAACTCCACTCCCCTGCGCCGACTCCCGCAAGGATCGCCGCCCCGAATGCCGCTCCTTCTTCCGCCTCGATCGTCTCGCACGGCATCCCGTAAACGTCCGCCTGGACCTGCCGCCAATGCTCCGAGGTCGCGCCGCCGCCGCCGAGCCTGACCGATTCCATGCGAGCGCCGAGCTCGCGAAAGATCTCGATCGAATCCCTGAGCGAGAACGCGACTCCCTCAAACACGGCCCGCGTCATGTGCGCCCGCGTGTGCGACGCCGTCAACCCGACGAAGGCCGCCCGCGCGTTCGGGTCGAGATGCGGCGTCCGTTCGCCCATCAGGTACGGCAGCCACAAAAGTCCGTTCGATCCGCTCGGGATCTCAGACGCTTCGTCCGTCAGTTGATCATAACTGAGTCCGCCGCCGAGATTCTCGCGGAACCACTTGAACGAAAGTCCCGCCGACAAGGTCACGCCGGTATTGTGCCAGCGTCCCGGAACGGCGTGGCAGAGCGTGTGAATCCGTCCCTTGAGATCGAGTTTCGGCTCGTCTGTGACGGCAAAAATAACGCCCGAAGTGCCGATCGTCGCTGAGAGCATTCCCGGCTTCACGATTCCCATTCCGACCGCTCCGGCGGCGTTGTCGCCGGCGCCCGCGACGACCGTCGTGCCTTCGAGCAGCCCGGTTTCAGCCGCCGCTGCTGCATTGACCGCTCCCGTCCGCTCAACCGATTCAAAAACCGGCGGGAACAGATCGGCGTCGAGCCCAAGCGCCGACATTATTTCGTTCGAGTAGCGGCGATTCCCGACATCAAAATAAAGCGTGCCCGAGGAATCCGCGACGTCGGAAGCCTTCTCGCCCGTCAATCGCAGCCGGACATAATCTTTCGGCAGGAGAACGGTTCGGACGCGATCCCAATTCGCCGGCTCATTCTCGCGGACCCAAAGCAGTTTCGGCAATGTAAATCCCGTGACGGCAGGATTTGAGACGAGTTCGATGAGCCGTTCGCGGCCGATCGTCGCCGTGATCTCGTCACACTGCGCCGATGTCCGTTGATCGCACCAAAGCAGCGCCGGACGGACGACCTCGTCCGCCGAATCGAGCATGACCGAGCCGTGCATCTGGCCCGAAAAACTGACCGCGCCGATCTCGCGCGCGGGTACACTTTCAAGCACGCCGCGGACAGTTTCGACGGATGCGCGCCACCAGTCGCGGGGATCTTGTTCGGCCCAGCCGATCTCGGGAGAAGCGAACGCCGCGTGTCCGGCCGTCCGCGAAGCGAGCACCGCGCCGGCTTCGTCGATCACAACGGCCCGCGAGCCGCCCGTTCCAATGTCGATCCCAAGATATTTCATTAACGAACATTCCGTGCGGAAAAACGATTAACCGTCATCGCGCACGTTCCATTGAATTGGAAGTACAAGTTTAATTCGGAAACGTTCGATACGACAAAGAAGGATAATACGTGGATTACACAACAGCGGATCTTTGCGCCCTCGCGCCTTTGCGGGAACATCTCGCCCGAAAACCGGCGATCGGTTTTTCCCGCCAAGACGCAAACTCGCGAAGTCCAATTTTTACTGCTGTTCGGTCCGCCCTCGAAATTAGCGATTGCACTTTCAGCGTTCGTCAATGAACGAATTTTATGCGGTCGCCCGTGGCGGCCAACTGTCCCGATCGATCACCGCGTCAAACACCGGAACAAGTCCGTGTTCTGTGCAAGAAACGAAAAAAGCAGGCCGAAACCTGCTTCTTCATTCAGCTTTTCAAGCGACTATGCTTCTGATTCGGTCCTTGTTGAAACAACAAATGCATACTGCGGCTTTTTCGGGTCGCTGTTATTGTTGTTCTTCGGACGATCGTTATCGCGCGGCTTGTTCTTGTCCTGCGGCTGGATCTTCACATCCGGCTTCGGCGGACGCTGCTTGTTGTCATTGTCCTGACGCTGCGCGCTGACAGCAAATGTACCAACGACCATCATCGCCGCCATCAGAACGAATCTTCTCACTGCCTTCATCATTTCACCTCTTTCCTTTCTCGGGGGCATTTCGGGGAAAGATGCCGGATTTAAGACTTGCAAACCCGATGCCACGCGCATTGCACGCCGATTTTCCCTGTTTTCCGGTGAAAAACCGACAACGCGGGTTTGATTCATATGCATTCCTTTACGTTTTCCGCATTTTTTATACGAAAACGTGAATCGTTGGCCGGCGAATGATCCGGGCGCCGTCGCCGAATATACCACGATTGCCGCTCCGACATAACCATGGCGACCGGGACCGCTGATGTCGCTCAATGGCCGACCAGTTCGCAAGACCCATCGCCGGACGATCGCGCCGCACCTTGTCAACCGGCGGGTATTGCACTATTTTGACTCCAGCGATGAAAAGGTGTCCGAAGTGCAAACGTACCTATCACGACGATACGCTTTCGTTCTGCCTCGACGACGGATCGCTTCTGTCGGCACCGTCGGACATGCAAGCGACGGTTGAACTTCCCGCACCGGACATATCGGTCGTAACGCGCCAGGCTTCTTTTGTCCCACGGCCAACGGAACCGGCTCCGACCGTCGCGTCTGCTGTCGAAACCGTGCGGGAGACGGCACCGGACGTGATCCCAGTTTCGACGGGCCGGGCGACACAAACACCGGAAGCCGCGGGGCCAAAGTGGGGACGGCAGGCATTGCTCGTGATTCTGGGCATAGTGATCGGCGTCACCGGCGTCGGGATTGTCCTTTTCGCGGTTTCAAGACCCGGTCCTGACGGAAAGCTTACGTCGTCGGTGCGGGACGAAACCGGGAACGCGAACCGCCAGGCTTCGGTTTCGACTGGGCCGACGCCGGCAGATGCCGCGACTTCCGGCGGCCCAAAGACGCCGGCGGCCGCAACTCCGACGAACGCGCCGTCGCGAACTCCAACGCCGACCCCCGAACGTACAGTCACGTCCGAAAAGGCCGTTTTTTCGCCAATGCTGAACAACGTCAGCTTCAACGGCGACAATCTGACGTATTATCGCGGGTCGACGGCTGCCCAATGCAAGGCAGACTGCGCACGAAATCCGCGTTGCGCGGGTTTCACCTACATCAAGCCTGAGGGGTACAACCCGGGCGATCCGGCAATGTGTTATCTGGCGGCCAGGATCACGAGCCAGGCCCCGCACAAATGCTGCATTTCCGCAAAGAAGGTCAACTGACCGGACCAACGCCAATGGTTCGACGCTCAATCAATCGGACCCGGTTGCGGGCGGTCCCGTTTTTTGACTACCCGCTTCGCGTTGCCTACAATCTAGCCCGACGGTTGCTCGCGGAAGTTTGCTGAAAGGGGCGCAATGAACGATAAGATCAGTCAGATCCTTGTGATCGCCGCGACGGCCGGAATGCTCGTCTTCAATTGGCTCGCGGCGACCGGCGTTCTCGGCGGCGTCGAGACCAAGGTCATCTCAGACAAAAATCCGACGATGATCACTCCGGCCGGTTATGCGTTCGCGATCTGGAGCCTGATCTACGCCGGGCTGATCGCGTTCAGCATCTATCAGTCATTGCCGCGCAACGCCGGCAAATACGGCACGATACGCACGCTCTTCCTGCTGAGCTGCGTACTGAACGGCGCCTGGCTTTATCTTTGGGCGATGGAGTCGCTCGTTCTCTGCCTCATCGTGATCGCCCTACTCCTTGTCGTCCTGCTCGCCATCAACTCAAGACTGCGCACGACCGACGGCCCAGGCGAATACTGGCTCGTCAAAGCGCCGTTCGGGATCTACGCCGGCTGGGTGACCGCCGCGACGCTGGTGAATTTGATGATCGTTCTCGCTTCGAAGGGTTCTGTCTTGGCGACGATGCCGGCGGTCGCCGCCTCGCTCATTTTTATTGCGGCGGCGGCCGGGATCTTCGTCCGAATCATCTTCGCAAATCACATGTACCCGTTGGCGATCGCGTGGGCGCTGACGGCGATCGCCGTCAAACAGAGCGGCGCGACGCTGATCGTCGCCTCGTGCGCCGTCGGCGTGATTGCATGCCTCATCGCCGCCGTGAGTTTTGTGATGGAAACGGAGAAAGGGTAAAAGGCGAAAAGGGGAAAAGGGGAAAAGGGGGAAAGTGAAATAGTGAAAAAGTGAAAATGTGAAAATGTGAAGTTGGCGGAATTCACTTTTCCCCTTTTCCCCTTTTACCCTTTTCCCCTTTTACCCTTTTACCCTTTTCCCCTTTTACCCTTTTACCCTTTTACCCTTTCTACTTTTTACTTTTAGAGATGATCTGCGTTTCAGTCACAGCCAAAACGGCATCGGAGTTGATCGAGCAATTGAACGCGGCAAAGGAATTCGCTGACGTCATCGAGGTCCGCTTCGACTCGCTCGCTTCCGTCGATTTCGAGACGCTCGTACCGGCCTTCGACGAGTTCCGCCGCGGATTTCCGGGCAAAGTACTCGCGACGTTTCGACCGGCAAACGGCGGCCAGGGCGGCTTCCGCGAGCTGACCCGCGAGGAAAGGTCGGAATTCTGGCGCGATGCGCACATGCTCGCCGACTGGTGTGACATCGAGGCCGACATCGACCAAGTACCGCAAGGATTTGACAAAGTCATACGCTCGCATCATTTTTTTGATCGAATGCCAGACGGCACCGAAATGAACGCCGTTTTCGATAAACTTTCAGCGTCCGGCTGCGACGCGGTTAAGATCGCCGCGCAAGCGGACGATTTTGTCGATTCGCTCCCTGTTTGGAAACTGCTCTCGCGCACGACGACCGTCAAAAACGTTATCGCGATCGCGATGGGCGAGGCCGGAAAATGGACGCGGATCGTCGGCCCGGCGCACGGCTCCCTGCTTACTTACGCGGCGCCGGACCGTGAGTCGACGACCGCGCCCGGGCAGATCACCGCCAACGATCTCGCGACCGTCTACCGTGTCAGCGGGAGGAACCGCGACACAAAGATCTACGGAATCATCGGCGGGAACACGAGCTATTCGATGTCGCCGTACATCCACAACGCCGCCTTTACGAACGGCGGTTTCGATTCTATGTTCGTGCCGTTTCAGGTCGCGGACCTCGACCGTTTCGTCAACGAATTCGTTCGCGGCACGGCCGGCATCGATCTGCGCGGCCTGTCGGTCACGATCCCGCATAAAGTGGATGTCATCAAATATCTCGATGACCTCGATGACTCGGCGCGAAAGATCGGGGCGGTCAACACGATCCGCATCGACGCCGGCCGGATGACGGGATTCAACACCGATGCCGACGGCTTTATCAAGCCGCTTCGCGAACATTATCCCGATCTGCGCGGCGTGAGTGCAGCGATTTTCGGAGCCGGCGGCGCCGCCCGCGCCTGCGCCTACGCGCTCGTGACCGCCGGGGCCGAATTGACGGTATTCGCGCGAAACGCCGAAAAGTCGAGGGCGCTGGCCCGCGAATTCGGATGCCGCGCCGCAATGGTCGCCTCGGACGACACTTTCGAGATCGTCGTCAATGCGACGCCGCTCGGAACGACCGGGCCGCACGAAAACGAGTCGTCGGTGCCCGATAAAGTCATGCGGTCGGCGAAACTCGCGTACGACCTCGTTTATAATCCGTTTGAGACTCGTTTTCTGAAGGATGCCAAAGCTCATGGCCTGAAAACGCTCGGCGGATTTGAAATGCTGCTCGCGCAGGCGGTGCGCCAGCAGGAGATCTGGACCGGCGTTACGCCGGATGAAGGGACGATGCGCGAGGCCGCGCTCGCGAAACTTTCACGATGAGCAAAATCGAAGCATTGAATTGCCCCAACTGCGGCGGAAACGTCGCGTCGGACAGCAGTTTCTGCCGCTTTTGCGGATCGCGGCTGAAAACGGCCGCATGCGCAAAGTGTCTCGGGCTGATGTTCGTCGGCGCGAAGCACTGCACGCATTGCGGCGAACCGGTCGTCCCGATCGCGAATCCCGACCGTAAACTCGGCAAGTGCCCGCGATGCTCGGTCGGGCTCGGGCCGTTTGCGGTCGATGACATGACGCTTGGCCAGTGCGGCCGGTGCGAGGGACTCTGGATCGACGTTCCGACGTTCGAACGCGTCTGCGCCGATCAGGAAAAACAGGCCGCCGTGCTCAGGACCGTTTCCGGCACACAGCCAATGACGCCGGCGAAGATCCGATACATTCCCTGCCCCGAGTGCTCCGACCTCATGAACCGCAGCAATTTCGCGCGCTCAAGCGGCGTCATCATCGACACCTGCAAACAACACGGTATCTGGTGCGACGCGGACGAACTACCAAAGATCATCGAGTTCATCCGTACCGGCGGGATCGATCGCCAGCGCGATAAGGAGAAACTCCAGCTCGATGAACGCCGGCGAGAGATCATCGAGCTCGAGCAGCGCGAAGCGCGCCGTTCCGCGATGCGCGACCAAGGTGGGACCGGACGCTCGCTTCCGACAACGTCGGTCCGTGAGTTCTTGAAGCTGATCTTCGACTGACATGACGAACGGACGTTACAGCCGCCAGATACTGTTTCGCGAGATCGGCGCCGAAGGTCAACGGCGCTTGGCGGATTCCCGTGTTCTCGTCGTCGGCGCCGGAGCGCTCGGCTCAGCGCATGCTGAGACGTTGGCGCGTGCGGGAGTCGGATTTCTGCGGGTCGTCGACCGGGATTTCGTCGAATTTTCGAACCTTCAACGACAGACGCTGTATTCCGAATCCGACGCGCTCGAACGACTTCCGAAAGCCGTCGCAGCAAAAAATCGGCTCGCCGCGATAAATTCCGACATCGCGACCGAAGCGGTCGTCGCCGACATCAATCACACGAACGTCGAATCACTTCTGGCGGACGTTGATCTCGCCGTTGACGGCACCGACAACTTCCAGATCCGCTACCTTCTGAACGACGCGGCAGTCAAACTCGGAAAGCCCTGGGTGTACGGCGCCGCAGTCTCGTCCTACGGAACGACGATGACGGTAATTCCCGGAGAAACGCCGTGCCTGCGTTGCATTTTTGAAGAAATTCCGGCTGCCGGAAGCGCTCCGACGTGCGACACTGCCGGCGTGATCCAAGCGATCATCGCGAGCGTCTCAGCGGTGCAAACGACGGAGTCGATGAAACTCCTGATCGGAAAGACCGATGCACTTCACGGATCACTGATGCAGATCGATATTTGGCGGAATGACTGGCGAAAGATACGTTTGGGCGGACCGAACGAGGATTGCGAGTGTTGCGCGAAGCGAAAATTCGAGTTTCTTGAGGCTCGGGATCGCGAGATCTTCACCGCTCTCTGCGGCCGAGACGCGGTTCAGATCAGGCCGCCGAACGCGGATTCGATCGATCTGCCGGCGTTGGCCGAAAGGCTCCGCCCGCTCGGCGAGGTGAAATCGAACGCATATCTCGTCAGGTTCGCCGCGGACGGGTACGAGATCACGGTTTTCGCCGACGCCCGGGCAATCATCAAGGGAACAGACGACCCGAGCATTGCCCGGGGCGTCTATTCCCGGTTCATCGGTTCCTGAATCTCAGACTGCGTCTACGGCACGCCGCAACTTCTCATTGACAAGCGCGGCCATCGGCGCCATCGCCTCGTTTCCGGTCACCGAGAGCAGGCGTTCGGCGTCGATCGCCGAAACGACGGATCCGCCGTCATTCTCGTAAACGATCACGTTGCACGGCAGCAGCAGTCCGACTTCGAGGTCGGATCCGAGCGCCTCGTTCGCGAGCGGCGGATTGCACGCTCCAAGGATGACGTAACGCCGGAAATCGATCCCGAGTTTCTCCTTGAACTTCTCCTTCAGATCGATCTCGGCGAGAACACCGAAACCTTCCGCCTTCAGAGTTTCACAAACCCGCGCCACTGCCGTTTCGAAGTCGATCGCAACCTCTCTCCGATACCCGTAGCGATGCTTTTTTTCAGCTTTCATATCGTCAACTTAGTCCGGATAGTACCCGTCCGGAAACTGCAGATCGATGTCGAAATCAGTCTGCACGTCGATCCGCCTGAATCCTTTCCCGGTTGTCGCGCTTTCGTAAGTTATCAGCCACTGATCCTTGAGCAGGTTCCGGTATTCTCTGAAGTACGGATCGAAGGAAACGAAATCAATCCCCGAAAAGAGTGCCTGGCCTCCCGTTTCGTCCGAAAGCCGCAGCAGCGATCCCTGGCCATAGTTGTATGCCATCCGGCTGCGCCGCCGGGTCGTCGTGGACGAAGCGTAGATCGTGAACACGGCAACACGGTTGTGTTGGGCCGTCCTGACCGCGTTGTCCAGATAGACCGAATAAAGCGGACTCGAAAGCCTGAATCCGAAAGTATCGTCGAGACCGTCCGAGATCAGCAGCAGCATCCGGCGTTCGTCCGATGGCTGGTTGGTGAAAAGCTTCAACGCATCAACGACGTGCAGATACGGGCTGTACGGTTCCGAGAACGGACTTCCCGTCACGATGCGAAGCGAATCGGCTGCCTTGTTCAGATCCGTCGTGAAATTCTGGCGGACCTGCAGGCTTCCGGTTCCGACATAGCCGACAATCGCCTTCGATCCTTTTGGAAGCCCCCGGATAAAATCGCGGATCTCCGGCAACTGATTGTTGACCCCGCCGATCAGGTTGTCCTGGACGAGTACGGCGAAGACGATCGGGGAATCGTCCGCATTCTTGACGGAGACGATCTTCTGCTTCTGTTTGTTTTCGAAGACCGCAAAATCGCTGCTCTCCAAACGACCGGCAACCGCGCGGCTCTTGTCGTCATGCGGCATCGCCGTCACGAGAATCGTCACCTCCGCCTCCGATCGAGTGACCTTCTGCCCGACGGAGACGACCGCTGTCGACAGCAGTAGCGGCAGAATCACCGCTGTAAACTTAATGAATCTCAAATAATTCAATGACTTCATGTTTCTTTCCCCCATTTACCTTCTACGTCAGCGACTGTGGGACAACATTTCGTAGTTCTCGGCACATCCGTCGCATACGAATGGATTGTCGAAACCAAGTTCAACCGCCCGGTTTATTTGTGCAATGCTGTCAATATCCGTGTAAAAAAGCTGATTGCAGATCGAACAGTTGATCTCAAACCGGTTGTCGACAGTCGTCATGCGGCTGACACGGATCGGCTCTTCGAAAAGATCGGCGTCGCGCTCAAAATGTGTATTAAGCATGGTCTTTCTCCTTTCGTTCAGAACTCAGTTTCGTTCCCAATAGACGCGCGTCACGTCATCATCCGAAAACTGGTAGCGGACGTCGCCGGCATGAGCACGATGAAGCATCCTGCCCAGATGCTGTGCGAGATGAGCCGTCGTCGTCGTCACCGTCAGTTCGGAATCAAGCTGTTTCCAATCCATCACCCGCCACAACGGATTTTCATGAGACATTCTTTCCGTCTCGTTCCGTATCAGATTCGTGATGTCTTCCAAATGTTCCGCAAGGTAGGCACCCTTCGCGTAGAGGAATCCCGCCGGAAGTCCGTCGCGGATCTGTCGGCAGGCAGGACAGATCACCTCGGCAGGCTCCAAATCCTGAAGCCTGTAGTCTCGCCGGAGTCGTTCGTCAAACGCCCAACGTCCGCCTGTGTAAACCGCTTTGCATTCTCGGCAGACCGCCGGCTCGCTGATCCGTTCTTTCGGAACGTGCCCGACGTCGTGATCGACTCGCTCCGTATAGTTCAGGCTTCTTTGTTCGACCTGAGCTCTTCGTGTCTTCATCGTCATGTCCTCCTCGGACGCGCAAATTCGTCTATGTTGACAAGCGGCCCAACTATTATCAGCGCAAGCCGCGTGCCAATCGACCGCAGTGTTTTCAAGGGGTTTGGGGCGCCGGATCGCCAGAGGTGCGGGGAAAATTGCGCTCGGGACCGGGATATTGCCCGTTTTCCGAACGTCCCACACATCGGTTAGAATTCGGATTCGGACCGCGATCGTGGCGATTGTGACGGAGCGTGACTGATTTGCGCGTTGTATTGACGGGGGCTGGATATGGAAAGATCGAACGGACGGAAAAGGGTGGTCATCATCGGCGGCGGATTCGGCGGACTGTGGGCCGCCAAGGCGCTCGCCGGCAAACCGGTGGACGTAACGCTCATCGACCGCAAGAATCACCACACCTTTCAACCGCTCCTCTATCAGGTCGCGACGGCGGTGCTCTCGCCGGGCGAGATCGCGTCGCCGATCCGCCGCATCCTCCATCGCGCAAAGAACGTCGAAGTGATCCTCGGCGAGGTCACGGATTTCGATCTGGAGGGCAAGAATGTCAGGATGCAGGACGGCTCGAACGTCGCATTCGATTACCTTATCGTCGCCGCCGGTGCGCGCCATTCGTATTTCGGGAACGATCAATGGGAACAGTTCGCGCCGGGACTCAAGACCCTCGAAGACGCGCTCGAAATACGGCGCCGGGTGCTGCTCGCATTCGAACTTGCGGAGCGCGACGCCTATCTGACCGGCGTCAAGCGCCATTTGAGTTTTGCGGTCATCGGCGGCGGCGCGACGGGCGTCGAGGTCGCGGGTGCGATCGCCGATATTGCGAGACGCGCGCTGGCGAGCGACTTCAACCTGATCGATACCCGCCGGGCGCTCGTAATGCTTTACGAAGGTTCGGACCGGGTACTCAACGCGTTTTCGCCCGAACTTTCCGAGAAGGCGAAGAAGCAGCTCGAGGACCTCGGCGTCGAGGTTTACCTGAACAGCATGGTTACGAAGATCGAGGAGCGGCGGCTGAACGTCAATGGCAGATGGCACAATGCCGATGTCATCGTCTGGGCGACCGGCGTCGCCGCTTCGCCGCTCGGATCGAAACTGGGGGCCGAGACCGATCGCGCAGGACGCGTGAAGGTGAACTCCGACCTTTCGGTTCCCGGTCACGAGAACATATTTGTTATCGGCGATATGGCGAACTTCGTTCAAAAAGACGAATCGCTCGTTCCGGGCGTCGCGCAGGGCGCGATGCAGATGGCCGAGACCGCGGCGGCGAACATCCTTGCGGATCTTGGCGGCAGGACGCGGTCCAATTTCGAGTACAAGGATCTCGGATCGATGGCGACGATCGGCAAGAGCCGCGCGATCGCTGATTTCGGACGATTCGAACTTTCGGGATTTCCCGCATGGATGGCGTGGCTTTTCGTCCATTTGATCTCGCTGATCGGATTCCGCAACCGGCTGTTCGTGCTCTGGAGCTGGTTCTGGGCGTACCTCACGCGCGAGCGGAACGCGCGTCTCATCACCGGCGACGCCGAAGAACTCGGAATCGCCTCGGAACCCGCCGGAAAAAAAGTTGGTGCAAAAAAGCGACGGACGCCTGTACAATGACCTGACTTTCTAATCTCATTCCGGAGGATTCTCATGTTCGAAGATATTCAGGCGACGCCGGGCGGCGTCGATGCGGATGAACTGCAATCTCAGGTAAACAGCGGCGCCAATTGGTTTTTCTGGATCGCCGGGCTGACACTCATCAACACCGTGATCGCACTTGCCGGCGCCGATTTCAGCTTTGCCGTCGGACTCGGGATCACGCAGATCTTCGACGCTGTCGCGGCCGCGATCGCCGTGGAAAGCGGCACGCCGGCGCTGACTTTCGTTGCGGTGGCGCTCGATCTGATCACGATCGCGGTCTTTGTCGGTTTCGGTTTTCTCGGTCGCGCGAGACATTCGTGGGCGTTCATCGTGGGGATCGTCCTGTTCGGACTCGACACGATCTTCTTTCTGCTCGCCTTTGCTGTCCTTGGGATCATCATCCACCTGCTGGCCATCGTTTATCTCTTCCGCGGATTGATGGCGGCGCGTCAACTGAATTCGATACCGAAACCATTGCCGCCACAGCCGGGCCAGGTCTGAGTCTTCTTGGGAGCTTAAATGGCTTGACGGCGGGTCAGGAACACCTGATCCGCCGTTATTCGTTTCGGAACTGCCCATGTCACGCGCTGCGGAAATCTGGCGAAGGACAGTGCAAAGGCCTGCAGGAAAGCACCAGAGCACCGATCTTTTCGCATAATCTGTATGTCCGGCGCGGGATGTCATTCCCCGCGG
>JAKQII010000302.1 GCA_029557535.1 Acidobacteriota bacterium
CGTTTCAGAACGCGCCGTCGAACCTGCGCGACGTCGAGCGCCAGCAGATCATCGGAGCCCTTGAAAAGACCGGTTGGCATCGCGGCAAGACCGCCGAGATGCTTGGCATCTCGCCGTCGACGCTCTATCGCCGGCTCCGAGAATACAACCTGGAGGTGTAGCCATTTGGGAATTGGGATTTGGCTTCGGGCGAACGGAGGTGAAGTATGAATTCTGTGATGTTGTCGGCGAAATCGAAGAATAACGCCCTCGGGGCGGTCCTGATCGTGATCGTGCTGATTCTGACGGCCGTCACGGCATATCCGCAGAGCGCGATTTCCGGCCGCGTGGTCGAGGTCCTCGACGGGAAGACTTTCGTGATCGAGGTCTCGAACGCGCGGATTACGGGCGTCCTCAAGTGTATCGAAGTGCCGGAGTCCGACCAGCCGCTGTCGGTCGAGGTGAAACAACATCTCTCCGCCCTGGTGCTGAACAAAACGGCTGAGTTCAAACCGCTCGGTCTCAGCATGCAGCGGACCATCGGCAAACTCACGGTCAACGGCATTGATGTTGGTCAGCAGATGCTGCGTGACGGCGCCGCGTGGCACGACCCGGATCAAAAGAATGGCCAGATTCCGACCGAGCGCGCCCTGTACGAACAGAACGAGCAGCAGGCGAAGTCTGATAAGCGCGGGGTTTGGGGAATCTCCGATCTCAAGCCGGCATGGGAATTTCGGGCCGAAAAGGAACGCGCCGAAGAGGAACGCAAGAAACAGGAATACGAACGCGCCGCGCTGAATGCGGCCTCGAAGGCCAAAACGGTCAAGGCTCCGATTCGTCAGGTTTCGGCAACGGTTCAGGATTACGCGGACTTTCAGGCTTGGTCGGACATCCGTTCGATCGACCGCGAAGCCGGAATCGGAGGGATCATCCGCAAATACGACACCGCCCGCGGATACGGCTACAACCTGACCACGCAGGCGCAGGTTGATGTCGCCGGCAAATCGAAGCCATCCTACATGGATTTCCGGCTCGGATACGTTTATGCGTACAGCGGAACAGCCAAACGCGATGTTTGGGCGATCGCCGTTCTGTCGGACGCGGATGAATACAAATTCGCGAAGTCCAACAACTTGACGATCCTTGCCGACGGCGAAAAGATCGAGATCGGCAAGGCGTATCGGTTCTACGGCGACACCGGCGCGGCCCGGCGCGAAACTCTAGTGTATGCGGTTACGCGATCGAAGATCGAAAAGATCGCAAAAGCGACCGATATCAAGATCAGGGTCGGAGTTTTCTCCGGCGATCTCGGACGAAAGCTCAAGGATCTCGCGAAGAATCTTCTGAACTCAGCCAATTGATTCTCGAACCGGGGAAAAGAAAAGACCGCGCGGAGTGCCGTAACGCCCCGCGCGGTTTTGCGTTTGCTGTCGGGATCCGCTCAAAAGTCGAACCTGATGCCGAGCCGGATTGTCCGTTGCCGATAGGTTCGGGTCGGGACCAAGAAGTTCTGTCGAGCGGTCAACTGCGCCGCCGTCGGTGTCGAACTGAGCGCCTGGAAGTCTACGAATTCCGCACCATAACTGAAAACCGCAAGATTCAGGATGTTGTTGAATTCGAGCGTCGGACGGAACCGGAAGCGTTCGCCGAACTTCCACTCGCGGGTCACATTCAGATCAAAATTCATGAGGCTCGGACCGTGTCCCGCATTCCGCGGTAGGTTGCCGCTTGCGGCACCAATCGGTTGCAGCGAGAACTGAGCGAGCAGGGCGTCCGGAACCGGCGAACCCGGCTTTCGGTACTTTATGTCTTTCACGTTCCCGCTGAAGTTCAAACGATCGGTCCCAAGGTCGTCGAGGTTTCTGTCGCTCCCGCCGGCTCCAAGATTGAATGGAGCCGAACTGCCCCAACGGACGAGCGGAGAGAATCGCAACCTTCCGAACCAAGCGGGCGTGTCAAACGTGCCGCTGAATGTGATGCGATGGTGGCGATCTTGCAGGCTTCGCGCCCATTCGCGCGCGAAGTTGCCGTTGATTTCCGCATTTGCCGTATTGTTCAATCCGTCATCCCTTGTACTCGAGAGTGTATAGACCAATCTATACTGTGCGCCAAATCCGTTCTTGAACTTACGAAACCGGCTACGGAGTTCCAGGACCAAGCCGTTGTACTGAGAACGGCCCTGCGACCCGATCAGCGATGTCTCTTCAACCGTTTGATCCGGACGGAACTGCGCGATCGCCGCCAATGCGATTCCGATCGGAGCGCCCGTAGCGTTATTGTTTTGACCCGTGACCGCCACCAGCGGCGTCGTCGACGAGGTGTTCGTCGTATTCAAATTAACCCAGCAATTGGCGGTTGTCGTTCCACAATTCGTCGTTCCGTTCTGCGTTGTGGTGATGCCGCTCGGATCGGACGTCGATCCGAGATAAAACGTGTACATTCGGGTCGGCGAGAGTTGGAACGGATTGTTTATCAACCATGCGGTCCAGTCGGCGTACCCGGCCGGGAGTCGCGGAGCGTTCGAGTTGTAATCGCGCCAAAGTCGGATCGTGCGATTCCACGTGTAGTTGGCCTCAAAAACCCAGCCCTTCCAGATCTCACGCTCGAATCCAACATTGAACTGATAGCTTTCGGGAATCTTCAAATTTTCCTCGACGGTGCGGAGCGGATTGCCGGCGCTCGAAACGTTCCCGATCGAGAAACCGGTGTTTTGATTACACGGACCGAGCGGATTGACCACGGTCGCGCAGGCTGCGGTGACGAGCGATTGAAGCTCCTGAACCGAGGCGTAACTGTTCGGGAAATTGTTGGCAATCGCGGCCATGATCGCGACGCGCCGGGCATCCGAACCGGATGTTCCGATCGTGCTCGTGTCAAAGGCAACGAGATTGCCGCCGCCATTCTGGATCGAATCGCCAACCGTTCTCAGCAGGACGCGATTGTAGAAGATCCCGGCTCCGACACGCACGACACCTTTGCCTTTCTTGAATGGATCCCAAGCAAATCCGACACGCGGACCAAAGTTGTTCGTGTCGTCGACCGCGGTTTCCCGTTCATAACGTAGACCAAGGCTCAACGTCATGTTCGAGCGCGGCTTCAACTCGTCGTTGAAAAAGACGCCGTAATAGCGGTTCTTCACGTCCTGACTGGTTCCGAAATTCTGCCGATAGCGATTGATCGTATTCTGTTCGAAAGCGAGAACACTTCCAAAGTTGAAAGTGCCGGTGGCGTCACCGAGTCCGGTCACCTTCGATACAACATCCTGAACATCAAAACCCATCTTGAACGTGTGGGTCTTGTACAGGTACGTCAATGAGTCCTGAAGCTGCCAACGTGTCTCGTTTCTCGTGTCGGCAAAATTCTGGTTCGTGCTGGTCGTCGAATTCCCTGTGATCAGAGTTCTGACGGAATTGGCGACCGGATCGCGATACGCGATCAGCACCACCGGATCGAACGGATCGGGAGCCTGATAGCTCGGTTTGTAACGTGACCACTGACCGCGGATCTGATTGACGGCGTTCGAACCGATGACCTGATTGTCAGAGAAGTTGAGTGCATCCGTGTTGATGTTCTTTGCCTGAAACGCGTTCTCGAGGCGAGTCGTCGCGGCTCCGGTGGTCCGTTTGTTGTTCTTGCGTCCGAACTGGAATCCGATGGTCAGGTCGTTGCCCTTGAAAAGCCGGTGATCGATCCTCGCCGTAATTACGTTGCTGCGGTTGGGAGTGGCGTAAAGCTTGCTGTACGGAGCCACGTAGGCTGCCGTCGGCGGAGTCGAGGTGCACGCCGTCGGACTTGAGTTATCGCAAGTTTGCGATCCGCCGGTAGACGCCGGAAGCGGATATCGCGGGTTCGAACCTACGGGAACATAAGCGTCGATCTGTGTCGTGTCAGCGAGGTTGTCGAATTCGTACGTGAATGCGAAAAAGGTCTTGTTCTTGCCATTGTAAAACGGGAGACGGACCGGGCCGCTTACGAAAAAGCCGGGGTTGATGTCCTGGAGCGGCGGTCGGGAAATTCCACGACTGTTGTTGTACCACGAATTTGCATTCAGGCTTTCATCTCTGAAAAACCCAAAGAAACGCCCGCGGAACCGATTGCCGCCGCCTCGGGTGCGAAGGTTAACGCGACCGCCGGACGCGCGTCCGTACTCCGCTGAAAACTGGTTTTGAATCACCTGAACTTCGACAATCGCTTCGATCGAAGGCTGGAATCGGTCGCGTGATGAACGGTCGTCGTTATTGTCGAGACCGTCGATCGTGATGTTGTTTGAATATGCCGTACCGCCGCCGATCGAAAAATTACCCTGTTCGAGTGGCGCGGTTCGCGGATTGGCGCTGCGGTCTTCGGCAAGGCCATCGGTCGATAGCTGCTCCTCAGTCGTTCCGCCGAGCGTCAGGACGAGGTCGAGTGCGTTACGCGAAACATTCGGGATTTCCTCGATCTCGCGTTCAGCGACGGTGCCTCCAACGATCGTTCGAGTGGTATCGACAACCGGCTCGTTATCACCCTCGAGCGTGATGATCTGCTCAGCCGTTACGCCTGCGGGTTGAAGCGTAAAATCCAGCTGGACATTCTGGCCCGCGATCGTCGCGAGTTCGTTCTTTTCCTGATTTGCAAAACCCTGCATTGATGCCTTGAGGTTGTACGTTCCC
>JAKQII010000323.1 GCA_029557535.1 Acidobacteriota bacterium
GGTCAACGACGGTCTCGTGGAATTCGCTGACGATGCCGAACTTCACGAGGACGAGCAATGGAATGACGTTGTAAAGACCGAACTCCGAAATTTCCCGCTGTCGGAATTCAAGGATGTGGTGGACGCGATGAGCGACGGATACAACTATCTCTACGGGATCGCGCGCAAGGGTCTCGTGGTCCGGCATTTCAAGCCGCAGCGCAATCTGATCTCCGCGGACGTGTTCGAGCGGCGCGTGATGCGACGCGACGGCGACGGTTTCATTCCGTCCGCGTGGACGATTTACGCGGCGGTCAAACTGTCGCCGGATGCGTCACGGCCGACCGCAGGGGTGATCGTCGCCCGCGGCTCGCAGAATTCACCGTTCGCCGAAGATCTGTTCGTGTTGGCCGAATACAAAGCGTGGAACGCGGATTTCGAGCGCGTCTTCGAATGGATCGGCCGCCGTCGCGCCGAACTGTTCCCGAACGCGCCGGTGACGGTTTGGGCCCATCCCGATTCGAAGGCCGTGCTGGATACCGTCAACCGCAAGCTGCCGTTCGGCGTGACGCTGTTCGACGGCGACGTGTTCGCGGGACTGACCGAGCTCGGATGGTACCTCAAACCGACGCAGTTCGCGCACCCGTTCAACACGTTCGGAACCGAACCGGCCGCGCATCTGTATTTTCTTGTTCCCGGCGATCAGATGGACGCGCCGGTGAAACCGGAACTGCCCGAGGACGATTGGGGTTTTTACTACGCCCGGCAGGAGGCGCGAACGTGGACGTTCGACGACAAGGGCAAGCCGAACGCCGTTGGCGGCGTCCTCGACTGCCTGAGGATCGTCACGCACCGCTTCAAAACGTTTTCGACCCCGCTGACCGAGGAAGAGGAAGTGCGCCGGCGGCTTCCGGCCAACCTGATCCCGCAGCGGCGCGAGGACGGGACATTCGATATCACGCCGGAAAAACAGCAGCAGTACGAAACCGCGCGCTTCTACGCCGAGATCGGATTGATGGAGGAACGCGGCCTTTTGGAAAATGACGACGAGGAGAATGAATGGTGACGGACGCCAAGCCTCTCACATGTCCGCGCTGCAAGTCGCCGCTCGGTTCGTGGAATCCGGCGAACGGGGCGCTTGTGACGCTGTACGACGATCCGGTACCGCCGTCGATCGAGGTCACGAAGGGGCGGATCAGGTGCCGCGCGTGCGGCCGGACGGAATACTTTGACGGCATTCAGCTTATCAATCGGGAGCGAAGGAGGGAAACATGATGTCGAAACTCGCGCAGATGATTCAGCGACGGCTGGTCTGTTCCGTCGTCGGCCATGACTGGGCGGCCCGTACCGAGTTCGTCTATCGGTCGTGGACGGGAACGCTTTGGACGGTTTTTCAGTACCGGTGCCGCAGGTGCGGCGGCCTATCTCGCGATCGCCCGCCGCTGGCGTATGAGGGGATGAGAATCGTGTGGACGGACACTGACCCGGCGGCAAAAAGCGGGAATAATATGCCATGAATCCGCCGCCCCGTGCGAGCGTGCCAAAATCCTCTTGATTCGGCACGCGAAATAACGTAACTTTATCTCGTATTCACGTCCGCGCTTCGGCGCCGCGCAGGTTGAAAGCCCTGCAAGGTTCATGAAAGAGCCTTGCGGGGCTTTTTCTTATT
>JAKQII010000324.1 GCA_029557535.1 Acidobacteriota bacterium
GGTCAACGACGGTCTCGTGGAATTCGCTGACGATGCCGAACTTCACGAGGACGAGCAATGGAATGACGTTGTAAAGACCGAACTCCGAAATTTCCCGCTGTCGGAATTCAAGGATGTGGTGGACGCGATGAGCGACGGATATAACTATCTCTACGGGATCGCGCGCAAGGGTCTCGTGGTCCAGCATTTCAAGCCGCAGCGCAATCTGATCTCCGCGGACGTGTTCGAGCGGCGCGTGATGCGCCGTGACGGCGACGGTTTCATTCCGTCCGCGTGGACGATTTACGCAGCCGTCAAACTGTCGCCGGATGCGTCACGGCCGACCGCAGGGGTGATCGTTGCGCGCGGCTCGCAGAATTCACCGTTCGCCGAAGATCTGTTCGTGCTGGCCGAATACAAGGCGTGGAACGCGGATTTCGAGCGCGTCTTCGAATGGATCGGCCGCCGCCGCGCCGAACTGTTCCCGAACGCGCCGGTCACGGTTTGGGCTCATCCTGATTCGAAGGCTGTGCTGGATACCGTCAACCGCAAACTGCCGTTCGGTGTGACGCTGTTCGACGGCGACGTGTTCGCGGGACTGACCGAGCTCGGATGGTACCTCAAACCGACGCAGTTCGCGCACCCGTTCAACACGTTCGGAACCGAACCGGCCGCGCATCTGTATTTTCTTGTTCCCGGCGACCAACTGGACGCGCCGGTGAAACCGGAACTGCCCGAGGACGATTGGGGCTTTTACTACGCCCGGCAGGAGGCGCGAACGTGGACGTTCGACGACAAGGGCAAGCCGAACGCCGTTGGCGGCGTCCTTGACTGCCTGAGGATCGTCACTCACCGCTTCAAAACGTTTTCGACACCGCTGACCGAGGAAGAGGAAGTGCGCCGGAGGCTTCCGGCCAATTTGATCCCGCAGCGTCGCGAGGACGGGACATTCGATATCACGCCGGAAAGACAGCAGCAGTACGAGACGGCCCGGTTTTATGCCGAGATCGGACTGATGGAGGAACGCGGCCTTTTGGAAAATGATGATGAGGAGAATGAATGGTGATGGATGAGAAGACACGGGAGACGGTCCTAGAAGTTGAAGATGACGCATTGGGCACCGATACGCAGCGCAAGGCCGCGCGGATCATGGCCGAGGAACGCGCGGAAATTCTTGCCGCTTTAAGACAGCGGTTCAAGATGTCCAACAAGGAATTACGCGACGAGCTCAACAGGGAACCCGGCGAATGACGGACGCCAAGCCTCTCACATGTCCGCGCTGCAAGTCGCCGCTCGGTTCGTGGAATCCGGCGAACGGCGCACTCGTGACGCTGTACGACGATCCGGTACCGCCGTCGATCGAGGTCACGAAGGGGCGGATCAGGTGCCGCGCGTGCGGCCGGACCGAATACTTTGACGGCATTCAGCTTATCAATCGGGAGCGAAGGAGGGAAACATGATGTCGAAACTCGCGCAGATGATTCAGCGACGGATGGTTTGTTCCGTCGTCGGCCATGACTGGGCGACCCGTACCGAGTTCGTATATCGGTCGTGGACGAGAACGCTTTGGACGGTTTTTCAGTACCGGTGCCGCAGGTGCGGTGGCCTATCTCGCGATCGCCCACCGCTGGCGTACGAGGGGATGAGGATCGTCTGGACGGATACAGGCGGAACCGGTGAAAAGCGGGCATAATATGCCATGAATCCGCCGCCGCGTGCGAGCGTGCCAAAATCCTCTTGATTCGGCACGCGAAATAACGTAACTTTATCTCGTATTCACGTCCGCGCTTCGGCGCCGCGCAGGTTGAAAGCCCTGCAAGGTTCATGAAAGAGCCTTGCGGGGCTTTTTCTTATT
>JAKQII010000330.1 GCA_029557535.1 Acidobacteriota bacterium
GAAGGTACAGCCAAGGGCGACAAGACCAAATATCGTAAGGTCATCTTCATTGGCGGCGGCGGAGCAGGCGGTGCGATCTTAGGGGGCGCCATCGGCGGTGGAAAGGGCGCCTTGATCGGAGGCATCATCGGTGCCGGTGCAGGACTGCTTGGCGAAAGGCTTACAAAAGGCGAAGAGGCCGAAGTGAGGTCGGGAACTGAATTCGGCGTCTATTTAAATCAGGGGATCTCACTGCCTAAGTTTGCAGAAGCAGAATCGCCGGCCGAGGTTCCCACCGGTGAGGGGCGGACGTACGTCGTACAGCCCGGAGACACTCTCGGCAGCATCAGTCGGAAGTTCTACGGGACGTCGGCGCGTTACATGGATATTTACAACGCTAATCGGGACTTCCTCGCAAGCCCTAACGCCGTGACCGTTGGCCAAACACTGATCATTCCGTGATCGATGATCGCGGCAAATCGACGAAGGCCGGGACTGAATGCCCGGCCTTTCTATTTCTGAATGCTTAGTTTCTACGCGAGGGCCATGTCTTTGGTCCCGTTCGGATCGATAGACTCGAGGTGCTTGACTACCTTTTTGATCAGCCATTCCGGAGTTGACGCACCAGCCGTGACGCCGACCGTCTGTGCTCCGAACAGATCCGCAGGATCAATGTCGTCTTCGGTCTCTATCAAGAAACTCTTTTGACACTGCTCTTTGCATACCGCGTGAAGTTTGACGCTGTTGGAAGAATGGGTCGCCCCGATTATATAAAACGCATCAACCATGCCGGCAAGCGCTCTTGCAGCCTCCTGCCGATCCCGGGTTGCCGAGCAGATCGTGTTCACTATCTCGACCTCATCGTCCGTTTTTGTCTTGATAGCCTCCGCAGTGTCGAAGAATGTCTTTGCCTTGATGGTCGTTTGCGATACGACCAGCGGATTTTTCAATCGCGGAAGCGCGGCAACTTCGGTCTCGTCCTTGATTATGAACGAATGATCGGGAGCATAACCCCTAACGCCTATCATTTCCGGGTGATCAGCACTGCCGACGATGATAACGTGACGATCCTGAGCGGCGGCACGCGACGCGAGACGCTGCACACGCGTGACGAAGGGGCATGTTGCATCAACCACCTTTCCGGCTTTTTCCTTTAATTCCTGTTCGACCTGCGGAGTTACGCCATGGGCACGTATCACCGCCGTTTCCGACCGGCCGATCTGGACTGGTTCGCTGACAGTAACGACACCGTGGGAACCTAGCCGTTTCATTTCCTGTTCGTTGTGGATCAAAGGCCCGAGTGTGCGAACGGTCTCGCCGGCACTGACCGATTCTTCGACCATCTCGACCGCCCGCTCGACTCCGAAGCAAAATCCGTATTCATCTGCCAAAAGTACTCGCATAATTCTGTTTTCGGCTGGCCCCGCTTCGCGGATTCTAACCAGCCGAATACACACATATTCTAACAAAAGGCTTCGGCAATTGAAATGCTTCTGCGGTCCGATTCGCGAAACATTCACGAATGTACGTCAACGAGGACAGATTTTTCAGCGTATCGGCTCCCTAAGGATCGTTTCGGCGGTAAGTCTGGCGGCTGCGGCCACACGAGGGTTCGAATCCTTTAAATTTGCGATCTGCATCAATGCTTCGCCGGTCCGCGAAAGCAGCCGAACGAGGTC
This sequence comes from Acidobacteriota bacterium, assembly GCA_029557535.1. Lineage (GTDB taxonomy): Bacteria > Acidobacteriota > Blastocatellia > Pyrinomonadales > Pyrinomonadaceae > JAFDVJ01. The sequence continues at coordinate 1,659 of JAKQII010000330.1, forward strand.
GCCTTCTTCGGCCTTGGTTCGCTGCACGAGTACGTCCCATTCCATTCCGCCGGCCCATCGCTCGGCGGCAGCGGCGGCTGAGAGGTTGATCTCTTCGACGGGTTCCGTGCCGAAACGCCATTCTATGCGTGAGACCTCGTAAATGATGTCCTCAAATCCGGCAATAATATCAAGAAGTTCATTCGACAGATAAAGGTCGCCGTAGTTGCGGTCAGGATCGGCGGCCAGCGAAGCCATCAAACCGGCAACGGCCTTCGGTTGGATATCGTCAAAGATACCGTTCTTTATCGCCTCACCGACAAGCAGCGGCCTGTCGACACGAACATCGGCCAGCCATTCGCCGCTTGGCTCTACGGTCTCAGAGGCGAAATCGATATAGCCGAAATGGTCGAGCACCCTTGCGCGGTTCTCGAACGGTTTCCAAATGTTATCGCGAAGGTGCTGAATATCCCGGTCGATCTTTTCGAGCGTCGACGCGTCACGAGCACTTTCCCACAAAAATTCCGAGGCCGGCCCGAAATCCGCGATCAAACCGTCGAGTAGCACGGTCGCTGCATCCGAAGCCTTCTCGGACGAGAGTTTTGGTTCCATTATCAGCGGATTTTTCTCTTCGAG